>CAZGVW010000042.1:0-3434 GCA_964529265.1 uncultured Phycisphaeraceae bacterium
CCGGTGCCGTCGCCGAAGATGGTGGTGACGCCCTTCTTGCGGATGCCGTCCGCGATCAGATCCGCCCAGATGTCGGTGAACGCGGCGCAGTGCAGGATGACGTGCTTGACGCCGCTGCGGCGAATCGCGTCCTCGATATACCACTTCACGCGGAACAGATCGACCGGTGCGTCCTGATCGACGCTGCGCGTCGAGACGAAGATGAGGCGGCGCACGCCGGCGTTGCGCGCCGCGGCGCACAGGTTCTGATAGGCGGGCAGATCGATGCGCGTCGGGCTGGCCGGCCCGCTGCCCATGTTGTTGTTCGCCGTCGCGACGATCTGTCCCACGCCGCGGCAGGCTTCATTCAGCGCGGGGACACTGTTCATGTCCACCGCGGCGATCTCGACGTTCGGTCCGGCCAGCGTCGCCAGCTTGTCGCGGTTCCGCGCCAGCGCCCGCACCGGCACGCCCGCCGCCGCCAGCTTCCGCACCACCACCTGGCCGAGCCGGCCGGTTGCCCCCGCCACCAGCACACGCGGTTCAGCCACCGCGCGATTGTGCCACGACAGTGGCACCGGAATTGGTGAATGACCGGTGGAGCCGTTCGCCGGCTCGATTTGACCGCTCATCGGGACGCGCCTTGATCGTGCCGGATGGCGCCGGTACGCTGGCGCCCGATGGAGACCGGCCCGCGGCTCTCGACCGTGATTCGCGAGGCGATGGCGGCCGCGCCGCGCGAGACGCGACGCACTGCGGCGTTCGGTGTCATTGCCTGGCTGGGGCTCATCGCCCTGCAGGCCTTCGACAGCGCGAATGCGCCCGGCGCCGTCGGCGCCTCCGAGTTCCTGAGCGCCGTCTGCGGCAGCGCGGGCGGCCTGCTCTTCATCGTCGGCCGCCTGCTCGAGGCGAGCGCGAGCGCGCGTGCGGGCACGGCGCTGGATGCGCCGCGCACCGAGGCGTTCAGGCGGCTGCTCATCGCGCTGCCGGCCATCGCGCTGGCGTCCGCGTCGCTGCTCGCCGCGGCCATTGCGCTCATGATCGTGCGCGGCGTGCTTGGCGCGCCGCTGGTCTTCGTGACGATCGTCTCGGCGGCATTTGCCGCGGTGCTCGTCCTGTCGGCCCGATCGGCCGTTCGCGCGTGCCGTCTGCTGTACAGTCACGCGCGCGCCGAAGCGAGCCGGGCGGCGGCCGCGCGTGCCGAGGCGGCCGAGGCCGGCTTCGCGGCGCTTCAGGCGCGCATGAACCCGCACTTCCTGTTCAACGCGCTGAATACGGTGGCCGCACTCATCCGCACCGATCCGGCCGCGGCCGAGCGCGCCACGGAAGATCTGTCGGACGTGCTCCGCCTCACGCTCGAACGGACGGCCGATCGCATGAGCACGCTCGATGACGAGATCACCTACGTGCGCGCGTACCTCGCCGTCGAGCAGCAGCGGTTCGGCGATCGGCTGCGCGTCGAATGGGACATTCCGCCGGACGCGGCGGTCGCGCCGGTCCCGACGATCCTCCTCCAGCCGCTGGTCGAGAACGCGATTCGCTACGGCGCGGGCGCGCGGGTGGACGGCGTGACGATTCGCATCTCGGCGGCCAGCGAACCGGGGGCGGTGCGGCTTCGCGTCGACGATACGGGTCCCGGATTCGCCCCCGCGTGGCGCGAGGGCAACGGCCTGGGCAACCTTCGCCAGCGCCTCGCATCCCTCTACGGTGACCGTGCGGCCGTCGAGGTCGATCACACCGCGCCGGGCGGCCACGTGCGCGTGAAGATTCCTGTCGAGGCCGCGGCCCGCCCGTGACGCGCTTGCGCGTGCTCATCGTGGACGACGAACCGGCGGCGCGGGGGCGGCTGGCCAGGCTGCTGGACGCGCTCGACGTCGAGATCGTGGGCGAGGCGGGCGAGGGGTTGTCGGCGCTCGAGCTGGTGCGCACGCGTGCGCCCGACCTGATCCTCCTGGACATCGCGATGCCGGAGGTGGATGGCTTCGACGTCGCGCGTCACCTGCCCGAGCCGCGCCCGCTCGTCATCTTCCAGACCGCGTACGCGGAGTTCGCGCTGAAGGCCTTCGAGCACGACGCGCTCGACTACGTGGTGAAGCCGGTCACCCGCGCGCGCCTGGCGACGGCGATCGAACGCGCGCGCCGCCGGCTCGCCGACCGGCCGGCCGCGCGATGGACCGCGCAGGATCTCGCGCAGCTCGGCGACGCGATCCGGCACCGGCCGCCGCTGCCGGAGCGGCTGCTCGTGCGCCACGGCGCGGTACACAAGCTCGTGCCGCTGTCCGACATCCTGCGGTTCAGCGCCGCGGAGGGCCTCGTCTACGCGCACACGCGCGACCGCTCCGCCGGCACCGACTACACGCTCCAGGAGCTGGAGACGCGGCTGGCAAGCGCGTTCGTCCGCATCAGCCGCGCCGATCTCGTGAACGTGGCCGCGGTCGACGCGGTCGCCGGCAACGGCGACGGCTCGGCCACGCTCACGCTGCGCGACGGTACCCGCCTTCACGTCAGCCGCCGGCGCTCGGCCGGCGTGCGCGCCTCCCTCGGCCAGTCGCCCGCCGCTCGCCGGCGTCTTTGACCGTTCATCCCCTCGACGCCCGGCCCCGCGCCGCGGCCGTGTTGTGCTGAAGCTGACGGCAATGCCGCCGTCAGCGCAGGGAGGCACGCATGTTCGCATTCGGCAATCGGTATCTCTGGGCGACCGTCGCGGCTGTTGGCGGAGCCCTTCAGGCGTGGGATTCAGGTGTGCTCGCATCGACCCCGGCAGTGCAGATCGCCGTCGCGCTCGCGATCGCGCTGCCCGCGGCGGGGCTCCTCCTGCGCGCATCGTCAGGCTGGCTCCTCTCATCGGTCGCCGCCGCGTTCGCGCTTCTGACCGTGGCCCGGCTCATCGCGCCCGGCCCGCTCCCCACGCTGCACCTCATCGCCTTCATCCCGACACTGATCGTCCTCTTCGTCCGCACAGATCGTGTCGCTGATTCCAGCGCCGGTGTCAGCGGCTGAGGTTGATCAGCACGCCGCCGTACACGCGATGGCCGGACTGCGTCTCGCGGCCGACGAACTCGGGCGCCTCGTCCTTCGATCGCCCGGTCAGGAAGCGGACGACTGCCGATGCCTCGGCACCCGTGCCGACCCTTCGGCGCGCCGACGCGTCGCCGCCGCTGACTTCGATCGATTCCGGCGGATCACGCGTGGAACGGCTCTTGCCCTTCGAGCCGCCGTGCCCGCGGGACCCGGAACCTGAACCCGGAACCGGATCCACGAACCAGGAACGAATCGATAGAGGTCCTCATGGCCAAACGAATGGTGTTGATGCTCGTGGCGATGTTCGTCGTCATCTCGACGCTCGGCTTCTTCAAGTTCCAGCAGATCCAGACGGCCATGGCGCAGGGCGCGGCGTACCAGCCGCCGCCCGAAGCGGTGACGACCATCGTCGCGAAGGTCGAGGAGTGGCCGTC
>CAZGVW010000043.1:0-18851 GCA_964529265.1 uncultured Phycisphaeraceae bacterium
AGGTGGCGCGGGTGTTCTCGGTGATGGACTTATCGTCGTAGTCGGGGACGCGGGTGGCTTCGTCGATGACGACGTTCTCGAGGACGGAGCCGAAGCGGATGGCGTTAAAGATCTGAGGCTCGCCTTCCTCGGTGAGGTTGATGCACTTGGCGTAGCAGCCGCCCTCGAAGTTGAAGACGCCGCGGTCCGACCAGCCGTGCTCATCGTCGCCGATCAGGGCGCGCTCGGGGTCGGCGGAGAGGGTGGTCTTGCCGGTGCCGGAGAGGCCGAAGAAGAGGGCGACGTTGGAGGGATCGCTCCTGGCGACGTTGGCGGAGCAGTGCATGGGGAAGACGCCGACATCCGGCATGTCGTAGTTCATGGCGTAGAAGATGGACTTCTTCATCTCGCCGGCGTACTCGGTGCCGAAGATGATGACGGTCTTGCGGGTGAGCGATTGCGCAACGCAGATGGGGCCCTTGAGGCCGAGGCGGCGCTGCTCCTCGGCGGTGAGCTTGTGGGCGCCGCAGTTGAGGATGAGCCAATCGGGCCGGAACTCGCGGAGTTCGCCGGCCTGGGGGCGGATGAAGAGCGTTCGGACGAAGAGGGAATGCCACGCGTGCTCGGTGACGGTGGTGACGCGGAGTCGGCGCTGGGGATCGGCGCCGGCGAAGCCCTCGAAGACGTAGAGGTTGTCGCGCGACGTGAGGTAGTCGTGGGCCAGGCGCTCGAGTTCGAGGAAGGCGTCGCCGGAGATGCCCTGGTTGACGGCGCCCCACCAGATGTTGTCGTGGACTTCGGGGGAATCCTCGAGCCACTTGTCCTTGGGGCTGCGGCCGGTTCGGTCGCCGGTGGAGACGACGAAGGCGCCGTTGCTTGCGAGTTTGCCTTCGCCGGCGGCGATCGCAGCCTCGATGAGCGCGGGCGTGGAGTCGTTGCGGTGGATGCGTCCGGACTGGAGGTCGAGCTTGAGCCGGGCGAGCGCTGCGGTGGTGGGCATGTCTTGATTCTCGGAAGAGAAATGTGCGGACGAAATCGAAATGCGGCAGGCGCCCCTCATGACGATTCCGGCGGCGGGCCGGTTCGGCCCGTTGGGCGACCTTGATGTCCGGAACTTTCGCGCCTGGGGGGCCGCGAGTGTAGCACCGGGCTGGGGCCGGCGGCGATGGCGGCGGCAGGCGGCGGGGGGCCGCCGGGGCTTTCCCAACACAATCCGAACATTCCTGGCCGGGACGTGTGAAGATCAGGGGATGGCGAAAATTGGGCCGGGTTTCGCTTGGCGCGGGTGAGGTGTTTCGCTTGAATGATGGGTGATCCCCCCGCCGGGGGGGTCTGGGAATGGAAACACGTCGCCGCGGCCGCGGGCGATGGGGCGTCGGCACATCGGGCTGACGAACGCCGCGCGGATCGCACTCGAGGCGATGTTGAGTGGATGTGTTCCGCTTCGTGCGATTGCACGCGCGGGAGTTTCGTCGTCGGGCGTGCGCCTTGCGCCCGAGGCGGATCGTCGAGGGGCCCGACTTCGGGCCAGGAGGAGAAGTACCACAATGAGCATGATTTCGAGAGCACTTGTGTTCGGCCTCGCACCGGCGACGCTGGCCGCGGCGGCGGTCGCGGGACCGCTCGGGGCGACGGTGATCATCCGCCAGGGGGGCCCGGTACCCGGTATTCCCGGCGCCACGTTCGATGCATTAGACCGTCCGTTCAGGAGCCCGGATGGCAACTGGTGGGCCATGAACGCGGACACCACGCTGCCGACGACGGAGGATGAGGTGATCATCCGCGGGTTCGGCGCGGCGCTCCCGACCGTCATGGTGCGCGAGGGAACGGCTGCGGCGTGGACGGGCGGCGAGAACGTGGGGCTGATGGATCGCCTGGTGTCGCTGGACAACAGCGGCGACTTCGTGTTCGTGGCGGATACGAACGGCCCGACGACGGCGGACGAGTACCTCGTCAAGTTCGGCGGGGGCGGGTTCTCGACGGTGGCGCAGGAGGGAACTCCGTTCGCGCCGATTCCGGGCGCGAACCACGGCGCCACGATCGCGGAGGGCTACCTGACGTCTCTGGGCGTGGCCTACCGCACGTCTCTCACCAGCAACCCGGCCGGAACGGGCACGACGGCGTGCGTGATCGGCGGCACGATGGTGGTGAACACGGACAATGTTGGCTTTGTCCCGAGCGGCCAGGCCGGCGGCGCCACGGAAACGTGGGACATCCTCGACCTGAATGACTTCTACGTCAGCAGCGACGGCCTGACCTGGATGCAGCAAGGCGACCTGAACGGCGCGACGACGGGCGACGACGTGCTCGTGGTGAACAACGCGGTCGTGATCCAGGAGGATTCGACACTTTCCGGCTTCGGCTCGCCCGTCAACATCATCACCGAGTCGGTGATGATGACGAACGGCGACTGGTTCGCCCGCGGCAGCAACGATGACACGGGGAACTGGCTGCTTCGCAACGGCGTCGAACTGGCGCGCACCGGCGACTCGATCCCCGGCGGTCTTCCGGGCGAGGTGTACAGCGATGCGCTGTTCGGCGACAATTTCTTCACGATGACCGGCAACAACCTGGGCGACTTCGTCATCGGCGGCACGACGAGCAACGCCGATCCGCTGGCGGACGCGGTGCTGGTCTTCAACAACTCGATGGTCGTGGCCCGTCAGGGCGACCCCGTCGATCTCGATGGAAACGGGATGTTCGATGACAATGCGTTCATCAATATCTTCAACAACGAGGATGCGTTCCTGACGGACAACCTGCAGTACTTCTTCACGGCGGACCTGATGGACGGCACCGGATCCGACATCGGGCAGGCGTTCATGGTGCTGAATGTTCCGGCGCCGGGCGCGATCGGCCTGATGGGTCTTGCGGGCCTGGCTGTCGCCCGCCGCCGCCGCGGATAAGCCGCGGGGTAGATTCTGACCACTGCACGGCCCCGTCCGGACTTCCGGGCGGGGCCGTTTGCTTTTCTGGTGGTTCGCCTAGGCGGCTTCGGGCAACCATTGACGGCTTGCCGGGGCCGTCGTACCGTTCCTGCTCGCGTCGGCGAAGCCGTCGGCGCCAGATGGCGACCGTAGCTCAGTTGGTTAGAGCACCTGGTTGTGGTCCAGGGGGTCGGGGGTTCGAGTCCCCTCGGTCGCCCTTCGCCGCTCTCGGCCCCCGAGGAGGGGGTCTTTGAGGGCGGCTTCTTGTCCCAATTGGGCGGCTGGGGCTTGGGGAGGCGGGGGGACCCCGGTACACTCGCGGCGTCCGCGTGGCGAGACGCGGATGGGCGTGTTCGCCGGGCTGCGCGGCTGCGTGGCGGGGCGCCTGCAGAGAGACCGTCCTCATCCATTGGAGGGATTCGTTCATGCGCACCCATGTGCTGCTTGGCATTTGCGCGGGTGTGGCCGTGGCGTTTTCGACGCCGGCCCTGTCCGAGACCACGACGTCCAACGGCGACCCTGCTCCCGCTGACGCGGGGCCGAGCCGGGGGTTTGAGCGATTCCAGCGGACGCTGCCTGACTTCGACGTGCGGCTTCAGAAGCCGGAAGTTGCGGAGGCGATCGCGGTGGCGATGGGTTCCCCCTTGCAGGTGGCGCGGGCGCAGAGGGGGGCTGGGCTTGCCGCGGCTATCGATGGCGGGGCGATCGACTTTCACGAGACGCTGGGCGGGGCGCAGTACCTCCGTTCGACGCGGGGGCTGCTGACGGACCCGGTGGCGGGGCCGGTGGACGCGAAGGCGATTGCGCGGGAGTTCGTGACGGCGCACGCGGACGTGTTCCGGACGCCGGAGGCGCAGCTCGCGGAGGCGAACATCGTCCGCGAGGCGGTGTCGCCGCGGAACGGGCTGACGACGCTGTGGTGGACACAGCGCATCGGCGGCGTGGATGTTGTGGGCGCCGAGATGCGCGCGAATGTGACGGCCGATGGGCGGATCGCCTCGATCGGCAGCACGATGCTGGCGGAGCCGGAGGGCGGATTCGGGCCGCAGGCGGCCACGCTTTCGCGGGAGCAGGCCATTCACCGGGCGGCGGCCGACCTTGGGCTTGAACTCAAGGGCGAGCCGGCTGCCGAGGGCCACGTGGGGAGCGACCACAGGCAGAAGTTCGGCCGCATGGAGGAGACGCATCTGCCGATCGACACGCGGCTGGTGTACTTCCCGCTTACGCCGGACGTGGTGCGGCTGGCATACGAGGTGATGATCTCGGCGCGCGGGAGTTCGGACGTGTACGAGTTGACGGTTGATGCGCAATCGGGCGAGGTCCTGTCGCGGCGCAACCTGACGTGGTACGGCGCCGGCACGGAGAGCGCCACGTATCGCGTGTACACGAGCGACAGCCCGGCGCCGCTGACGCCCGGACCGAACGCGCCGGACGGCTCTCAGGGCGTGGAGGTGTCGCGCGACCTCGTGACGACGATCTCGCTTGACGCTGTGGCGAGCCCCGAGGGGTGGATTCCGGACGGATCCAACACGACGGTGGGAAACAACGTCGATTCACATCTCGATCTGAACAACGACGACCAGCCCGATCTGCCGCGGCCGGTGGGCTCACCGTTCCGGCAGTTCGATTTCCCCCTTGACCTGACGTTGGCGCCCTCGGCCTATCGCGACGCGAGCGTGACGCAGCTCTTCTACTGGTGCAACTGGTACCACGACCGTCTCTACCAGCTGGGGTTCACGGAGCCTTTTGCGAACTTCCAGGAGGACAATTTCGGGCGCGGCGGCGCGCAGGGCGACTCCGTGAGCGCCGACTGCCAGGATGGAAGCGGCGTCGACAACGCCAACTTCTTCACGACGTCCGACGGATCGGTCTCGCGCGTGCAGATGTACCTCTGGAACGGGCCGACGCCCTTCCGCGACGGAAGCCTCGATGCGCACATCGTGATTCACGAACTGACGCACGGCACATCGATCCGTCTGCACGGCACTCTGGGGAGCGGGACGAATCAGAGCCGCGGGATGGGCGAGGGATGGAGCGATTTCTACGCGCTCTCGATGCTCGCCGAGCCCGGCGACGACCCCGACGGCGTGTACGGCATGGGCGGTTACGGAACATACCTGGGCGGCCCGGGATTCACGCAGAACTACTACTTCGGCATCCGCCGCTTCCCCTACTCGACCAACCTCGAGAAGAGCCCGCTCACGTACGCGGATATTGACGGGAACCAGTTCGCGTTTGACCCGGCCATTCCGCGCAACCCGGTCTACGGGCCTTCGACGCCGGTCACCGTGCACAATCTGGGCGAGATCTGGTGCGCGATGCTGTGGGAGTGCCGGGCGAATCTGATCGCCACGCACGGCTTCGCGGGCAATGAGATCATGCTGCAACTGGTCACGGACGGCATGAAGCTGGCGCCGGCGGCGCCCACGTTCATCCAGTCTCGCGATGCGATCCTGCTCGCCGACATGATCAACAACGATGGCGCCAACCAGTGCGAACTCTGGTCGGGGTTCGCCAAGCGAGGCATCGGCATGGGCGCCTCGGGCCCGGGGACGAGCAGCACCTCCGGAGTGGTGGAGTCGTTCGAAGCGCCGGAGGGGCTGGACTTCGACTACGAGGACGGAGCGGCGCCGGACCGCGCGGCGCCGATCTCGCCGTTCTCGTTCCCGGTGGCGATCGAGGCGACGTGCGGCGATCCGCTGATCGCCGACTCGGCGCAGATCTTTATCAGCGTGAACGGCGCCGCGTTCGCGCCCCTTCCGCTTTCGGAGGAATCGCCGGGCGAGTACATGGCCACGCTGCCCGGTTTCAACTGCGGCGACACGGTCGAGTACTACATCTCGGCCAGCACGACGTCTCAGACGATCACCGATCCTCCGGGGGCGCCGGCGGAGGTGTACGGGCTCTCGATCATCAGCGCGGAGGCGACGCCCTTCAGCGACGATTTCGAGGCGGACCTCGGATGGACGGTTTCGGGAACGGTCACCGACGGCGCGTGGGACCGCGGCGCTCCGATTGGCGGCGGCGATCGCGGCGATCCGCTCGCGGACGGCGACGGCTCGGGCCAGTGCTACCTCACGGACAACGTCGCGGGCAACAGCGACGTGGACGGCGGCACGACGATCCTGACTTCGCCCGCGTTCGACGCCACGGGACCGGAAGGCAGCGACGCGTTCCTGGTCTACTGGCGCTGGTACTCGAACGATTTCGGCGCGGAGCCGAACGCCGACTCGATGCCCATCGAGATCTCGAGCGACGACGGGACGAACTGGACGCTGCTGGAGGACGTGTCGGAGAACACGGGCCAGTGGACGCTGAAACGGTTCCGCATCGCGGACTTCGTCGAGCGCACGAGCACCGTGCGCGTTCGCTTCCAGGCGCGCGATCTCGGCGGCGGCTCGGTCGTCGAGGCGGGCGTGGATGGAGTGGCCGTGGAAGTGCTGTCGTGCCTCGTCAACCCGAAGGGCGCGGACCTCAACGGCGACGGTGTGGTCGGCGCGCCCGACCTGGCTCTGCTGCTGGGCGCGTGGGGCCCCTGCCCGTCCGAGCCTGCGCCCTGCGCCGGCGACCTCGACGGCGACGGCGTGGTCGGCGCGGCGGACCTGGCGATCATGCTCGGCAGCTGGGGCTGACCGGCCCGTAGTTTCGAAGAGTGATCGGGCGGCCTTTCGGCCGCCCTTTTTCGTGCGCGCGCTCAGAATCGGTCGGGGCGCATCGGCTCGATGTCAACGCATGGCTTCTCGCCGCACACACACTCGGCGACGATCTTCCCGGTGATGGGCCCCTGCGTGAGGCCGAGCATGGCGTGGCCGGTGGCGATGAAGACGCCCTTCGTGCGCGCGCTCCAGCCGATCACGGGCAGGCCGTCGGGCGTGCAGGGGCGCATGCCCATCCACTCGGAGCGGGGCGAGGCATCGAACTCCGCCGCGAGGTAGCGCCGCGCGCCAATTGTCAGCATGTCGAGCCGGTTGCGGCGCATGGACTCGGTCATGCCGCTGAACTCGAGTGTTCCCGCGAGGCGCATGAAGCCATCCATGGGTGTGGCGACCATGCCGGCCTCGCCGAAGATGCACGCCGTCGTGAGGCTTGGGTCGGACATGCCGACATCGCGGTGATACCCCTTGGCGGGCTGCATGACCACGCGGGCACCGGCTTGGGCGGCGAGGGCGGGCGTCCATGAGCCCGCGGCGAGCACGACCGCCTCGGCCTCGACTCGCTCGTCCCGATCGAGCACGACGCCGCGGGCGCGGCCGCCGGCGAGGTCAAGGCGCTCGACCGAGCGATTGGGCAGGAATCGTGCGCCGAGCGCCTCAGCCGCGGCCGCGGCGGCGCGGACGAAGGCGTGGGGGTTGCAGAAGGCGCTATCCGGGTACCAGACCGCGCCGAGGACGCTTCGGGCGAGGGCGGGCTCGCGGGCGAGGAGGGCTTCGCCTTCGATCACTTCGTAGCCGAAGCCTTCCTTCTTCGTGATCTCGGCGCTTTCGACGCAGTGATCGAGCCCGGCCCGGGTCTGGAAGACCTCCATGTAGCCGCGGCGGTCGTAGAAGAACGCGCCGTTCGTGCGGGCGTGGATTTCCTCGAAGAGCCCCCGGCTTTCGCGGCTCAAGGCGCCGAGGGTCTGCATGCTGCGAGCGAGGACGCTGGGGGAGCATGCGCTGCGGAAGCGCCAGAGCCAGGCGAGCAGGGCGGGGTCGAGCCGCGGCGCGATGTAGAGCGGGCTCTCGCTCCTCCACATCCACTTGAGCGCTTGCGTCACCACGCCCGGGCGCGGGATCGGGAGGTGGCCGAAAGAGATGAGCCCCGCGTTGCCGAAGGAGCACGCGCCGCCGATCGGGCCGCGGTCGATGACGGTGACCGGCGCTCCCCGGAGCGCGAGGAAGTAGGCGGCGCATATGCCGATGACGCCGCCGCCGACAATGACTGTGTGCCCGCGTCCGCCGTTCATGCGCGGGCGGGATTCTACTGACCGCAGGCGGTTCAGGGACGCCAGGCGCCGAGCAGGATGGCGAGATCGGCGGACGTCACCCGGCCGTCGCCGTCGAGGTCGTGTTCCGGCGCTTCTGAGCCGAACGAGGCGATGAGGGACGCGAGGTCGGATGCGTTGACGGCGCCGTCTCCGTTCAGGTCGCCGCGGAGCCGCGGGGCGGAGAGCGCCCCGCCAAAGCCGCCGAAGCCACCGCCGGGGGCGGGGATTTCGATCGTGCCGATGTTGATGTAGTTGCCCGGCGTCGGAAGCGGCAGGTTCGGATGAATTGGAGGCCGCGGCCCACCGGGTCCACCTCCAAATGGCAGCAGAGGATGGGTCGAGACGACGAGCGCGTAGCCCTGCCGCTCCATGTTGACCGCGACGCCGTGGACCCGGACGGTCCAGACGCCCAAGGCCGCGCCAGTCAAGCGGACTTGCTCGACATTGTTGAGCGGATCGGCGGCGCCACCCACGACGGATGAGCCCCCGGCGCCGAAGACATTTCCGAGGTAGACCGCGCCATCGGGGTCGACGACTTCGAGACCGAGGTCGTTCACCGGGGCGACGGCGGCGCCGGCGGCCGCGGCAACGTCAGTGAAGGCGAGCGTGACGCTCAGGCGGCGAGGCGATTCGATCGTGACGAGGTGCTCGGCGACGTCGCCGGTCTCCAGTCCGTTTGCGTTTCGAACATCTTCGACAAAGAGCGTCTGGTCTTCGCCGCTGAAGAACAGCGCATTGTTGGCAAGCACGCGTCCCCAGCCCTCGAGAATGCTCGGAAAGCCCGGAACGCCGGTCATATCTACGGTGGAGTTGAGGAGCGTCGCCTTGATCAGGGCGCCGCTTGGAGTGACGCTATCGGAAGGATTCGCGGCGCCGCTCGGATAGAAACCCTCCGTGTAGTACTGGCGCACGAGAGCGCCCGTCCCGGCCACTGCGGGGGTGGCCATCGATGTGCCGCTGAGCGGGATGACAAGGCACGGAGTCGTCGCGAGGGCTGAGAGTGTATCGCAGCCTGGCGCATAGATCTCCGGCTTTCGGCGGCCATCCTCCGTCGGACCGACGCCGCCCGAGCAGTGCTGGGCCTGGGTCGGAAAGTCGCGGCAGGCGCCGACGGCGAGGCAGTTCTTCGCGTTCTCCGGGGTCCGGAGGTCGAAGAGGTTCGTCACGGCGAACACGACGAGATCCTCCTCGCTCGCGCGGGAGAAAAGATCGATCCCACGGGCGAGGCTCGTATACGCGGTCGTCGAATCATCGCCCCAGGAGTTCGTGTGGATGCGGGCGCCCTGAGCATGATGCGTTGAGAACGCATCAATGATGCCCAGTTCGTCAAACCCGAAGTCGAAGAAACTCTCGAAGACGAGTTTGGCGGCGTAGGCCATTCCGCGGGTGGGCCCGGACGAACCGTCGTCGCCCGCGGCCGTGCAGGCAACGTGCGTGCCGTGGAACCCGATTTCGGGCTTGTCCATGTTGTTGGCCAGAACCTTGCGGTGCAACGGTCCGACCGCCTCTGATTCATCGCGGAAGGAGCAATGGTCGGTGTCCAGTCCATCGTCGATGACACCGATCACCTGACCTTCGCCGTGCAGGCCTGCGTCGTACAGCGGCGTCTGATTGACGGCGTTGCTCTGGGTGATCCACTGCGTGGACGCGTTCCGCAGCGTGATCGGCCCCGGCTGTTCCAGGAATTGCGTGGGCGGCAACCCGGCCAGAAACTCGGCGTCGGCCCGAGAGATCTCGGCGATCACGCGCGGACCGGCGGAATCCATGGCGGTCTTGAGCACGCGCGCGCCCGGGCGACCGGCCGCGGCGGCGGCGACGGCGGCCACTTCGTCCGCCGTGGCGTCGGCGAAGAGATGAATGATCGCCCGTACTTTGCCGCCCGGGCCGGCTGCTTCGCGGCCATCGGCGGCGACGCCGCCAAACTCCGGCGCGACCTTCCAGGTCGGCTCAAACTTCCCGTGCCAGCGGATGAAGTCGAGTTTCTCGACCTTGGTGGGTTCGGCCGCCCCGACGCGGACTATGTACGAGTTCGTCGGCAGGTAGTCCACCACAACGATGCCGGCGTCCCGGAGCCGCTCGCGGCGTTCGCGCGTCATCGGGCCGTCGAACTGGATCACGCGGCGGACTCCCCGGTCGTCCTGGCCGCAGAGCGGGGCCAGTCTCCCCGCCTCCCGCGGAAGCGTGACGACGCCGGCGCGGAAATGCAGCGATCCACCACGCGCGGCGGCGGCGTCCGCTGCGCTCACCGGTGATGCGCACATGGCCGCGGCGCAGCCGGTCGAGACGAAGATCAATCGCAAGTTCACGTTCCTGGATCTGCGCACTGACATCTCTGCTCCTCGTTCCGGAGGGCTCATTGTCGTCACGATTCCCGACTCTCGCAAGATAACTTATGGACGCCCGGATGACGAGCCCCATTGGGCCAGAAGCAGGGCAAGATCGCCCGAATCCACGGCGCCGTCTGCATTCAGATCCGCCTCTGCGCCCTGCCGCCCGAACAGGGCGAGCAGCAAGGCGAGGTCCGAGGCTCCGACCGCGCCGTCGGCGTCAAGATCCGCGGAGGATCCGGCGCTCAGCGGCGCGTTCCCGAAGCCGCCGCCGCCCGTGGCCGGGATTTCAAGAGGCGGCAGGTTGACGACGACGCCGGCGACCGGGCGGGGAAGGCCGGGATGGATCGGGGGCCGGCCGCCGCCGCCTACGACGCCAGCCGTGTGGGTGAAGACGATCGCGTAGCCCTGCGGACCCATGGGCACTTCGAAGCCGGTGACGCGGGCCGTCCAATCGCCCGGTTCCGGATCGATGAGGTGGACCTGCTCGACATTGTTTCGGGCGTCCAGTTGGCCGCCGGTGACGGAATAAAAGCCGTTGGTCACATTCCCGAAGTATGTCGCGCCTGACGGCGAGACGACCTCGAGGTTGAGATCGTTGATGTAGGCCGTGCCAGCAAACTCCTCGGCCGGCGGATCCATCCACACCAGTGTTGCGCGAAGGCGGCCGGAGACTCCGGACGGGACCGTCATGAGGATCGCGTTCTCCTCGCCGGTCTCCAGCCCGTCGGCGTGCCGTACGTCGTCGATGACCATCTTCTGGACGTCGCCTTCAAAGAAGAGCGCATCGTCGAGCACGAGACGGCCCCACCCCTCCCGCTCATTGGGAAAGAACGGAATGCCGGTCATATCGACCGTGCCGTTGAGGAGCGTCGCCTTCATGAGCGCTCCGGACGGAGTGAATCCATCGCTCGAACTCGCGACGCCGCCTGGATAGAAACCGTCCACGTAGTACTGCCGCGTGAGCAGGGCCGCCCCGGCGACGACGGGCGCGGCCATTGATGTTCCGGTGAGTGGCCCGAAACCGCATCCGGTGTCGGAGTAGGCGGACAACGTCTGGCAGCCCGGGGCGAAGATATCCGGCTTGCGCCGACCGTCGAACGTCGGTCCGCGGCCGCTGACACAATACTGCGCCTGGATTGGGAAGTCGCGCGAAGCGCCGACAGAGATCGAGTTCTTGGCGACGCCGCCGGGCGAATGCACGAAGAAGTCGTTGCCGCCCGAGAACACAACCAGATCGTCCTCATGCTCGTACGAGAACTCATCGACCGCGCGCGTCACCGGGTTGTACGAGGCGTCGATGATGTAGCCCCAGCTGTTCGTATGGACACGAGCGCCCTGGGAATGATGCAGCTCAAGCCGTCCGACCATGTCCTCGCCCGCGCCCGTGAGCGTCCAGAAGGTATGGAACGCGAATCTGGCGTTGTATGCCATGCCGCGGAGATGGATTGCGGAGGGATCGGGACCGGCGTCGCCGACGGCGGTGCAGGAGACGTGTGTTCCGTGATTCTCGCCGTCGAGCGGCTCGGCGCTGACCACGTTGTACGCCCGGATCTTGCGATGGCCCGGCCCGACGTCATTCAGCTCATCGAGGAAAGCACAGTGCTGCATGTCCAGATCGCCATCGAACACGCCGAGGATCTGCCCCTCGCCGTGCAGCCCCTTGTCCCACAACGGGCGACGTCCGATCAGGTTGCTCTGAACCACCCACGAGTTCGAGCCGTTGTGCGTCTGCATCTCATCGAGCATCGAGATCGACATGACTTCCGGCATCATCGCGAGCGCTTGGACCGACTCCACAGGCGCGACGATCGAGAGTTCCCGTCGATGCGCCGCGGCGATCGCCCCGCCATCCATCGCAAGGACGGCCTCAGCCACGCGCGCTGTTTCCTCAGGCGCTGCGTCGGCAAAGAGGGTCACGACCATCTTTCGCGGCCCGCCCGCGCGGCGCTCACCCGCGAGATCTGCGCCGGGAGTCTTCCATTCGGGCGCGACGGCGCCATGTCTGCGGATGAACGCCATGCCTGCGAGCGCGTCCAGATCCGCCCCGCTCGTCTGCACGATGTACGTGCGGCTGGGCACATAGCCGAGGACGCACACGCCGGCCGCCTCGAGTTCGTCCCGCATCTCCCGTGTGACGGGCCCTTCCAGCTGGATCAGAAGCCTGGTGTTCCGGCCCGCGGCGCGAAGGGTCGCCCTTAAGTCTCCGCCATCGTGCGGAAGCACGACCGGGCCTTTTCGAAAATGGATCGCGTGAACATCAACCCGCAGGCCGTCGGCGGCCAGGCCAACTGGCGCGGAAACAGCGAATGAGCCGCCCGCGGCAAGAGCGATAGCCGCGGCTGACAGGCAAATGAGCATTCTCACCGTTTCTCTCCTGCTGAGGACCCATTCCGGCCGAGGCAGACTATATCCGTGCCCGTTCATCAGACGCGGCGAACCCCCTGCAAGCTGCTCGATGCGGGTTGCACCCAGCCACCCACCGCTCTCAAAATACGGGGCGCGACGGTCGCCGCATCGAGCTGGCGGCATGACGGGGACCCCCCCACCGCCGTATGCTGTCGCCCCGACGCTCGGAATCCGGTGCCCAAGCCCTGTGGGCGGGGGTCGGCCTGGGGCGTTTCCCCCGTTTGACGGAGCAGACGCAGCATGTCACGTGTGGATCTCACGGTCGAGCGGCTGCCGGAGCGACCCCACCGGCGGCTGTTTGAGACCGCCCGGAAGGACCTCTGGTGGGTCCAGCCCCTCTTCATCTTCCTGGGGCTCTCAACCTTCATCGTGTACGGCACCTGGGCCGCGTTTCAGGGCGACCATTTCCACTACACGGGCGGGGGAGCGGACTACCTGTCGCCGTTCTATTCGCCCGTGCTGTTCGATCCGCCGGGACACGTCACGGGCCACGCCTGGCTCGGGCCGCTGCCCGGCTGGTGGCCTGCGTGGCTGCCCTATTCGCCCGCCCTGCTCATCCTGTGGGCGCCGGGCGGGTTCCGGTTCACGTGCTACTACTACCGCGGCGCCTACTACAAGGCCTTCTGGGCCGATCCGCCCAACTGCGCGGTGGGGGAGCCGGGCTTCCGCTGCGCCCGATACCGCGGCGAGAAGAAGTTCCCCCTCACCATCCAGAACGTCCACCGCTATTTCCTGTACATCGCGATCGGGTTCCTGTTCATTCTCGCGTATGACGCGTTCCGCGCCTTCTGGTTCACGAATGAGGCGGGAGAAGAGCGATTCGGGATCGGGGTCGGATCGCTCGTTCTGCTGATCAATCCGGTCCTGCTCGGCGGGTACACGCTGGGGTGTCACTCACTCCGGCACATCGTGGGGGGCAGGCATGACTGCCTCTCGAAGCGCCCCGTGCAGCACAAGGCGTGGAAGGGCGTCTCCTGCCTGAACCGGCGGCACATGACCTGGGCGTGGTTCAGCCTCGTGTGGGTCGGCTTCGTGGATGTGTACGTGCGCCTGTGCTCGATGGGCGTGTGGACGGACTATCGAATCCTTTGACGATGCAGGAAGAGCATGAACCCGGAGGAGGACAGAGGAAGACGGAGAGGGGACGTTGATGCGCCTGCCGCTGCGGAACTGCTGCTCCTCTCTTCTCTGTCTTTCTCTGCCTTCCTCCGGGTTCGAATCCTTCGGAGCGAGGCTTCATGACGCAGTATGACCGGCACGAGCATGATGTCCTGGTGATCGGCGCTGGCGGCGCCGGCCTGCGGGCCGCGATCGAGGCGTCGGCCATGGGGGCGCGGGTGGGGCTCGTGTGCAAATCGCTTCTCGGCAAGGCGCACACGGTGATGGCCGAGGGCGGCATGGCCGCGGCCATGGCGAACGTGGACGATCGTGATGCGTGGAGCGTCCACTTCGCCGACACGATGCGCGGCGGGCAGTACCTCAACAACTGGGTGATGGCGGAGATTCACGCCAAGGAGGCCCCCGCCCGCGTGCGCGAACTCGAGGCATGGGGCGCGGTCTTCGACCGCACCAAGGACGGCCGCATCCTCCAGCGCAATTTCGGGGGCCACCGCTATCCGCGGCTGGCTCACGTCGGCGATCGCACCGGCCTCGAGATGATCCGCACGCTGCAGGACCACGGCGTGCATCAGGGCATCGAAGTGCTCATGGAGCACACGGTCTTCACGCTCCTCAAGGACGGGGATCGCGTGATCGGGGCATTCGGATATGACCGCGAAAAGGGCCGCCTGCACATCTACCAGGCCAAGGCGGTCGTGCTTGCCACCGGCGGCATCGGCAAGGCGTTCAAGATCTCCAGCAACTCATGGGAATACACGGGCGACGGTCACGCGCTGGCCTACGACGCAGGCGCGGACCTCATGGACATGGAGTTCGTCCAGTTCCATCCGACCGGCATGGTCTGGCCGCCCTCCGTCCGCGGCATCCTGGTCACGGAGGGCGTTCGCGGCGAAGGCGGCGTTCTCCGCAACAAGGAAGGCCGCCGCTTCATGTTCGACGACATTCCGGAGAACTACCGCTCCTCCACGGCGGACAACGAGGAGGAGGGATGGCGCTACGTGACGGGCGATAAGAGCGCCCGCCGCCCGCCGGAACTGCTGACGCGAGACCACGTCGCCCGGTGCATCGTGCGCGAGGTGAAGCAGGGCCGCGGCAGCCCGCACGGCGGCGTCTTCCTCGATGTCTCGTGGCTCAAGGAGAAGATCTCCAACCACGCCGAGCACATCAAGAAGAAGTTGCCGAGCATGTACCACCAGTTCATCACGCTGGCGGGCGTAGACATCACCACCACGCCGATGGAGGTGGGGCCCACTGTCCACTACGTGATGGGCGGCGTGAAGGTGGAGGGCGAGACGCAGATGAGCACGGTCCCGGGGCTGTTCGCGGCGGGCGAGGTGGCGGCGGGGCTGCACGGCGCCAACCGGCTCGGCGGCAACTCGCTGTCCGACCTTCTGGTGTTCGGCAAGCGGGCCGGCGAGTTCGCCGCGAAGTGGGCGAAGGAGCACGGCGCCGGCCGCGTCGATGACGGGCAGGTCGAAGCCGCGGCCCGTGAGGCGCTGGCGCCGTTCGATCGGACCGGCGGGGAGGAGGGTCCGTACCAGGTCATGCACTCGCTGCAGGACATGATGCAGGATCTCGTCGGCATCGTCCGAAATGAAGGGGAGATGGCCAGGGCGCTGGAGGGCATTCAGAAACTGAAGCCGCGGGCGGCGCAGGTGCGCATCACCGGCAATCGGGAGTACAACCCGGGCTGGCACACGGCGCTCGATCTCAAGAACCTGATCACGGTCGCCGAGGCCGTGACCCGCGCCGGGCTGGAGCGGCGTGAAAGCCGCGGGGCGCACTTCCGGGAGGACTGCCCGGAGAAGACCGCCGAGGGCGCCACGTTCAACACGATCCTCCGCCGGGACTCCGACGGCTCGATGCGGCTCATCCGCGAGGCGGTCCGCCCCGTGCGCGACGACCTCAAGAAGATCATCGAGGAGAACAAGTGATGGCGCGGCGTGTGTTCCGCATCTGGCGCGGCGATTCCTCGGGTGGTGACTTCAAGGAGTACACCACCGAGGTCTCCGAGGGCATGGTCGTGCTGGACTGCCTGCACCAGATTCAGGCCGAGCAGGCGCCGGACCTCGCCATCCGCTGGAACTGCAAGGCCGGCAAGTGCGGCTCATGCTCCGCGGAGGTGAACGGCAAGCCGCGGCTGACGTGCATGACGCGCATGGATCAGTTGCCGGCCGAGGGGCCGGTCTCCGTCGAGCCGATGCACACGTTCCCGCGGATCCGCGACCTCGTGACGGACGTGTCGTGGAACTTCCGGGTAAAGAAGAAGATCAAGCCCTTCAAGCCGCGGAAGCCCGATGCGCCGGATGGAACGTGGCGGATGTTCCAGGAGGATGTCGATCGCGTTCAGGAGTTCCGCAAGTGCATCGAGTGCTATCTGTGTCAGGACGTGTGCCACGTCCTGCGCGATCATGACAAGCACGAGGAGTTCATCGGGCCCCGGTTCTACGTCCACGTCGCGGCGCTCGAAATGCACCCGCTGGACACCGAGGACCGGATCGCGGAACTGCGCAACGAGCAGGGCATCGGCTACTGCAACATCACCAAGTGCTGCACCAAGGTGTGCCCGGAGCACATCACGATCACGGACAACGCGATCATCCCGCTCAAGGAGCGCGTGGTGGACGAGTTCTACGACCCCGTGACGCGGCTGTTCCGGATCTTCCGGCCCAAGAGCCGCTCCGTCGGGTGATCGAGGCGCCCGCTCAGGCGAATCCCGATTCTACGCGGTTTTCCCTTGCATCCCGTTCCGCTCGGCGGCTACCTTTGCAGCCGCGCCTCGCGCGGAGTTGGTTGCTCTTCCGCTGCGGGCGGCCACACGTCACACGTTCGAGGAGAGACACTCATGACCACGTCCGTCGCCGCCGTCGCCTCCCTGCTCGCCGCCGCCACCGCGCTGGCCGGCGGGCCCTACGCACTCGCCCAGGGTTGCGCCCCGGATTGGGACTACACGCATGGCGACCCCGGCATGAGCGATGGCTACGTCTCCTCGTTCGCGACCTACGACGATGGCGCCGGCGCCGGCCCGCGCCTGTACGCCGCGGGGTCGTTCACCACGGTGAGCGGCGGCGTAGCCAACCGCGTCGCCGTGTGGGACGGCGCCGCATGGCAGCCGCTCTCCGGCGGCGTGGATGACAACTGGGTGAACGCCCTGATCACCTGGGACGACGGATCGGGCGAGGCGCTGTACGTCGGCGGGTTCTACACATCGGTGGACGGCGTCGCGGGCACGACGAACATCGCGAAGTGGGATGGTTCGACCTGGACGGCGCTTCAGCAGGGCGTGAATCTCGATATCGCATCCGTCTGGTCGCTCGCCGTCTATGACGACGGCGCCGGCGAGGATCTGTACGCCGGCGGCAATTTCTACGGCGCCAGCGGCGTCTCCACGAGCCTCATCGCGCGGTGGGATGGCGCCAACTGGTCGGATGTCGGCGGCGGCCTCGAGGGCGTTGTCGGCAGCGCGATTGTGCTGGCCATGACCATCTATGACGATGGCAACGGCCCGGCGCTCTACTGCGGTGGGCGATTCACCTCCGCCGCGAACGGCTCGGTCCCGGTGAGCCAGATCGCGAAGTGGGATGGCTCGATGTGGTCGAGCGTCGGCGGCGGCATCACCGGCACGCAGGTGCTGGGTCTCGGCGTGTACAACGGCTCGCTCTATGCGTGCGGCACGTTCACGGCTGCGGGCGGCGTTCCCGCGGTGCGCATCGCGGGCTGGAACGGCGCCGCGTGGTCGGCGCTCGGCGCAGGCCTTTCGAGCACCACGTACGCCGTGCGCTCCTTTGACGACGGCTCCGGCCCCGCGCTCTACGCCTGCGGCGCGTTCACCAGCGCCGGCGGCAACCTGGCCAACCGCTTTGCGAAGTGGGATGGCGCGAACTGGTCCGCCATCGGCGATGGCCTCGTCGGCGGCACGGCCTTCGGTCTGCACGTCCACGATGGCGCGCTCTTCGCCGGTGGTTCCTTCACTTCCGCGAACACCATGACCAGCAACCGCGTCGCGACGTGGCGCGGCTGCCCCGTCTCCAACTGCCCCGCGGACTTCGATGGCGATGGCGTGGTCGGCGCGGGCGACCTCGCCATTCTCCTGGGCGCCTGGGGCGGCGCAGCGGGCGATCTCGA
Source organism: uncultured Phycisphaeraceae bacterium (assembly GCA_964529265.1). Classification (GTDB taxonomy): domain Bacteria; phylum Planctomycetota; class Phycisphaerae; order Phycisphaerales; family UBA1924; genus CAZGVW01. The sequence continues at coordinate 17,853 of CAZGVW010000043.1, forward strand.
TGGCGATATGAACACCAGCGCTTCGGACCTTGCCCTGCTGCTCGGCGCCTGGGGCCCCTGCGCCTGAGAAAAGCACGCCGACTCGCCCCTCAGCGCGCTCCCCGCGCCTTCGATCCGCCCGCAGCCTCGCGTTCCTGCGCCAACGCGGTACGCTGATCCCCGGCGATCGCCCCAGGCTCGTCGCCGGCGCGGCGCCAGACAGGAGCGACATCATGCACCTTCTGCGGGTTCTGCTCGCGGCTCTGGTCGGCGCAGTCATCGTCTTTACCTGGGGCGCCGTCGCCCACATGGCGCTCAAGATCGGCGAGAACGCAACCCAGAGCCTTCCGAACGCCGACGCCCTTGTGCCGCAGTTGCAGACTTCGATGAACGAGCGCAGCGTCTACTTCTTCCCCCCGGAAGAAGGCGACACCAAGGAGGCCATGGAGGCCTGGAAGGCCAAGTACGAAGCGGGTCCCCGCGGCATCATCGTGTACGACCCCACTCCCGATATCGCCCCCATGTCGCCGACGATGCTGGGAACGGAGTTCGCGACCAACTTCATCGGCGCCCTCATCGCGGCGATCATCCTCTCCATGCTCTGCGGCCCGCTGATCCTGCGCGGGATCCTCATCGGACTCATGGGTGTCTTCGCCGTGATGGCGATCGATCTCTCCTACTGGAACTGGTACCGGTTCCCGATGGAGTTCGTGACAGCGTCCCTCATCGAGCAGTCCGTCGGCTGGGTCCTCGCGGGCCTGGCGATGGCCGCGATCGTGAGGCCCTGCCGCGGCGGCGTGTGCCACGAGGGCCCCCACGACCGCAAGGATGCCTCCGCCACCGCCACGGCTTGAACCCCCCCGTCCACAGAGGCCTCAGGCGGGCATTGCCCCCTCCCCCGGCCCTGTGTACCCTTCCCCTCCCCGCGGCCGAGGAATCCGGTCCGAACGGCCCGGATTCCGCGGCTGAGTGCGCGAATCGATCCCCGATGGCTCAATGGTAGAGCGAGTCCCGGCGCGC
>CAZGVW010000044.1:0-5932 GCA_964529265.1 uncultured Phycisphaeraceae bacterium
CGAGCCGGGTCCTTTCCCCGTGGCCCCGCTCTCCGGGCCGGGTCCTTTTCCGGTGGCCCGGTTCGCCGCGCCGGGTCCAGCCGCCACCGCATTCCCAAACTCCCGCCCCGCCAGCCGCCGCGACATCGTCGCCGTCTCGATCTCCTCACCCAGCAGCGCCCTGCACCGCGCCGCGCGCATCGCCACCACCTTCGTCTCCGGCAGCGGACGCCCCTCGTCGATCATCCCCTCAGCCAGTTCGCCCCCCGCCGTCTCCAGAATAATCTCCGCCACCCGCGCCGACGCCGCATCGATCGTCCGCGCATCCACCACCCGCTCGAACCTGTGCGAGGCATCCGTCCTGATCTGCATCCGCCGCGCCGCCCGCCTGATCGTCGCCGGATCCCACGTCGCCGCCTCCAGCAGCACGTCCTTCGTGCGCTCCGTCACCGATGAATCCAGCCCGCCGATCACACCCGCCAGCGATTGCGCCCGCTCCGCGTCCGCCACCACCAGCTCATCCCCGCGCAGCGCGCGCTGCTTCTCATCCAGCGTCGTCAGCCGCTCGCCCTCATGCGCCCAGCGCACGATGAGCCGCTTCCCCGCCAGCGCCCCCATGTCGAACGCATGCGTCGGATTCCCCAGTTCGAACAACACGTAGTTCGATGCATCCACCACGTTGTTGATCGACCTCTGCCCCACCGATTCCAGCGCATCCACCATCCACTGCGGACTCGGCCCCACTTTCACCCCCCGAATCACCCGCGCCGTGAACCTAGCGCACACCTCCGGCGTCCGGTTCTCCACGCTCGTCAACGTGTGCGCCGGCGTCGCCCTGGAAGCGCTCCCGGAAGCGCCACCGGCCCCCGACCCCGCCCCCCGAGCCTTCCCTTCCGCGGCCCCCGCCGCCCCACCCCCCGCCCCCGGATACACCAGCCTCCTCCCCGTCGCCGCCGCAATCTCCCGCGCCACCCCAATGTGCGAAATGCAATCCCCGCGATTCGACGTGATCTCCACGTCCAGCCGCGAATCCGAATGCCCCGCGCGCAGCGAAAAGTCCTCGCGGCTTTCGATCGGAAACCCCGCGTGCGTCAGCACCGCCTCCGCCTCGTCCGCCGTCACATTCCCCGGTTCCAGCAACCTGTTGAGCCACGCCACACTGATCAGCATGGCCCGGAGAGTATCGCGCAAGGGGGACGCCGACTGGCCCCAGACTTGCTAGCGATCGCTAACACGACCCGAGGAACTCGGCCGCATACTTGACTTCCTGAATGCATGGTCTATGCTATTCACGCATGATTCAGCACGCGAGCGCTCGCTGTAGCATCCTGACCGCATGTTCCGCGTTCAGGTCGAGGCCCGAGCAAACGACTACGTGTTCTCGGACCAATGCGCCCACGACGACCGCGAGGCGTTCATCCGGCTCCTTCGAGAACTCGAGTCCAGTCCGTATCAGACCGGCCGTTTCATTCACGGAGGGCCGGGAGTCCAGGTGCGAGACGCTCCGTTCGGATCTCGCCACAAGGCGGTCTTCGTCATCCGCGGCGTCGCGATCCTGCCGCCCCAGCCACAGGTGCACGTCACGCACTGCCTGCCAGTCTGATTCCTCTCGTGCACGCTTGAAGTGAGTGTCACCCCATGTCCTCCGCACCACGCTTTCCAACGCTGACGCAGGATGGCGTCCCAACACACGTGCTCGTGCCGATCGATGAGTTCCGAAAGCACTTCGGCGACATGGCGCTCTCGTCCAACCACGAGGATGAAACACACCGACTCCTCCGGGAACTCGACGACCGAACCGACCCCGACGCCGTCGCCGCTCGCGAAGCCCTGAAGTCAATCGCAGACCCCGCCGCGCTCTGGATCGACGCCGGGTCGGTGCGCCTCCGCGTCGCCGGCAGCCGCATCGCCGCGATCCGAAAAGCCCGGGGCCTGTCACAGGATGCGCTCGGCCGAATGGTCGATCTGCCGCAGTCGCAGATCTCGCGCCTCGAACGCGACCCCGATCGCGCCTCCGTCGCCACACTCAAACGCCTCGCCGAAGCCCTCGGCGTGAGCGTGAACGACCTCGTTTAGCGAGGTCAAATCGACTCACCTTTCCGCGTGGCATGGTCACGGCGCTGCGGCGCTGCGTGGCCCCACACACCAACACCCGTCCTATGACAAGATGACCACGCGCGCCACCGCGCTCCGCACTCTCACACCACGCGCCCGCACCTCGGCAGCCCCATGCCCCCACCACCCCGCAACACAAGCGCCCGCAGATGGTGGATCAGGCGCCTCGCGCTCGTCCTCATCCTCGGCGCGCTCACAAGCATCGCGGTCGCATGGACGTGCGCCTACTTCCTCGTCCTGGGTGGTATGGCAGCGGTAAGCGCAACTGTGCCGTGGAATCGAATCAGGGAGTTCGAAGCACGACATCCTGGAACTCGCGTAAACGTGCAGAACTGGATATCCATCCGTGGTGACCTGCCGGAGGTTGACGCCGAGAGTGCGAGGTGGGAGCGCCTTGGCCCGGTCCGGGACGTCCCATCCGGTCAGGTCGTTGATCGCTTCGATCCGAATGTGCCGCACAGCCCGCCATGGGCGCTAAGTCTTGTTGAACACGATTTTTCCGACTATCAGGACGCCATTGTCACATGCTGGGCCGCGGGCTGGCCGCTTCTCTGCGTTCGCGGCGCAGTCGTGCTGACCAACCATCCCGTCTTTGCAACCGGCGGCCCCGTCCACTTTGATCGCATCTGGCTCTTTAGACTCCATTCCTCGCAGAGCAGTGGCCCCCTCCCCTTCCTTCCCATCCCCCTCCCCTTCATCCTCAACACCCTCCTCTACGCGGCCCTCTGGTCACTCCCCCTCCTCGCCCTCCCCATCACCCGCCGCACACTCCGCCTCCGCCGCGGCAAATGCCCCCTCTGCGCCTACGACTCCACGGACTCACGGAACCCTCCTGCCCCGAATGCGGATGGAGACAAGGGCAACAACCGCCGCCCCCAACCGCGCATGGTCCCGAGCGCCCGAAATGACCGCGCCGCCCGATCCCTCCACTCCGCCGCGCTCCCCCGATCCGGACTCCCGCTTGGCCGCCGCCGCGCTCATCGGCGCGCCCATCGCCGGCTTCCTCTCCTATGCCGCCGCAATCACCGCCGCTTTCGAGCCCATCAACTCCAACGTCCTCGCCATCCTGCTCCTCCTCCTCGCCGCGGCCATTCCCTTCGCCATGATCTTCCCCGCGCTCCGCCGCGCCTGGCGCATGGCCCGCGCCCGCAAACGCGTCCGCAGCGCCATGTGGGCCCTCGCCGCGCTGCTCTCCCTCGCCTCGACCGCCGCCATCGTCTGGCCCATGCACGTCCGCGACCGCTGCGGCGCATTCACCCTCCAATCCTCCACATTCATGCGCGCCGTCGGCGGCGCCATCTACACATCGCACGAAACGAAGCAACCTCTCCCCCCGAGTCTCGCCCTGCTCGTCGTCGATGGCGTCGGCGCCACGCCGCCCTGGCAAATCCGGCCCCGCTGCCCCGAGCCCGCGCGCGCCGTCCGCATCGGCGCCCACACGCTCGACGACTGGCTCAAACACCGCGTCACGCGCGACGACCTCCAGCGCTCCGCCGCCGCGCAGCCGGAGCAATCCCCCTGGCGCCCCATCGGCCACTACATGTTCTGCGTCGATCAAGCCGCCTGGGCGACCCACAACCCCCGCTGCATCCTCGGCTACGAGCGCAAACCCGCCTCCCGCGGCGTCCTCATCCTCTACGCCACCGGCGACGTGCGCCTTGAGACCCGCTCCGATATCCCCACACTCGCCGCCAACCACCCCACCCACATCATCCCCCTCCCCCCCGATTTCCTCACCCTCGCCCACACCCCGAATCCCTGACACAACGCGCGATGCGCCTCCGCACCCCCGGTAGGGGCACGGCCCGCCGTGCCCGGTTGTGCGCCCGACGCGCAGCAAACGCGACACATCGTGCCACCCGTGCCACCGACCGCTGCTCTGAGCGGTCGGTGTCTTCATGCACACCCGCGCCACCTCGTGCATCGACCACTGCCCTGAGCGGTCGGCGCTCGTTGAGCACCGCTGATGGCTTGCCCACCAGCGCGAAGCGCCATACGCGCCGCTCCACGCGTCGATGCCCACTTTGGGCGCCAGGTGACTTGCCCACCAGTGCCGATCCGCAACGGGCACTCATTCCCCACAGCGCGCTCCCCACGCGCAACTCTCCGCGCTCCCAACGAGCCCGAAGCGCAAGCGAGGGACACGCCCTCGAACACGCCGTCAGTGAAGAGAAGGCCGGTCGCGCGCCGTCGCGCTTCTCCCGTGCGCCATGCTCAAGCGGTTCCTCCGCTTGAGCATGCGATCGCACCCCCCCGGTAGGGGCACGGCCCGCCGTGCCCGGTTGCGCGCCCGCCGCGCAGCAAGCGCTCTGAACTGGCCCGCCTCCGCCGGAGGGAGGCAACTCGAACATCACCCCAAGACCCCGAACTCCACGCGCACTCCCGCCCCGCTCCCCCGTATTCCGTATTCCGTATTCCGTATTCCGTATTCCGTATTCCGTATTCCGTATTCCGTATTCCGTATTCCACATCCCCCCGAATCGCCTAGTCTTCCCCCAATGGCGGAAGCGCAATCACACAACCAGCACGCGCCGGCGCATCCCCGCGCCACGATCTCCGCCCGCGCCCGCTCCCTTCAACGCGTACTCGCGCCGATCGCTCTCGCGCTCGTGCTCGGCGCCGCGATCGTTCTCGCCATCGCGTGGGCGTCCGCCATCGCGCCTTGGCGCGCCGGCGCGAGCGTCTACTCATCCGGCTCACGCGCGGTGCTCGGCTACACCGTCCCTCGCGGAGCGGATCGAGGAGCGCGCGTCTGGATCGAGGCGCCGCACCTGGCGCCCATCAGGCACAATGTCGTTGAGAGCCCGCCCACGTGGTGCGCGTTTCCTCCCGGCTTGCACCCCGATGCTCCCGAAGCATCCAATCACGTCTTTGTCGTGAAGACCGCGGGCTGGCCCTTCCGCTGCTTCAGCGGCGTCTGGGCATCCGACTCCGGGCCGGATGGCCCGGTCCTCCGCGCCTTGATTCTCTCCAACCCCACTGGCCGCAAGTCGCTCTCCCGATCGCTGCCGATTTGCCCCAACTGGCCGCGCCTCGCGTCCAACATCCTGCTCTCCGCCTCGCTTCTCCTCCTACTCCGCTTCACGTTGATCCGCGCGCGCATCGCCCGCCGCCGCGCATCGCATCGCTGCGCGGTCTGCGGCTACCCCCTCCACGGGCTCACAGCAGACCACCCCTGCCCGGAGTGCGGCGCGCGCGCCGCATCGTGCCACCGACCGCTGCTCTGAGCGGTCGGTGTCTTCACACGCCAATCAAGCCCCATCCACGCCCTTCGCTTGGACACGCACCCCCCGGTAGGGGCACGGCCCGCCGTGCCCGGTTGCGCGCCCGCCGCGCAGCGCCGCCACGAACCGCATCGTGCACCATCCCCTCCGCCGGAGGGAGGCCCCGAGGGAACCAGCAGGTTCCCACTGCAGGCGCGCAACTCAAACACCATCCCACCTCCCAAACGACACATGCCCCGATCCCAGGTTCCGTCGGCGCTCGCGCAACACCCAATATCGCCTCAAAGCACACTCCCATTCCGATCCCCCGGAGCGCATCGCCGCGCATCCCCAGGCGCCGAACGTGTCGCCCGCGCCACCGATCCCGCTGTCAGGGATGTCTCCGGTCTATACACCACCTCCGATCGGTCGGTGTCTTCTCCGCCTTCCCCCGTCTACCGTCTACCGCCTACCGTCTACCCCTCCCACATGCCACACTCGACCTCCCACCTTCCACTTCCCCCCATGGCCGAACCACACACCACCAACCCCCCCGATCCAATCATCGGCATCGACCTCGGCACCACCAACTCCGTCGTCGCCATCTGCGACGACCGCGGCCCCCGCGCACTCAC
>CAZGVW010000045.1:0-5717 GCA_964529265.1 uncultured Phycisphaeraceae bacterium
CGCACATCCTGCGATTCCGATCACCGGCCTCGGCAGCCTGGCGTCGCCGAGCGCACGGGCGATGCCGAACGCGCGGCTGGGCAACCGGGAACCGGGTGCTCGCGGACGCACGGCTGGATCAACGCGGCTGGATCGGCGGACACGCGGTCGGTCGATCGGCGCGACTGCTCTGAGGCATTCTGCCCAGGCCTTTGCTCCGTGGTCATGTCGCCGCGACCTGACATGTGCGTGGCCGCGTTCCCCTCCGGCCGATATTGACCCTCCGAGCACCGGCGCCGGGATCGGCCGATATGATTGAAGACGTATGGCCCGACTGAATGTCCATCTCCCCGCGTCGCGATTGGCCGAGATCTGTCAGCGTCATGGGATCGCGCGGCTGTCCCTCTTCGGCTCGGTCCTGCGCGACGACTTTGGTCCGGACAGCGATGTCGACGTGCTCGTCGAGTTCCGGCCCGGCGTCCGCTGCGGCCTGCTCGGGATGGCCCGGATCGAGCGCGAGCTGGCCGATCTCATCGGCCGCCCCGTCGACCTCCGGACGCCGGCCGAATTGAGCCGCTACTTTCGCGATCGGGTGATCGCCGAGGCCGTCCTGCAGTATGCCGCCTGACCCCGATGTCGTCCGTCTTCGGCATATGCTCGACGCCGCCGAGGATCTCCGCGGGACGGAAGCGCGCGGACTTGGACCGCGATCGGATGCTGGTTCTGTCGCTGGTCAAATGCATCGAGATCGTCGGGGAGGCGGCGAGTCGAGTCTCGGAGGCGACGCAGGCCGAGGTACCGGCATTGCCGTGGGCTGACATCGTCGGAATGCGGCATCGCTTGATCCACGCCTACTACGACGTCGATCACGACCGCGTGTGGGACACGGTGTCGGAGGATCTTCCGATGCTGATCGAGGCGCTGCGAGACTACCTTGGCTGAACGGGCAAAGAGCCCGCCTTCCGGACGGGCTCCTGTGCAAATCAGGGCGGGTTCGGCCTTCCGTTCACGCGATTCCTCTCGAATGAGGACTGGTCGGCCGAGGGACGGATCCGCCACAACAGCGATCTCATAGTTGCGGCCGAGATTGCACGTGTGTTCGGTTCCGTCGACGCGAGTCGTGTCGACTTGGCAGAGGTGCGTGTGAGGCTATCGGAGCAGTCGCTCGATGCATTGCGCGAGCACGATGCGTTGAAGCGCGAGGCACTGTTCCGACGGACGCTTTGGTGCGGCGGGTATACGGCGACGCCCTTCGAGATCGAACGTCGCGCCACATTCGGGACAGCGACCGTGCGCCGAACCACTGACGTTATAGCCGCGTGGGGGCACGTGGGTTCGTGACGTCTCAACGCGAGTGGCCTCAGGCGAACGCGACCTTCCTCTTGAAGCATCAGGATCGCGGTCGCGGTCAGAGTCTTCGTGATGGACGCGCCGTGGGAGGGCGTGTCCGGCGTGAACGGCACGCCCTCGGCGACGTTCGCCAGTCCGAAGCCGCGTTCGTACAAGACTTCGTCGTTCCTACCGGCAACGACCGCTCCGCTGACGAAGTATCCTTGCTCTTGGAGGCTGGCCATCAACGAGTCGATCGACTCCGAAACGGAAGACAGTTGCTGGGATCTCGCGCAGGACGTGGAGGTCGATATAGCAACTCCAAGCACCAGCGTTGCGAGGTGTCCCCTACACGGAACCATCGTGTGAACCTCCATCCATCCTGAGTGAACTCCCCATGGGCGTTGGCGGACCATTGGGGGGTGTAACGTGCGGCTTCGCGCTTGCGCCGAACTCAAACCCGGATTGATGGTGCGGAGCGCGGAATCGGCCGCCAACGAGAAAGATCATGCTACACTCATGCTCGATGGCGACGAAGGTCGTAGGCGAAACGCCCAATGGAGAATCCCGGCTCATGCTTAGGTCAATCTTTGTTTCGATCGTTAGCATCGCGTTCTTGACCATCGGGTGCACCAAACAGCCCGAATCCGCACAAGGATCCGACACGATCAGTCGTCCTGCGTCCGCACTCGATCAGCCGCCCTCATCTCAAGATGCTATCCACTTGCCACAAACGAGAGATGTGCAACCGCGCTCGACTTCTCTCGTGATCGACGTCGACCCAACCGCGGAAATAAGCGGAGTCGTGCGATCGGTGTTTGAGGATTCACGCGGAGTGCTTTGGATCGGCGGCGAATGCGACCTGTTTCGGTACGACGGAAGTACTTTGACCAGCTACGGCATCGTGGATGATCTGGGCCGGGGCGTCACGATCAAAGAGATTGTCGAAGACAAGGCCGGCAACATATGGTGTGGAACAACGGGTGGCATCACCAGAATCGATGGGAAGTCATTCACGAGCTATGGCGAAAAGGACGGCTTGATCAGCCGTGATGTCTGGAGCATGGCTGTTGACGCGAGCGGTGTGATGTGGATCGGCACGATTGAGGGCGTCTGCCGATTTGACGGTAGAACGTTCTCCCCCTTCGCACTTCCGGAAGCCCAGCCCGATCCGACCAGAGGCGTGACCAGTGGCAAGTTCGTGCATTGCATCATGGTGGATCGCAAAGGACGGGTGTGGTTCGGCACGAACGGAGGAGCGTACATCTATGACGAAGAGACACTGACAAACATCTCCGAACACGACGGCCTGCCGAACAATGCCGTCGGCAGCATTCTCGAAGACAAGTCGGGAAACATCTGGTTCGGGACGATTCACGGAGGCATCAGTCGGTTTGATGGAAGGGACTTTACAAACTTCACCGAGCAGGGAATCGTCGAAGGCAAAGAGATCTGGTGCATTCATGAAGGTCGATCTGGAAACGTGTGGTTCTCCGGCAAGCGATCTCCCTTGTATCGATATGACGGCAACGCATTCACCAAAGTGAATGAGCAGGATGGCATCACGTCGGTCGCGTTCACCATCGAGGAAGACAACAGCGGACGGCTGTGGCTGGGCGGAACGCTAGGCCTCTTTCGACATGACGGCGAGTCGTTTGTCCGAGTCACAAAGGACGGTCCGTGGCGGTAATGCCCCGGAGATGCGGCTTCGCGAATGTTGATCTACAACGGGCGGGGAACCGCTAAGCAGTGGATGAAGGAGGGAATGAACTCGGTGAAGTGAACTCTGCTTTCCGGCCACAACTTGGCCGACAACTGACCTGCCCTCTCAACTTGGTACATCTTCCGGTACGGTTTACCGTGGCTGGACCAAGGAGGTCACATTCGCTGGCGACGTAGTGATTCAAGACGGAGCAGATCATCTCCAAGTTGCGCGAGGCCGACATGCTGTTGGCCAAGGAGCAAGGTGAGCGGCGTGCGTGCGCACATCCACAGACGGGTGCGAACTTGCTCAGTGCTGCGGCACAAAAAGGCACGAACGCCCACATGCCAATGCTTGTGGGCGTTCGTGCTTCAATCGGGGCAACTGGCATTTGTTTGAACCACGTGTCCCGCCCGTGGATCGGTTCGTGGAGCCGTTCATCGGGCCGCCCGACCCGTATCTCTCCGTCGTGGCGGATCTTGCGCGCCGCACGGCCTGACGCCTCTCGGCACAGTTGACCATCTGTTCTTCAAGCTCCGGCAGGGAATCGATGCAGCCTGGGGCCCATTCCTGTCTGCAAGTGTGAACGAGAGCCGCTCTTGCGTCGTGATCGGCTGGATCTGGGTCTGGCACACGATCGCGCTGACCCACGTCCGACGAGCCACACTGGGCGCAGATATCGGCGTCGGTGTAGAATCTGTAGAAGAATCGGACCCCCGCGCGAGCGTCGATCGCTGCGCGTGCCCCGCCCCGGAGTGCATCGGTATGCGGCTCCACGCCTTTCGATTCGTCACCTCGTTTGTGGCCGGAACGGCCCAGATCATCATCGCGTCGTCCGCGGCGGCCCAGTCGGACTGGCGATTCGAGGTCGTCGATCAGAGCGGGAATCGGACCCCGGCGAGAGTGGCCACATACGACGCGGCGGCGCGGAAGTACCTTGTACCCGAAGGCGCGCTCTCCTGGGTGATGAGCCAGCAGCCGGGGCGTTACAACGGCGCGGAGTACTTCTACACGAGCGGCGCGTTCAGGCTGAGCACGACCGCCACCGAGCTGGACCTGTACGTGCGGAAGGGTCTGGAGTATGCCATCGTCGAGCGGACGGTCACGCGGGGCGAGGAGCCAACGGTGATCCGAATGACCCGGGCCCTCGACATGAACGCCCGCGGGTTCTATTCAGGCGACGGGCACATCCATCCGGTCGGCGGCAAGCCCGACTGGCTGCGGCTCCACGGCCGACGCTCGTTCTACGAGGAAGAGGACATCACCAACGAGCTCCTGCGAATGATCGTCGAAGCGGAGGACCTCGACTACGCCAACCTGCTCTCCTCCAACAGCCAGGGCGACGAAGTGCACATGGCGCACCGTGTCACCGGACGCGATGAGCCCGAAAGCGATCACGATCACATCCTGCGAACCTCGGAAGAGTACCGCTCGGAGGTGTACGGCCACATGGCGGTGTTCGGCGTCATTCGTCCGAGCGATCCAGTGTTCACCGGTCTCATGGGGAGCCTCACGCGCCCCTTCGACTATCCAACGAATCACGAAGCCTGTCTGAGATACCAGGAGCAGGGCGCATTCCCGAGCTTCGCGCACCTCCGGCAGCAGCAGAGCATCGCCCTGGAGTGCCCGGTTGACGTCGCGCTCGGTTCGCTCAGCGCGATCGAACTCCAAGGCTACGCTGTCGCGCCACGCGCAGCGGCGCTCCTCTGGGAGAGGCTCATGAGCTGCGGTTTCGACGTCGTCATTACCGCGGGCACGGACTGCACGCTCACGTCGGTGATGAACCTGCCTGCCGGCGGGGCGCGCGTTTATGTCGATCTTGACGAGCGCCCGTTCACTCACGAGGCCTGGCTCGAGCGACTGGCCGAGGGGCGGGCTTTCACGACGAATGGAGCCATGCTGCTTCTCACGGTCGATGGGAGGAAACCCGGCGAGTCGATCGAGATCGGGACGACCGCGCCGAAAGAGGTCGAAATCGAGGTTCTCGTCGATTCGCTGTTCCCGTGGGACACCGTCACCCTGGTGATGAATAGCGAGGACGTCCTGTCCTTTCGGTCGGCGGAGGGCCATCAGCAAACGCAGCGGTTCATTGGATCGATCACGCTCTCGCAGCCGGCGTGGATTTACGCGCATCTCGAAGGCGGCGTGGCCGCCGAGCACGTCCACGCACCGATGAACCCCTGGTGGACGCCGACGCACGACGCCTTTACGAACGCGATCTGGGTCCGGTCCGGCGAGACCCCGCGGCGCGACGCTGAAAGCGCGGTCTTCCTGATCGATTGGATCCGGGACAACCTTCGAGCCCTCGAGCTGCGATCGAACTACGGCAGCCGGGCAAACCGCCGCACGGTTCGTGAGACGTTCATGCGGGCGTTGCAAGTGCTTGAGCAGCGCAGGGAAGAGGCCACCGTCGGTGGCGGTGCCCCTGGCTCGGGCGGCTCCTGACCCACTCTGCGGCCGGCCATCGGGAACCGCGAGGCGGAAGGCTGCGGTCGGTGAGGGAGTCGAGTGGAAGATCGCGCTCATCCGCGGCTGTGAGAGTCGGTCAGGAGCCCTCGGAACCAGAGGCACCGCCACCGACGGTGGCCTCTTCCCTGCGCTGCTCGAGCACTCGCAGCGCCCGCATGAACGTCTCACGAACCGTGCGGCGGTTCGCCCGGCTACCGTAGTTCGACCGCAGCTCGAGGGCTCGAAGGTTGTCCCGGAT
>CAZGVW010000046.1:0-21977 GCA_964529265.1 uncultured Phycisphaeraceae bacterium
GGCGGCGGGCCGGGGTGACGCCACGCGGGGCGGCGACGTGTCGGGGGGTGGGGGCGGGGGGCGCGCAGGAGGGGAGCGCGGGCGCGGTCGTCCACCCCTCCGGGGTGGAGAGGGATTTGGGGGGGCTGTCCAGGCGCCAACCGCGGCGCGGCTGGCGCCGGGCAACAATCACTGGCCCCCCCGGGGCCTTGCGGGTTGGGCGGCTGTTGTTGCATTCGCAGGGTTGAAAGGGAGGGGGTTTCGCCGAGCGGGGGTGGGGCGGGTATCGGGGATCGCTCGCCGCTGCGCGGCGACACAGGCGGGACGCCTGTGCCACCGTGTGCCGCAGATTGCGCGCTTAGATTCCGGCCATGCGCCAGGCGGAGGCGGTGAGGAGGAGGACGAGTGCGGCGCGGATGACGTCGAGGGGGAGGCGGTGGGTGAGGTGCGCGCCGATCCATGCGCCGACCATGGCTGAGGGGCCGAGGAGGAGGGCGAGGACGGCGGCGGTGGAGGGCGAGAGGCCGAGGCCGGGGAGTGTGGTGAACTTGATGGCGGCGCCGATGGCGGCGGTGAAGACCATGGCCGCGGCGGAGGTGGCGATGGCCTGGCGCACGGGGAGGCGGCAGAGCCACTGCGCGAGCGGGACGGCGATGACGCCGCCGCCGACGCCGAGCAGTCCGCCGACGAAGCCCATCGCGCCGCCGACGGCGCCGGCGCGGGGGATGGTGATGCGGGCGTGCTCGGGCGGGTGATCGGCCGTGCGCTTGAAGAGTTTGAGAAGTTCGGCGGCGGCGGCGTAGATGACGAAGGCGGCGAAGACGCGACGGAGCGTGAGCGCGGGGATGCGGTTGGAGAGGAGGACGCCGATGATCATCGCGATCGCGGCGGCGGGAAGGAGGATGACGAAGAGATCGCGTCGCACGGCGCCCTCGCGCTGGTGGCGGATGGTGGCGGGGAGCGCGACGGCGACGTTCACGGCCATGGCGGCGGCCTGGTAGACGTGCTGCATCTCGGCGCGGACATCGTGAAAGAGGAGGACGAGGCCGGGGATCATGATGATGCTGCCGCCGATGCCGAGAAGCCCGCCGGCGAGACCGGCGGCGAGGCCGATGAGCGCGACAATGGCGAGTTGCGGCAGTTCGATGGTCACCGGGGCATCGTAGAGAGTCTTGCGAGGGGAGTTTGCGGCGCTCGCGGGAGGGGAGTTCATCACGGAGAGTTCGAAGGGGGGAGAGGGGAGTTCACCACTGAGGCACAGAGGACACAGAGAAAGGAAGAGAGGAGAAGAGAGTGGAAGAAGTGGAGAGCGAGGAGAAAAAGATGAGGAGGAGAAGAAGGGGGAAGGGGAGGGCGGGCGGAGGAGAGAAAGCGCGGAGGGGGTTGGGTGTGGGTGTGGGTGTGGGTGTGGGTGTGGGGAGCGGGGTCGATGCGGGTGGGGGTTGGCGTGGGGGCGTGAATGTGGTCTGATGCGGGGATGCCGCAGAGCCGGATGGTGACGGTGACGCTGAACCCGGCGGTCGATCGCGTGATCGAGGCGCCGGGGTTCAAGGTGGGGCAGCGCGTAACGGGGCGCGTGGTGGCGTGGTACCCGACGGGGAAGGGGATCACGATCTCGCGCGTGCTGGGGGCGGTGGGCGTGCGGTCGATCGCGACGGGGTTCGTCGGCCGCGGGGAACTGGGGATGTTCGAGGAGCGGCTGGATCGGGTGGGCGACGGGCGGATCGTGAACCAGTTTCTGATCGTGCGGGCGCGGACGCGCGACAACGTGACGATTATCGATCCGATCGACGACACGGAATCGAGCGTGCGCGACGAGGGGTTCATCGTGCAGCCGGACGACGTGAAGCGCATCGCGAGCAAGCTGGCGATGCTGGCGCGGGCGGATACGGTGATGTGCTTTGCGGGGTCGCTGCCGGGGGGTGTGGAGCCGGAGCAGTTCGGGCGGATGGTGGGGCGGTGCGCTGCGCAGGGGGCGCGGATCGTGATCGACGTGAGCGATGAGGCGCTGCGCGGGCTGGGCGGGCGCGGGGGATGGATGCTGCGCGTGAACCGGCGTCAACTGGAGCAGGTGTCCGGAATGCCGGTGGAGACGGAGCGCGAGATCATCGAGGCGGCGCGATCGATGACGATGGCGGCGGGCGGGCGATTTGACGTGGTGGTGGCGACGCGCGGGGCGGATGGGGCGGTTCTGGCGACGGGGGAGCACATGTGGATCGGGCGGGTGTCGGTGCATCCGGGGCGGATCGTGGCGACGGTGGGAAGCGGCGAGAGCATGGTGGCGGGGATTCTGAGCGTGGCGATCCGCGATGGGACGTGGGAGGAGGCGCTGCGCGAGGGGTTGGCGCTCGCGACGGCGAATGCGATCGGGCGCGAGGCGGGGCAGATCGACATGCTGGATGTGGAGGAGTTCCGGGGGATGGCGATGGTGGAGGCGGGGGCGGGGGCGCGGACGTGAAAAGCAGAGTGCGTATGAAAGCGAAGGCGTAGAGGGAAAGGAGGGGTAGGGAAAGAGCCCCTCACCCCTCCCTCTCCCCGCCCCCGGAAAAGCCGGGGAGAGGGGGTCGGAGGGCGAAGTGCGCTCACGGAATACCTGCAACGTGCCGGGGCGGTCCGGGAAAAGGAGGGGCGGCGGGTGTGGGGCGCGCGGGGGGTGTGAAGATGGGGTCCGAGAGCGCGGAATGTGATCAAGATGGAGGGCGATTGCGCCGCTACAGGCTTCACAGGTCCACCTTTGGGGCTGGATCTGGACCGGCCGCGGGTACGGAGACTGGCGGGCGGGCGAGGGTCGGGTATCCTCGTGCATCACCCCAATGGGGGCGCCGGCCCCCGCTCGGAAGCACAGACCGTCGAGAGCGACGGATCGAGAGCACGGGTCTCGGGGCACAACGGAAGGCGGGGCCGGCCAGGGCCCGCCTGAAGACGCGGCCGGACGAAGGCCGCGAGCGCAAGGAGTTGGCGCACAAATGAAGACAAGCACACCGAGCAGCACGCGTCGTTTTGTGTTCGCGAGATCGCTGTGTGAGGCCTCGGCGTTTCTGGCCGCGGCGGCGCTGGTGGCGACATCGGCGGCGCTGGCGAAGCAGTCGGCGTTTGCGCCGGCTCTGGCGGCGATCGATGGGGCTGTGGGCGGCGAGGCGCCGGTTCAGGCGCTGATTGCCGCGGCGCCGGCGCCGGCGGGGCCGGTGGCGGAGGCGGTGATCGAGGATGCCGCGGCGCAGGCTGAGCCTGAGGTCGAGATCGAGGTGGTTGAGCTGGTTGACCAGGAGATCCGCTACTTCGATGGGCGTGCGTGCCGGCCGGTGCGGACGATCACGATGGTGACGACGGCGTACAGCCCGGACGAGCGGTCGTGCGGGAAGTGGGCTGACGGGATCACGGCGAGCAACAAATCGGTGTGGACGAACGGGATGAAGCTGGCGGCGGCGGATACGCGGCTGCTGCCGTTCGGCACGCTGATCAGCGTTCCGGGGTATGACGAGGGTCGGATTATTCCGGTGCTGGATCGCGGGGGGGCGATCAAGGGGAACCGTCTGGACCTGCTGTATCCGACGCACGAGATCGCGCTGCAGTGGGGCGTGCGGCGGCTGGCGGTGACGGTGTGGGAGTACGTGGACTGAGGACTGCGCGATTCGCGCGTCACGCGTGGTGCAGCCAAGGCTGCACCACGGCGCCCTTCCGGGTTCTCTCAGCGGACACAACTGAAGTTCGGATCACCAGTCGGCGCGGCAGGCTTCGACGATGCGTTCGGCGGTGCGGACGGCGGCGAAGCCGGCGTACATGTCAACATCGGGGCGGCGGCCGGTGCGGACGGCGTCGAGGAAGGCCTCCAGTTGCATGCGGAGCGGCTCGGCGTCGTCGATCTTGAGGTCTTCGAGGGCGACGAGGTCGTCGTACTTGAGGTCGCTGAGATCGGCGCCGGAGCGAAGGGCGGAGCGGACTTCCTCGAGCTGCAGCGCGTTGGCGGTGCGGCGGACGACGAGGCCGGCCTTCTTCGCGTAATCGATGCTCACGTATGAATCGTCGCCGATGATGCGGATCTTGCGCTCGGTCTTGAAAGCGAGTCGCGAGGCCGTGATGTTGGCGATGCACTTGCCCTGCGGGCGATCGAACGTGAGGCGGGCGTTGCAGACATCGGCGTGCTCGGTGATGACGGGGACGCCGGAGGCCTGGACATCGACGGGCTCGGCGCCGTCCATGAGCATGAGGACGACGTCGAGGTCGTGGATCATCATGTCGAAGACGACGCTGACATCGACGCTGCGGAAGGTCATGGGGCTGACGCGGTGCACCTCGATGAAGCGCGGCACGATGCCGCCGACGGGCTGGCGCTGGCGCTCGCGCTGCAGGGCGCGCACGGCGGGGTTGTAGCGCTCGGTGTGGCCGACCTGGAGGACGGCGCCGGTGCGCTCCGCGATCTCCATGATGCGACGGGCTTCCGCCGCATCGGTGGCCATGGGCTTTTCGATGAGGCACGCAACGCCGGATTCGAGGAATGGCTTCGCCACGGGCAGGTGCAGCGTGGTCGGGACGGCGATGCTCACGGCGTCAACGCCCGCGGCGAGGAGTTCTTCAAGATTGTCGAAGGAGGAGCAGCCGTGGCGCTCCGCGGCGGCTTCGCGGCGGTCTTCGTCAGCATCGACGACGCCGACGAGTCTCACGCCCGGCATTTCCGTGTAGACGCGGGCGTGGTGGCGGCCCATGCGGCCGACGCCGACGACGCCGGTGCGGAGCGTTCCGGTCTTCGCCCTGTCGACGCCGGGCGCGGACGGCGTGGCGCGGGGGGGCGGTTCAACCTCGACCGGGCGGTGTCGTGTTTCGGTCGAGGAGGCGCGCTGGTTCGCCATGCGAGGAGGCTCCCGAAGGCGGCGACGGCTCTCCGGGGAGCGCGGCGTCGCCGGGGTGATTGCTGAACGTGGTTCGATGGCCCCTCGACAGGGCGGGATCGCCGGCCGCCCGGCCTGGAGGCTGCGGCCGGAGGGTAGCAGAGCAGAAACGGGGCTGGATTGCCAGTCGGGCGGGTCCGGGCGGCCCCGTCGCCGGAAGGGCCCTCCGGGGGGTCAGGGGAGGGGGGGAAGTGGGCCGCCGAAGGGCTCCTTCTGGCGGCGTTCGGCGTCAGCCGCGGCGGCCTCGGCGGCGACGCGGGCCCGGAGGCGGGCGGCCTGGGCCTCGGCCTCGTGGTGGTTGCGGATGGCCCATGTGGCCGTGCGGGCCAGGTCATAGAGCCGCCAGACGATGTAGAAGCCGGTCACAGTGGCGAAGAAGTTGGTGAGCATCCCGGCGATGTAGAGGAAGCCGGAGCCGACGATGACGAGGCTCAGGAGGCCGAAGAGGATCTGGAGCCCGATCACCACGATGACGCACCACGCGGCGCCGCGGAAGGCGCGGGCGCCGTCCTCATCCGGGAGCCAGTCGGCGACTCTGGCGAGCCAGAGCATGGTGGGGATGAGTCCCACGACGCCGATCAGAATCAGGATTCCGATGACCGGCGGGAGCATGCTTGGCGGAATTGGCGGCGTGGGGCCCAACGCCGCGGCGACGGCGCCGGTGGTCTGCTCCAGCACGACGCCGAGGACGCCGGCGAACTGCATGGCGCCTGCGGTGATTCGGAGCGCGACCCATTCGCCGCCGGGGCGGGGCTTATCGCCGAGCGCGGCGGGCTTGGGCCGCGGCAGGTTGAGGATCAGCATGCCGCAGAGCCATGCGCCGCCGCCGAGGCCGAGGAGGTGGATGGGCGCGATGGCGCCGAAGAGGCCTCGCACACCGCCGAAGAACGCGCCGAAGAGGCCGCCGGCGACGACGAGCGCGATCGTGATCGCTGCGATCGCCGAGCCGGCGAACATGAGCCACGCGCCGGTGGCGAAGGCGGTGATGAAGGAGGTGGGGCAGAGGACGAGCGAATCATCGATGAGGCGTTTCGCGTGGCGGGTGATGAGTTCGCCGCATTCGGGGCAGCGGCCGCCGATGGCGAGTCCGCGCAGGTTGTAGCCGCAGCGGATGCAGGGGCGATCGACAAGGATGACCTCGGCGGCGCGGGCGTCGTTCGGGGTCTTGGTGGAGGGGGCGAGGTCGTAGGGGCTGGCCTCGGCGTTGGGAATGGGAGTGCGATTCGGGGGCATTTGGCTGGAAAAGGTACGCGAAGGGGCGGTGGGCGGTTGCGGCGGACGATGGACCGCTCACGCCGCGGCGTGAATCGCTGCCGCGTCGCGGCGGACGCGTTTGAGGCTGCGACGGAGGCGATCGATGATGGAGACATACGAGAGGACGACAATCAGAGCGCCGAGGACTTCGACGATGATCCAAATCAGCGAAGTCCCTGTCGAGCCGAACGTCTGAAACCCGAAGATGAGCGCGAGCGGAATGGACGCCCAGAGCGTCGCAGTGGCCCACTTGATGAGGCGCTCATCGGGAATGCGCCGACCCAGCGTACGAACATGGATCAACCCGGCGATGAACTGCGTCGCGAAGGCAAGGAAGCCCACGATCGCGAGCAGAAACGCTACAGGGCTGAAGGTCACACCAGCGCTCACTGCCCCGTGAACCTCGACAGCGACAGACTGGCCGACCTGCACCAGCACGCATGCTCGGATCGTCCGCCGCACCGCTGCATGCCGATCATTCTCAATGCGCGGCTTCTCGGGCCTCGTCAAGAACCACCAGCCGATGAACCCAAGAGCAGGCATCGTGTAGAACACGGCGCTCCTGAGCAACGAGGCAAAGCCCACGGCTTGAACGTGCAGCAAAACCGCGAGAGGGATCAGGGCCAGGTATCCCCCGAACATGAGCGTGACCAGGAACGCGCCGCGGTGGAGGCTGCGGACATATTCCGGCGCGCTGAAGCGGAGCAGATCGCCGCGGAGGGAGCGCTCGATGGGCGTGGAGCACTCCGGGCACACGGTGTAGGGCGAGAGGCCGCGCAGGCTGTATCTGCAACGCACGCATGAGACATCGCGGGCGAGTGCTTCGACCGGGAATGACTTCTGAACGGGCGTTGCGCACTCCGGGCACGCTCCGATGTGCGAGAGCGTTCGGAGGTTGTAGCCGCAGCGGACGCAGGCGACGTCGCGCTCAATCCCCGTTCCACCCGGGGCGGCGGCTTCCAGCCTGGGCAATCCGGGGGCAGTGTCATGCATCGGACGCTCCCGGCTGCGCAACGACAGGAACTCGCACGCCGTCCCGCGCTTCTGCTTCTCGGCGAGCCATCTTCAGGCCGCGGCGGAGACGGTCAACCAGCACGATGTACAGAACACCGGTGACCAGCGAGCCAAGGGCACAGATCACCATGACCGCCACCGCCCCCTTACCCAGCGCTCCGGCGACCAGGGGAAACGACAGTATGAGCGCGAACGCCCCCAGCACGGCGAGCACGACCTTTGACCACATGAGGCGATCCGCGGTCGAGTAGAGCAGATCGTCCGGAAGCCGCCGGGCGAGCGAGCGCATGTACGCCAGTTGCACAGCGCCAGCGAGTTGCCACACGGCGAGAGATGCACTGGCGATCCCCACCAAGTAGCGCGAATCAGGGAACACGATCAACGCGCCCAAGAGCAGCGCCTGCACGAGGAAGGAGGCGCGGGCGGCAAGCCGAAGCGGCGTCTTCCGTTGTTCCGGCAGCCGTTCGAGGTCCGGCGAGGTCAGGAGCCACCAAGCAAAACAGCCGAGCACTGGAAGGAGGGCGAAGTGCACAGCGTCCAGCCACGGAATACTCGGGCCGTCTTTATCCAACGTGAGCCAGGTTCCAACAGGTATCGCCGCGAGGTGAGCCCCGAACATCAGCGAGAGCAGGAAGGCCCCTTGATGCAGACGCCTGATATGCCGAACGCCTGTGAACTTCAGCGCATCTCCGGTGATCGTGCGCTGGACGGGCGCTGAACACTCGGGGCACGAACCAGTTTCGACAAGCCCCCGCAAGTTGTATCCGCAGCCCAGGCAGGCGACGTCGCGCTCGATCACCTCCCCGCCCGCCGCGTTCACCGCACAACCTCGGCCCGGTTTGCGCCCAGCGGCTTCGCGCCAAGATCCGGCGCCACGACGCCTCCCCCGGCTCGGACGTGCTCCACAGCATTGCGGAACAGCCGCAGCCCCGGCGTATCGCCGCGGCGGATGGCGGGGCTCAGGCGCGTCCAGAAGGGGTGCAGCGTCCAATCGAGGTAGCGATCGGGGTGGGGCATGAGGCCGAAGATGAGGCCGGTGACGTCGCACACGCCCGCCACGGCGCCGATGGAGCCGTTGAGATTGTCCACGTAGCGCAGGGGGATCTGGCCGCGGGATTCGAGCGTGCGCAGCGTGTCCTCCGATTCCGGCGCGAAGCGGCCCTCGCCGCTGGCGAGGGGAAGGCGCAGGACATCGTCGCGCGCTTCCGCAGGAAGGTCAGGGTCGCAGAGATCGCGCGTCCAGACACAGGGGGAACCGGAGGTCACTTCGATTCGGGCCCAGTCGTCGATGAATCGGGCGCCGGCGTTATCGGTGAGGGCGCAGGTCTGGCGGGGCGGCTCATCCTCGGGCCAGGCGCCATCGGCGGGGCCGGGGAGGAGGCCGAGTTGCACGAGCGTCTGGAAGCCGTTGCACACGCCGATCATCGGGACGCCTCGGCGGGCGGCGTCGCGCAGTGCGGGGTAGAGGCGCAGGCGCAGGCGCATCGCCATGACGCGCCCGGAGGCGACGTCATCGCCATACGAGAAGCCGCCGGGGAAGCCGATGATGTGCCAGGAGGCGAGGGCCGACGGATCGGCGATGAGCCGATCGACGTGCATGAGATCGACGCGCGCTCCGGAGAGTTCGAACGCGCGGACCATCTCGGCGTCGCAGTTCGTGCCGGCGGTGCGAATGACGATGGCGCGGGGGTGCGGGATCATGCGGCTTCATTCACCAATCGAGCGGGCTGAGCCACGCGGCTTTGAGGTCGGGGACGGGGGCGCGCATGCCCGCGGCTTCCAGCGTGAGCATGCCGGATTCATCGATGCGGCCGATGGCGGCGTGGGGGACGTCGGCGAGGGCGCGTTTGACGGAATCCTCGTGCTCCGGCGCGATTTCGAGGACGTAGCGCGAGGGGGTTTCGGCGAAGCAGAGGGCGAGGAGGCGGTGCGCGGGTTCGGCCCGCTTGTGCGTGAGTTCGCGGGGGATGTCATCGATGTGTTCGAGCGTGGCGCCGAGCGTGGGGCCGCGGCCGCCGTGGGCGGCGATGAGCATCTCGGCGACGGCGGTGAGGAGGCCGCCATCGGAGCAATCGTGCGCGGCGGCCACGTGGCCATCGCGGATGAGGTGGGCGACGGCGCAGGCGGCGCGGGGGGCGAGGTCGAGATTGACCCCGGGGAGTTCAGGATTGGGCGACGCGGCGCCGAGCAGGCGCTGCGCGTGCGAGCCGCCGAGCGCATCGGTCGTGACGCCGACGATGTAAAGGAGGTTGCCGGCGCGCTTGGCGTCCATGGTGACGCAGCGCTCGCGATCGGGCACGACGCCGACGCCGGTGATGAGGAGCGTGGGCGGGATCTCGATGGTGCGGCCGTCTTCGATCGTGAACTGGTTGTTGAGCGAGTCTTTTCCGCTGATGAAGGGCGTGCGGAAGGCCTTGGCGCCGTCGTAGCAGCCCTCGGCGGCGCGCACGAGGGAGGCGAGGTTCGCGGGCTTCTGACACGAAGGCCAGCAGAAGTTATCGAGGATGGCGATGCGGTCCGGGTCGGCGCCGACGCAGACGAGGTTGCGCACGCACTCATCGATGGCGGCGAGGGCCATGATGTATGGATCGCCGCCGATGGCGGGGTCGCCGATTCCTGTGGCGAGCCCGCAGCCCACGGCGAGCGCGCGGCGCGAAAGTGGAACGGGAAGGATCACGCTCGCGTCGCCCGGGCCTTCGCCATCGGGGCCGACGAGGGGCTTGAGCACAGTCGCGCCCTGCACTTCGTGGTCGTACTGCCGCACGATCCAGCGTTTGCTCGCGATGTTGGGGTGGGAGAGGAGGCGGAAGAGGAGGTCGGAGACGTGAGGAAGAGGCGTAGAAGGAGGAGAGGAAAGAGCCCTCACCCCTCCCTCTCCCACTACCGTGGGAGAGGGGGAAGGCGCGGCGCCGCCGAGCCACACGGCCTCGCGCACCCGTTGCGGCAGACCCTCGTGCAGGAACTGCATCGGCATGCGGCCGACTTCCTCGCCTCTGTAGATGAGGATGAGGTCTGCGTCCGGTGTTCCGAAGACGCCGAGGTCGGAGAGTTCGACGGATTCCTCGTCGCAGATGGCCCGCAGGGCATCGAGGCGCTCGGGCGGCGCGGCGAGGACCATGCGCTCCTGCGCTTCGCTGATCCAGACTTCGGTGTAGGTGAGGCCCTCGTACTTGAGGGGGGCGCGATCGAGATGCACCTCGGCGCCGAGCGCTCCGCCCATCTCCCCCACCGCCGATGAGAAGCCGCCGGCGCCGCAATCGGTGATGGCGTGGTACAGCGGTCCGCCTTCGACGTCGCGGGCGCGGAGGATGGCGTCCATCACACGCTTCTCCTCGATCGCGTTGCCGATCTGCACGGCGTGCGCGAACTCATCGGCGTGCGTCTCCGTCAGTTCCGCGGAAGAGAAGGTCGCGCCGTGGATGCCGTCGCGCCCCGTGCGGCCGCCGATGGCGATGATTCGGTCGCCCGGGCGCGCCGCGCCCCTGATCTTGTTCCGCGGCATGACGCCGATGCAGCCGCAGAAGACGAGCGGGTTGCCGACGTGCCGCTCATCGAACCACACGGCGCCGTTCAGCGTGGGGATGCCCATCCGGTTGCCGTAATCGCGCACGCCGGCGACGACATCGGTGAGGATGCGCCGCGGGTGCAGGCAGCCGGCTGGGATCTCCTTCATGTCGGGCGGGGCGACGCAGAAGACATCGGTGTTCGCGATGGGTTTGGCGCCGAGGCCCGTGCCCAGAATGTCGCGCACGCATCCGCCGACGCCTGTCGCGGCGCCGCCATAGGGCTCGATCGCGCTCGGGTGGTTGTGCGTCTCGACCTTCACGCAGACGGCGGTGTGGTCATCGAACTCGATCACGCCCGCGTTGTCCACGAAGACGGAGAGCGTCCAATCGACGCCTTCGGCGATGAGTTCATGCGTGGCCGCGGCGACGGTGCTCTTCAACAGGTTATCGATGATCACCGAGCCATCGGGCTCGATGGTGTGGCCGGGGTGGCCGCGGAAATCGAGTCGCTGCTCATCCTTCGGACCGCGGTAGCGGATGCGCGACTTGAGCGTCTTGTGCACGCAGTGCTCGGACCAGGTCTGGGCGAGTGTTTCGAGTTCGATATCGGTGGGCTCGCGGCCGAGTGTGCGGTATTCATCGCGGATGGCGCGCATCTCTTCGAGACTCAGAAAGAGGTGCGCTTCGCGGCTGAGGCGGAGGAGGGCTTCGTCTTCAAGATCGCGCAGCGGGATTCGGCGGATCTCGAACTTCGCAGGAATGCCGCGGGGGAGGTCATCCGGTATGAATGGCTCACGATGGATGGCGTGGATGACGGGGTTGGCGAGGAGGCGCTTCGCGAGCGTCTCCGCTTCTTCGCCCGTGACGCCGGCGAAATCGAAGCGGCGGCCGGTGGTGACCTGCACGTCGTCCACACCGGCGATCTCGCGCACGGATTGACGCACGGTCTGAGCCGCGGGGTCCATGACGCCGGGGAGCGGGTGGATCTCGATGATCTGCGCTCCCGGCGCGGGAGGCTCGGCGCCGGGCCGCCACTCTTCGAGGATCGGGCTCGCGAGAAGCAGTTCGGCGATGCGCGCACGGCGGGTTTCGTCGAGGCCGGCGCGGATGAGGTACACCTGCGCGAAGCGCACGGCCTCGGGGCGGACGCCGAGGCGCTCGGCGTCGCGGCGGATGGCGGCGGCCCGGGGGTCGTCCTCGCGAACCCTGTGGGACACCTCAATGCGGTGCACCTTCACGGTTTCCCGCGCCGCCGCGGCGGGCTTGCGCGCTGATTGGACTCCAGACACCCTCGCCATGTGCCGATCGTAAGCCTGACAGGGTCATTTTGCGCGCACGGTGAATGGCGGCGGCCACTTAGAATCAGGACGATGCCAGAGCGGAATGGAAAAGCCGGCGCCCCCGGAAGCCCCGGAACCCCCGGAACCCCCGGAAGCCCCGGAAGCCCCGGAGCCCCCGGAGCCGGAGGCACAGGAGCCCCGGGGGTCTCCGCGATCGGAGGCTCTGCCCCCGCCCCCGGAGAGCCGGGATCCGCGCGCTTCTCCATCACCGGCCCGACGGGCGACCGCCCCGAGGCCCCCCTGCTCTTCGAGACGGCCTGGGAAGTCTGCAACAAACTGGGCGGCATCAACCAGGTCATCAAGAGCAAGGCAGCCACGATGGTGGAGCGGTGGGGGGACCGGTACTGCCTCATCGGGCCGTACAACGAAGCGGCGGCGGCGCTGGAGTTCGAGGCGACGAGGCCTGAGGGCGCGCTCGGTCGCGCGGTGAACGTGCTGCGCGACGCCGGGATGCGTGTGCATCACGGGCGGTGGCTCATCCCGGGGCGGCCTCGGACCGTGCTCCTCGAGCACGGGATGCCCCCTGAAGCGCTGGATGGCCTGAAGCACCGGATGTGGGCGGAGCACAATCTCTCCTTCGTGCACGCGGATGGATTGACGAATGGCGTGCTCACGTTCGCGGAGGCGGTGTACCGCCTGCTCGCAGCGGTGAGCCATCATGCATCGAGCGCGAACGCCGCGGCGGCGCTGACGCCGCCGGATGTGAACGGACCCGCGGCGCCGCAGCGCGCGGCGCGATGGGCGGCGCGGCCGGTCATTGCGCATTTTCACGAGTGGATGGGCGGGCTGGCCATCCCGATGATCCGGCACGCACGGCTGCCGATCGGGACGGTGTTCACCACGCACGCCACGCTGCTTGGACGATATCTGGCCTCCAATCTGCACGATTTCTACGACAGGCTGCCGTGGCTGAATCACGAGGAGGAGGCGTCGCGCTATCTCGTGACGACGCAGCATGGCGTGGAGCGGGCGTGCGCGCACGGGGCGCACGTGTTCACCACGGTGTCATCGATCACGGGCGAGGAGTGCCGCTGCCTGCTCGGGCGCGAGCCGGATGTGATCCTGCCCAACGGGCTCGATCTCTCGCATTCCCCGGCGCCGAACGAGATCCAGGCGCTGCACCTGGAGCACAAGCGGCGGATCGATCGCTTCGTGATGGGGCATTTCTTCCCGTCATACCAGTTCGATCTCGATCGCACGCTGTATTTCTTCACGTCCGGGCGCTTCGAGCCGCGGAACAAGGGGTTCGATCTCTCGCTGGAGGCGATGGCGCGCCTGAACGCCGAACTGAAGGCGGCGAATCTCGGCGTGACCGTCGTGTTCTTCGTCGTCACGAACCGGCCGGTGCGGTCGATCAGCCCGCAGATCCTGCAGGAGCGCGGCGTGCTGAATGAACTCCGCGAAGTGTGCCGGCGCATCGCGGGGCAGGTGGATGAGCGCCTCTTCCTCGCCGCGGCATCAGCCAGCGAGGCGCCGCCGCTCGATTCCCTGGTGGACGAATACTGGACATTGCGCCTGCGACGCACGCAGCATGCGTTCCGGTCATCCAGCCTGCCCGCGGCGATCACGCACGTGCTGGACGATGAGTCGCGCGACCCGGTGCTGAACCACATTCGCGCCCTGTGGATGACGAATCGCGCCGATGACCCCGTCAAAGTGGTTTACCACCCGCAGTTCATCAGCCCGGACAACCCCCTGTGGGGCATGGAGTACGAGGATTTCGTCCGAGGCTGCCATTTCGGTGTGTTTCCCAGCGCCTACGAGCCTT
The DNA here is from genome assembly GCA_964529265.1 of uncultured Phycisphaeraceae bacterium. Classification (GTDB taxonomy): domain Bacteria; phylum Planctomycetota; class Phycisphaerae; order Phycisphaerales; family UBA1924; genus CAZGVW01. The sequence continues at coordinate 13,748 of CAZGVW010000046.1, forward strand.
GGGGCTACACCCCGCTGGAATGCGGCGCCGCGGGGGTGGCGTCGGTCAGCAGCGACCTTTCCGGCTTCGGCCGACACCTCCAGGAGCACGTTTTCGGGCATGGCGAACTGGGCTACCGGCTGGTCCACCGGCGGGGCCGGTCGTTCCACGACTCCGCCGCGGAACTGACCGAGATCCTGCTCGACTACTGCCGCATGGACCGGCGGGAGCGGATTGCCCTCCGGAACGCCACGGAGCGGGCGACCCGGGGGTTCGACTGGGCCCGGCTGTCCGAGAACTACCACAAGGCCCATGCTCTGGCCTTGGAACGGCTGGGGGCCGCCATGGGGGCGGCGGCGTCGGGGGCCGGAGGGCCTGTGTGCGGGGGGCGCTCGTAGGGGTTGTCAGTTTTTTTCGGGGAGCGGGGAATAGAACGGGGCCGGGGCTGGTTTTGTGGGGGTCGGTGGTTCGCGCCGCCGGCCCAATTCTGACCCCCACAAGGCTCGATGCCGCTCTCACGGCGTCGAGCCCCCACGAGGCCCGGCGCTTGCCCCAAGACGAGCGTCGGGCGTTTTTTTATTCGGGCGCGGCCGGCTCGTCGGTCTGCTTGAGCGCGAGCGGCGTCTCCGGCGGCAGCGGCGTGACGGCCGTGGCGTGGAAACCCTGAATCTGGGAGGAAGGCGGCGACGCCGCGAGGTCGTATTCGACCTCGAAGGTCACTTCGACGGGGTCTCCCACCGCCACGCCTTCGAGCGACACGCCCTCAACGAGCGGGAAGGGCATCGTCATCTCGTTCATGCCGAGGGGGCCATCGGGCAGCCATTCGCGGAAGGCGAGAATCGGCTCGTGGTGGACGAAGAACTCGGACGCGGGCCGATTCGGATCGGGCAGGGCCGCCACACGCCCGCGCACGGTGTACACGACCTTCTGGATCGTCGTTTCGGGCGTCTGCTGCTTGGGGGAGCAGGAAGAAGCCGCGGCGATCGCGGCGATCGCGAGCGAGAGCGCGATGAATCGTCCGAAGAGTTGTCGAGAGGCGCGTTGTCTTCGCGCAGTGGTCATGGCGTCACGCGGGCGAGACCTTGACCAGGCGCTCCACCGCACGGAGATCCGGGGCGATGTGCGGGAAGTACGGCATGCTCCACGCCGCGCCCAACTCGGCGCGGACGACCTGCGACGCCTTCACGCGGGAGACCCACGGCCGCCCGCCGCGGCCGCGGACGAGCAGCGTCTGATCGCGGCGGCGCTGGGCGTGCTTGAGCGTGCGCTTCGCGTCCGGATTGAACCGCATGAGGCGCTCGAGGGTGTCCACATCGCGCTCGCGGCGTGGCGCGGCGGTGATGGTGACGCGGATGGTCTGTCCGGGCTTCAGGTTCTCGAGCATGGCGCGTGATCCAGGTGAAGACTGATCCGAAGCGGAGCCCGGCCTCGCCGGGGTGCGGAAACGGGCCGAGCAGTGTAGCAATGCCCGCCGCGGCGTCCACCGGACGCCCGAAGCGGCCCTCGCCGCGGGGACCAGCCCCGCGCTCCCCCGCTACACTTGCCGACCTATGAGCGAGAGCACGCCGAACACGCCGCAGGGTCCCGGCCCCCGGGACCCCGGGAATCCCCGCAAGGGACCCGGCGACCGACCCCAGCCCGCATTCGATCCGGAAGCGCCCAACCAGGCCCGTCCTCGTCTCCGACCGGTCCGCGGCTTCGCGGCCAAGCACGGGGAGCAGGTCCTTCTGGGTCTGGCCGACGCCCGCCAGATCTCCGACCGTGTCGTTTTCACGGCGCCCGCGGTGCAGGCGATCCTGCCCCACATGACCGGCGAGCACGACCTGAACACGATCGTGACCCGCGTCGGCGGCGGGCTGACGAGGCAGATGCTCGAGCACCTGGTCGCTCAACTGGACGAGGCGGGGCTGATCGAGGGCCCCAAGTTCGACGCGATGCTCGACCGGCTCCGCCGCGAGTTCGACGCCAGCACGCACCTGCCGCCGGCGTCCACGGCGCAGTTCGCCGATGCGCTGGTGATGCGCGACGTCGGGCAGGAGGCGTCTGAGGAGCAGAAATCATCGCTCGGGCCTGAGAAACTGCGCAGGCAGTTCGATTCGTGGATTGCCGAGGCACTGAAGGATGCGCCCGATCCCAGTTTCGACGAGTTGCCGAAGGCCATCATCGCGCCGCATCTGGACTACGGTCGCGGCTGGCTCAACTACGCGATGGTGTACGGCCGCCTGCGGGTCGTGGACAAGCCGGATCGCGTGGTGATTCTGGGCACGAACCATTTCGGCACGGCGTCGGGCGTGTGCGGCTGCGACAAGGGCTTCGAGACGCCGCTGGGCAGGAGCGACGTGGACGCCGGGCTGCTGGCTTCGCTGCGCGAGAATCTCGGCAATGAAGACGCGGAGCGGCTGTTCGAGCATCGCTACGACCACGAGCGGGAGCATTCGATCGAACTCCAGGTCGGCTGGATTCAGCACGTCTTCGGCCCGCGCGACGACGGCGGGCACGTGCCCGTGTTCGCGGCGCTCGTGCACGACCCGGCGCGCAACAACGGCGACAGTTACGACGGCGATGGCCTGGCGTTCCAGCCCTTCGTCGATGCGATGCGCAAGACGCTCGCCGCGCTGCCCGGCAAGACGCTCATCGTTTCCTCCGCCGACCTCAGCCACGTCGGCCCGCAGTTCGGCGACCAGAAGCCGCTGGCCGGGGACGAGCAGGAAGTCGTCGCCGCGCGCAACAGCGTGCTGCAGCACGATCGCGAGATGCTCGAACTCTTCGCATCCGGCAAGCCGGAGGAAATGGTCGCGTCAATGGCGTGGCAGCAGAATCCCACGCGCTGGTGCAGCGTGGGAAACATGGTCGCCGTGTACCGCATCGTGGAGCCCGAATCGGTGCGCATGCTGCACTACATGGCTGCGATGGACCAGCAGGGCATGGGCATGGTCAGTTCGTGCGCTGCGGCGCTGTTCTGATCCGCGGCACGGGAAGGCGCCGAACGGCATGTCGCCTCTGAGCATCGTGGAGACACTGGCGGGCGCCGGCCTCGGCGTCGCGGGAGTGTTCGTCTTCACCTTGGCGCGACGGCGCCTGCGCGAAGAGAGCGGCTCGCGCGGGGGCGAGCGCGCGGCCCTGCGCACCTTCTCCCCCATCACGCAGATCGTGATCGGCCTCGCCTGCATCGGCCTCGGCTATCACCTTGTGGTGGATGGACTTGCGCTCCGGGCCCCCAAGGCGCCCTTGTGGCTCGCCGCCGGCGCGGCGCTCGTCGCGGTCATCGGCTCCATCGGTGTGGATGCGCTGGATGCAGGCGGTCCGGACCACCGCGGCGATGGTGGAGAAGCCCCGTGATCGCCGTGGCGCAGCGCGTGGCGCACGCCTCGGTCACCGCGCGCACAGGCGAAGACGCCGTGCACGAGGCCTCCATCAGCCGCGGCTGGCTGGCGCTCGTCGCCGTCGAGCGCGGCGACGGCCCGGCGGAGATGGAGTGGATGGCCGACAAGCTCGCCCACCTGCGCATCTTCCCCGACGCCGAGGGCAAGATGAACCTGAGCGTGCTCGATGTCGGAGGCGAGGCGATGGTCATCAGCCAGTTCACGCTGGCGGGCGAGATGCGCAAGGGCACGCGGCCCAGTTTCACGCGTGCGGAGGCGCCGGAAGCCGCGGCGGCGCTGCTGGAGGCGCTCATCGGGCGCCTGCGCGAGCGGCACGGCCTGATGGTCGCCACGGGCGTCTTCGGCGCTTCGATGCAGGTCTCGCTCGTGAATGACGGGCCGGTGACGATCCTGCTCGATCGGCGCGCCGCGGACGCCGCTCAATAGGAAAAGGGCGCGACGGCCAAGCCGCCGCGCCCCTTTTGGACGCATGTGAAGAAACGAACTGTCTCAGACCAGAACCCAGACGCGAATCACTGGGTCACAATGCCCCAGTGGCTGAGCAGGGCGGCCAGGTCCGACGCATTCACGAAGCCGTCGTTGTTCATATCCGGGCCGGCGCCGCCGACGGTGATCGGCGGAAAGGTGGGCCGCTCGCTCGGATCGACGTGCTCGGCCAGCTGGATCTTGATGCAGTAGCCGCCGCACACGCCGTGATCGAAGAAGGATTCCACAGTCCGGCCGGCGTCGAGCGGGCAGTGCTCGACATCGAAGCGCTCCATGTTCTCGAGCAGGTCACAGAGGAAGCCGTCGTCATCGTTCCAGACCCGACGCGGGTAACGGATCACCTGGTCGATCGTGTCGTCCTTGGTGCTGGCGCCCGGGCGATACTCGAAGGAGCCGATCTCGAACACGTCGAGCAGCACGAGGAAGAAGAAGTAGTCCTCCTCCATCGAATCCTCGAGGCCGTTGAAGTTGCAATCGCCGATCATGTCCGTGCCGAAGGAGAGGCACCACTCGGTGATGGCGCCATCCGCCTCTTCCGAGAACGTGTCCTCAAGAATCAGGCACCACGTGCCCTGGCGATCCTCGCCGATGAACGCGGTGAGGTTGTCGTCGGGGTTCTCGGGGTCGATGCTGCGATACGTGCCTGGCGGAATAACCCCATGGCTGCCGGTTCCGTTGGACGAGTTCGCGGCTGCGGCGTCCTCGAAATCCTCGTCCGCCATTTCGTTGAAGCAGTATTCGCCGTCCACATTGCCGTCGTACCCGTCCCCGCCCGTCGGAATCGGGTTGCCGACGTTGCTAATGAACTTGATCTTGGTGCCGGTGTCCTTGTGGATGAGCGTCGCGATCACATCGCCGATCCATTCGTGCCTGAAACCCTTCAGGCACACCGTGATGTCGTCGATCGGGCCGGAGTCCTCGACGAAGATCTCGGAGACCAGCGCCCCGGACTGGTTGTTGCCGGTGTCGTTGAACGTTCCGCCCTCGCCCGTGAAGAACGACGGGCCTTCGGCGCCGCCGGTCACGCCGAAGCGCAGGGCGCCATCGCCGTCGGCGAAGACGCACAGGTTGGAGTACGGCGAAGGATTGCCGCTGTCATCGTCGTAGCCGTCGATTCCACCGATCATGTTGCAGTTCTTGTCGAACCAGCCGAGCTTCGTATCCGTCTTCTCGCATGAAGGCGTCTGGCCCCCCACCACCGTCACGCAGTACGCGCGGCCGGGGATCAGGTTCGTCACGTTGTAGAAATCCACGTCGTAGCACACGGGAATCGTCCCCGTGTCGTCGCAGCAGTGGATATCCACGCTCTCAACCGCCGAATCGCACTCGAACGCCACGCGAAGGCCGTCCGAGCCGTTCACGAACCGGAACACGTACTCGAAGTCGGGATCCTCTTCAAGGCCGCGGGCCGGGCCGTCGTCGTCGCCCTCGCAGAACACCTTGATCGTCACCTCGCCGGTGTCGCCGTGCGGCTCGTTCTGGCCGAGGCCGTTCACCGTGCCGTCGAGCGCATCGATCGTGATGCCCACCGCCAGACGGATCGTTCCATCCGAGTTCGGCGCCAAGCCCAGGATCCTCCCGTTCACGCTCGTCGCCACCAGCGGCTCACAGAACTCGCCGTTGATCACGCGGCCATCGGACCCGCGCGCCGGCTCAGGCTTGCCGAAGGCCCGCATCGCGCACTTCGGCTGCCGGTCCCACACGCAGTCTTCCTGCAGCTTGCCGGTGATGTAGAAGCAATCGCGGACTTCCTCCACGTTGCCCGTCATCGCCACCGCGAGGCTGGCATCGATCTCCTGCGCAAGCACGCAGAGGTCGTTGTCCTCCTCCTCGCAGAACGTGTAGGTCGGAATCGCCTGGGGAACGGCGTACGCCGCCGCGGCGCCCAGAGAGGCGGCCAGGCCGGCCGCAAGACTCGTTTTTCTCCACATGACATCCTCCTCTTGAAAGTTGAACCCGAGTCAGCGTCCAATCGCCCGCGGCGGCCCTTCGACCGCCGCAAGCCGCTCAGTTCAGAAACCAGACGATTGTCCCCAGTGGCTCAGCAGCACGGCGAGGTCGGATGAGTTGACCACCCCATCGCCGTTCATGTCGGAGCGCCTGGACATCACGAATGGATCAGGATTCATCGTGGGCCGCTCACCCGGGCTCACGTGCTCGGCCAGTTCGATCTTGAGGCAATAGCCCCCGCAGATCCCGTGCGCGAAGAACTTCTCCGGCGCCTGACCGGCCAGGAGCGGGCAGGGGCCGGGGCGCAGCGGGAAATCCGGGAACAGGCCGCAGACGAGTTCGAGTTCATCATCCCACACGGAGCGCGGGAACCGGTTGACGAGATCCGCCGAGCCATCCTTCAGGCTGGCGCCCGGGTGATGCTCGAACGAGCCGACCTCGAGCACCTCGAGCAGCGTCAGGAAGAAGAAGTAGTCTTCCTCATAGGGGTCGTAGAGCCCGTTGAAGTTGCAGTCGCCGGGGACCTGCTTCGTGGGCCCCTCCTCGCGCGGCAGGGGGATGGCGAACCGCCTCTGGGCGCCGGAGACGCCGAAGCGCAGATTCCCGTCGCCGTCCGCAAAGACGCACAGGGTCGGCAGATCGTGCGGCCCCTCGATTGCGGTGTCGAGCAGGTTGCAGTTCTTGTCGAACCACCCCAGCTTGATGGGCGTCTTCTGGCAGAACTCATCGAGCCCGCCGACCATCGTCACGCAGTAGGCGCGGCCAGGCAACAGGTTGCGGGCCTCGTAGAAATCCACGTCCCAGCAGATCTCCGTCTGCCCGCGGTCCGTGCGGCAGAAGATGTTGTACGTCCCGCCGCCGCGGAGCGGCTCCGCCGAGAAGGCGACGCGGAGCGCATCCGACCCGTTCATGAGGCCCGTCCAGACGTACGAATCGTCGGGGTCGTCGCTGCCCGTGCCGCGGGCGCCGAAGGTCTCGAAGATCTCGATGATGATCGTGCCGGTCTCGCCGTGCAGATCGTTCTGGGCGAGGCCGTTGAACGTGCCATCGAACCCGTCGAGCAGCGCGCCGACGGCAAGGCGGATCGTGCCATCGGAGTTGGGGGCCAGCCCGAGGATGGCGCCGTTGACGCTGGTGGCGACCAGCGGCTCGCAGAACTCGCCGTTGACCACGCGGCCGGAGGAGTCTCTCGCGGGCTCAGGCTTGCCGTAGGCGCGGATCTGGCACTTGGGCTCGCGATCCCACACGCAGTCTTTCTGGAGTTTGCCGGTGAGGTAGAAGCAGTCCCGCACTTCCTCGACGCCGCCGGTCTGCATGACCGCGAGCGAGGCGTCGAGCACCTGGTGCTCGGTGCAGAGGTCGTTGTCCTCTTCCTCGCAGAACGTATAGGTCGGGATCGCCTGAGGGATGGCGAACGCCGCGCCGGCCCCGGCGATTGCCGCGGCGGACAGGGACGGAAGCAGGGCTCGAACCAGACTCATCTCACACTCACTCCCGGGCCCGACGGGGCGGACCCTACGAACTCAATCTTCGCTGCAAGGGGGCGATGGCGGCCTTCGCCGCCACGGCCCTCAACGCGGGGTCAAACGATCGATCACTGGGCGGACACGATCCCCCAGTGGCTGAGCAACTGAGCAAGGTCTGAAGCGTTCACGAAACCGTCATTGTTCATGTCGGAGCGAGCGCCCATGGCCACCGGGGGCGCCGGGAAGGCGGGCCGCTGGCTGGGATCGACATGCTCCGCGAGCTGAATCTTGATGCAATAGCCGCCGCACACACCGTGATCGAGGAACGACTCGATGGCCTCGCCCGCCTCGAGCGGCGCCCTTGCGCCGACCAGACAGATCTGGTTGAGCAGCGGGCAGATGAGCGCATCCTCATCATCCCACACGCGCCGCGGGAAGCGGATCACCAGGTCGCGCGTCTCATCCTTCGTGCTGGCGCCGGGGCGGTACTCGAACGAGCCGACGTCGAGCACTTCCAGAACGCGCAGGAAGAAGAAGAACCGCTCCTCGAGCGAATCCTCGAGGCCGTTGAAGTTGCAGTCGCCGACCCAGGCCAAATCGAAACCACCGCGGGTCATCGGCTGATCATCCGCCCCGCCGCTGCCGCCGCCGGTCACGCCGAAACGCAGCGCGCCGTCGCCATCGGCGAAGACGCACAGGTTTGAATAGGGCGAGGGATTGCCGCTGTCGTCGTCCTTGCCGTCCTCGCCGCCGATCAGGTTGCAGTTCTTGTCGAACCAGCCGAGTTTCGTATCGGTCTTGACGCACCAGGGGTTCAGGCCGCCGACCACCGTCACGCAGTACGCGCGGCCGGGGATCAGGTTCGTCACGTTGTAGAAGTCAACGTCGTAGCACACCGGGACCGTGCCCGTGTCGTCGCAGCAGTGGATGTCCACGCTCGAGACGCCGGGGTCGCACTCGAACGCC
>CAZGVW010000047.1:0-3232 GCA_964529265.1 uncultured Phycisphaeraceae bacterium
TCGACAGCGAAGGCGATCGCCTCGTCGAGCTTCGCCTTGTCGAGGCCGAGCGCAGCCGCGTCGCGCCGCGCCCACTCGCCCTTCGGTGGAAAGTGTTTCTGGGCAGCCGCCTGCCCTGCCGGCAGCGCCGCGAGGGACGAGCAGAGAAGGATCATTACCCACGCAAATGCCGTTTGCCGTCTACTCATCGCCCTCTCCTCATGGCTTCGCCGCCTGTCGCTGTCGACATGCAGGCGGCGAATCCCGCCGAAGCGCGCCGCGCGGAGGCGGATCACTTCGAACTTGACACGCGAAAGTCCCTATACGCCGTCACCGAGTCGGCTTTCGCCCAGAGACCGACGCGGCCTCGCGGCGCCTCGGACAGCGTGTACGTCAACAGGCGCCGGTCGTCCAGATAGCCTTCAATCGCGGCGCCGTTGACCACGAGCCGCAGCAGGCGCCATTCACCCAACGGGACCTTCGTCTCCACGCCGCCGTGATGGATCCGCTCGCGCTCGCCGTCCTTGACGCGCCAGAGCGCCATGTCGTGGTCCTTCGTGTTGTAACGCAGCGCCAGATGATCGGCGTTCGGCTGCAGGCCGAACAGGATCGACGCGAACTGGTCGGACTCGCCACCAACCAGCTTGAACCGGACCGCGATCTCCCCGCTGCTGAATTCGGGAACGTCCCGCGCGACGGCAAACGGAAACTTCAGTCCGCTCGACACGCGGCTGGCGAAGGCCGCCGCGTCGGCCGGGAAGACGATCGCCGCTTTCTTGTCGAGCTGCGCTGGCGGCGTGCCGGTGGTCCACGTCCGGCCGTCCACCATCACCACGTTCTGTCCCTCGTCTTCGGCGACGACCCAGTTGCCCGCCAGGGCGACAAACGCCACCGGTTCGCCGCCAATCGATTCCCGCGACAGATCGATCGCGCCGGGCGCCGGCGCGCCCGCCGTTGGCGGCGCGGGAGGGGGCGTGCTGCTCGCAGCAGGCGCCGGCTCGGGCGAACACGCCGCGATGGCTGCGCCGGCCAGACCACACAAAGCTGCGCTCGTCAGTCGCCTCAGCATCATGTCGGAATGTTATCCCGGAAGCCGCCACGCTCCAGCATCGACCGCCGGCTGGACGCAGCGCTCGAACGGTCCGGGCAACAGGATGACGACGTAATCCGAGATCAGAATGCCGGCTGGCACGACGCGCAGGCGTCCGGCAGCGCGGGCGACGTCGAGTACGCCGGCCGGCGAATCTGGAGGCGGCTCGGACGCGCGTTCCGGCAGCGTCCCCCCGATTGCGAGGTAATCCTCCTTCGAGAGCATCACCGGTGTGTGGCGCCCGGGCTCATCCACATGGAGCTCTAGGGCGTGCAGGGTGTCGTCCGGGCGCCATCGTCCGAGATGGCGCAGGTAGTAATAGAACCCATGATGGAGATCGCCGGAGACGTGCAGCACACCATCGCGGGTCGGCGTTCCGGAGGCGTGCACCTGTACCGCGCAGTCGCGCGTCGCGCGGATCGGATAGTCGGGGATGTGGAACCGATCCAACCGCTTCGGATAGAGCCCGAACGGCAGCAGCACGACGAACGTCACCACGCTCGCAACGGTCACGAGCAGATCGACGCGCCCCGCGACGACCCAGCAGAGCGCGCCTGCGACTGCCGGGCGAACGACCGACGAGTTGCTGAACAGCCTCACGCCCCCGATCTCGAGCTGCACCGGACCCGAATAGGCGGTCAGCGCGGCCATGAGCACGGCGGCGGTGCCGGCCCAGTAGAGCGCCCGCACGGCTCGTGGCGACCACGACGAGAACACCGGCGTCCGGCGGCCGGCGCCTGGCAGCCGATCCGGTCGCAGTGCGATCTCCAGCAGCCACGCCGCCGCTGCACCCGCGCCGATCGCCAGCGGCGCAAGGAACGGGTACGCGTAGTGATACAGCTTCGACGTGCCGAGCGACATCAGGGCGAACGGCAGCAGCCACCAGATCAGCGACACCCGCGCGAGCCAGTTGCCGCGCACCGAACGCACGACGAGGGCGATCAGGCCCGCGACCGTGATCCAGCGGATGCCGGCATAGTCGAACTCGCGCCAGGTGTGCGTGAAGTAGTGGTGCCAGGGAAACAGGTGCGCCGGATCCAGCGACGCGGTGAAGCGATCGTAGACGTGCTGGCCGAAGATGATCCGCCAGAAGTCGGGTCCGGTCTGCACGATCTGATACACGAACCAGGGCAGGATGGCCGCCGCGGACAGCGCGACGGGCCACACCCAGTCGCGCCATGACGACAGCGTCTGCCGGATACCGTTGGGCCGCACGATCAGCGCGGCGACGCACACCATGGGCAGGAACAGCGCCGCGACGAACTTCGTCATGAAGCCGAGCGTGAAATACGCGGCCACCGCCAGCGCGTGCGCACGCCGGCGCCGTATCTGATCGGATTCAACCCAGCGGACGAAGTGGTACATCCCGCCGGCGTAGGCGAGGATGAGCACCGCCTCCATGTTGTTGCCGCGGATACCGTGCTCGAGCTGCATCGGCTCGAACATGAAGAGCACGAATGCCGCGACGAGGCCGGCCAGCGTGCCTGCCAGCCGCCGCCCCAGCGCGAACACGTACAGGAACGCCGCCGCGCCGAACACCGCGTCGAGCGCGCGCATGCCGAAGTCGTCCTGCGGCAGCAGCCCCAGCCGCATCGCGCCGGCCACCAGCCAGAACTTCAACGGCGGCTTCTCGAGGAACGGGTCGTCGGTCGGAATGCTGCGCGGCGTCAGCCAGTCGCCCGTCTCGAGGATGCGATCGACGGCATAGGAGTAGATCGCCTCGTCATTGCGCTGGTCCCACTGCCGCAGGCCGACGAAGAGCGGCACGCAGAGGAAGACGAGCACCGCAATGACGGCAAGGCGTGTCGGCCACGCCGTCACGCCTCGGGCGGTCACTTCGGTCATCGACACGTTGCGTTCTGAAGGGTATCTCAGGAATCCCGACTATCGTGGGCGTCGCCGCCGACACGTTCGAACAGGCGCTCGACGTGCAACTGGGCGGTCGGTTGGCAACCCTGCGGCGTGACGGCACTTTGCCGGCGTCGTCAGGTCAGTTCCGCGAGCATCGCCGAAGCGGCGCGACGGAACTCGTCGGTCCACTCGTGGGCGCCGTCGAACCGGACGAGGTCGAACGGCACCCCGGCCGCGGCGAGCACGGCGGCGTCGGCGTCCACCTTCGCCGACGTGAACCACGCGTCGCGCGCGCCAGCGCCAATCACGACG
>CAZGVW010000048.1:0-2335 GCA_964529265.1 uncultured Phycisphaeraceae bacterium
CTCGAACGGCCCCACCCGCACGCCCGGATGCTTCGACATCAGCTGAATCGCGTGGTTCAGATCCCGCGCCTCCAGGATCAGAATCCCTCCCAACTGCTCCTTCGTCTCGGCGTACGGGCCGTCGGTCACGGCCACTCTCCCATTCTGAAACCGCAGCGTGGTCGCGTTCCGCGCGCTCTGCAGCGCCTCGCCCCCCGCAAAGTGCCCCCCGCGGCGGAGCGCGTCGTCATACGCAAAGCACTCGTCCATCAGCGCGTTCCGCTCATGGTCGCTCAACGATTCCCACTTGCCATCCTCGATATAGCCTAGACAGATGTATTTCATGGCGCAATCCTTCCGTTGCCATGCGTGCGCCGTGCGCAGGCATGGTGTGTATGTGTGCGTGTGTCTGCTCGAAGCCCGGCGCATTCAGCGCCGCATCCCCTCATCTCTGAGACTTCGCCTCCATCGCGCGGAAGCGCTCCACCGCCTCACTCGGCGGGAAGTCATCCAGGCCGAACAAGGGCCGCACTTCGATCTCACACTCCTTCCCCGCGCCCGCCGGGTTCGGATACCGCCGCGCCCACTCCAGCGCCTCTTCGCGCGACTTCACTTCGATCAACGTGTACCCCGCAAGCAGTTCCTTCGTCTCCGTGAATGGCCCGTCGATCACCGTCCGCTTCCCGCCCGAATACCTGATCCGCCACCCCTTCGAAGTCGGCTGCAGCCCCGACGCATCAATCAGCGCGCCCGCCCGCTGCAACTCCTCGTGATACGCCGCCATCTCCGCGATCAGGCTCTCCTCCGGCATCGCCCCCGCCTCGCTCTCCGTGTTCGCCTTCACAATGATCATGAATCGCATGGGTTGTTCACTCCGTATCCAATGGTCTTCGCGGCCCCGGGCTCGCCGCCTCGGGGCGTCGCCGCCGCATTGAGCGGCCCGACATCAGTTGGACGAACGACGACGCCGCCATTCGACACCCCGCAAAAAAATCTTCGCCCCGATCCCTTCCCCTTACTCCCCAAGTTCCCCCAGCCGCCGCTCCAGGAACCGCCGCTCCGGCCCCTGCCGCGTGAGCGCCAACGCCCGCTCATACGATTCCCGCGCCTCCCCCACGCGCCCCAGCCGCCGGCACAGGTCCGCCCGCGCCGAATGCGCGAGGTGATACTCCGCCAGTTCGCCCCCGGCCAGAATCGCATCGATCAGCGCAAGCCCCGCCTCGGGCCCGTCGCGCATCGCCACCGCCACCGCCCGGTTCAACTCCACCACCGGCGATGGCGCCGCCCGCGCCAGCAGCCCATACAGCGCCGCAATCTGCGCCCAGTCCGTCTCCGACGCCGACCGCGCCTCCGCGTGCACCGCCGCGATCGCCGCCTGAATCGTGTACGGCCCGAACCGCCGCGATCCAAGCGCCCGCTCCACCAGCGCCACGCCCTCCTCGATCAGCCCGCGATCCCACAGCCCCCGATCCTGATTCTCCAGCAGAATCAGATTCCCATCCGCCGATGCCCGCGCCGCCCGCCGCGATTCCTGCAGCAGCATCAACGCCGTCAGCCCCATCGCCTCAGGCTCCGGCAGCAGCGTCATGAGCAGCCGCCCCAGCCGGATCGCCTCGCCCGAAAGATCAACCCGCGTCACCGATTCGCCCGACGACGCCGAATACCCTTCATTGAACAGCAGATAAACCACGCTGAGCGCCGTGTCGAGCCGCTCCGGCAGGTCCGCCTGCGACGGCGCCTCATAAGGAATCCGCGCCTCGCGGATCTTCGCCTTCGCCCGCACGATGCGCTGCGCCACCGTCGGCGCCGTCGTGAGGAACGCCCGCGCAATCTCCTCCGTCGTGAGCCCGCACACCTCGCGCAGCGTCAGCGCCATGCGCGCTTCCGCCGGCAGCGCCGGATGACAGCACGTGAAGATCAGCCGCAACCGGTCATCCTCAACCCCATCCTCATCGCCCCCCGCGCCGGCAGCCGGGGCCGCTTCCGCAGTCTCCGCGGCATCCCGCCCCAGCGCTCGCAGCGAGGCCTCCGCCCGCGCCCGCCGCCGCACCACATCGATCGCCCGGTTCCGCGCCGTCGTGATCAGCCACGCCCGCGGATTCGCCGGCGCGCCCTCCACGCCCCACCGCTCCACCGCCCCGGCAAACGCCTCGTGCATCGCCTCCTCGGCCAGGTCAAAATCCCCCACCAGCCGCACCAGCGTCGCAAAAATCCGCCGCGATTCCGCCCGGTACACGCCCTCCACCACCTCCCGCGCATTCGCCGCGGTCGCCGACGCCGGGTTCGTCGTGAGAACGGGGTCCATGGCGAAGTGTGGCTCGCCCGACGCTGCCAATCAAGCAGGCGCGCGGAACGA
>CAZGVW010000049.1:0-7178 GCA_964529265.1 uncultured Phycisphaeraceae bacterium
GATCCGGAGTGGGCGCCGATTGTCCGGGAGGCGATGGAGCATCCCGGGATGGAGGGGCATGCGGAGTTCTTGAGGTTGGTGAGTGTGGAAGGGGAGTAGGGCACGGGGGGAGGGCGTTTACGGGGATCAGGCGCGAGGGGAGCGGTCTGTTGGCGTGTGTGCGCGGAGCGTCCTCCGCCCCATCCGGGGCGGTCTCGTTGGGGGGTGTCTTTCAACGGGCTTGCGTCCGCCTCCGGCGGACGGCTGCGCCCGTTGCCACAGCCCTGCGCCCCCTTCGGGGGCTTTCGGAGTTGTGTTTGGTCGGAGTCTCGCTTGGGCTTCGGGCTGGTTTGGGAAGGCGGGTGCGCGACGGATGTGGATTGGGTGGAGTTGGGCGTGGGGTGGATCGCACGGGCGCCGCTGCGCGGCTCCGGTGGCGCCCGATGTTGCGGCTGGCGCGCGATTGGAGCGTGGGGTGGTGGTGTGCGTGGGGTGCTTTTCACTGGTGGGCGAGCCGCCAGTGGCACCAAGTGGCACCCGAATGAGCACGGGTGGGCGAGCCACCGGTGGGGCCCGAATTGCGCGCTTGCGCGGGAAGGCGCGTGGGGTGGATCGGCATAGCCACGCAGAGCCGTAGCCATGCCACCCAAGAAACCACGTCACCCGAGAGATGGCGCCCGGAGGGCGCATCGGCGCGCTGATGGCGACCCGGCTCGGCGAGCCGGGCCACCAGGAGGGGAGACCGGGAGTGAGACGGGCGGGGGTGACTCAGGAAGGTCAGTCGACTTTCCAAGGGCCGCTGGCGATCTGTTCGTCGCCGAGTTTGACGGTGAAGTTTTCTTCGGTGAATGAGCGGCGGAGTTCGAGGTCGTCGTCGGTGCCCTGGACGCCGTCGGCGCCGTCGGAGCGGAGGTAGAAGACCATGCCGTTTTCGGCGGCTTCGTAGCGGTAGGGGTTGTCCCAGAAATCGAGGAGGCGGTTCTGGGAGAGGTTGGAGAGATCGGTGAGTGATTCGGGGGCGCGGCCGTTGGCTTCGTAGTAGGTCTCGACGGATTCGGCGATGGTCCAGGCGTTCTTGCCCATTTCGGCGCCTACAGCCGCGGCGATGCCGAGGCCGACGAGGAGGAGGATGGCGCTGACGCCGATGACGAAGATGAGGATGAAGCACCAGATTGATCCGACGATGCCGAGGACGACGCCGGCGATGGCGAAGCCGCGGGGCTGGCGCGTGAGCCCGACGAGGGAAATGATGAGTCCGACGGGCGAGAGGATTCCGCCGCAGGCGAGGAGGCCGACGAGCGAGACGATGAAGCCGGCGAGCCCCGCGGCATTGGACGCCGGGGGAGCGGGGCGGTCGTCGTACATGCGGGGAGGGGCGGGGGGTGGGGCTTCGGGCATGGGGATGAGGCCTCCTGCCGTGGTTGTTGGGAATGGGGGATTATGACTTGCGGGGAGGGCAATGGGGAGGGGGGAATGGGGAGAAGGCAGGAGGCAGTAGGCAGTAGGCAATAGCGGAGGGGAGGGAGAGGGCGCCGGCGGCGCATCGGTGGTTGCGCGGTGGCCATGCCACCCGAAGGCGATCGTGCGCACGAGGGAACACCGACCGCTTAGAGCAGCGGTCGATGGCACGCAAGGCGCGAGTGGCGATCAATGCGCGGCGGTGGCGCAGTGGGCGACGGCGTTGGCGATGGGGATGTTTTCGCCTTTGCCGGGGTCGGTGCGGAGTTTGAACTCGACGGCGTGCTCGGCGAGGGACTTATCGCCGATGGTGAGGCGGATGGGGCAGCCGATGAGGTCGGCGTCCTTGAACTTGACGCCGGGGCGTTCGTCGCGGTCGTCGATGAGCACGTCGAGGCCGGCGGCGGCGAGGTCGCGGGCGAGGGTGTGCGCCGTGCGCATGTGCTCGGAGGATTCCTCGATCTTCATGGGGACGATGTGGACGTGGTACGGCGCGATGGCGGCGGGCCATTTCAGGCCGTTGTCATCGTGCATGGTTTCGGCGCAGCACTGGAGTGTGCGGCTGACGCCGATGCCGTAGCAGCCCATGATGACGCTCTTGCGCTGCTGATCGGAATCGAGGATCTGGAAGCCCATGGCGTCGGAGTACTTCGTGCCGAGTTTGAAGATGTGGCCGACCTCGATGCCGCGGGCGGCTTCGAGTTTCGCGCCGGGGGCGCGGGGCGAGGGATCGCCGGCGACGGCGTTGCGGATATCGGCGACCTTGACGAGGTTGGGGTCGTTCAGGGCATCGCCGAGTTCGCGGCGCCAGTTGAAGTGCTTGACGTGGTGATCGGGCTCATCGGCGCCTGTGGCCCAGAAGCCGGATTGGGCGGCGTCGGGGTCGATGATGAGGGTGATTGGTGTTGAAGGGTTCTTGCGCGCGGCGAGGAGGGCGCGGGGGCTGACGTAGCCGATGGCGAAGCCGGCCATGCGGGCTTCGACGTCGCCGGCCATGGCGACGGGGGCGCCCGCGGCGGCGCGGAGCTTGCCTTCGTTGACATCGTGGTTGCCGCGGACGACGGCGAGGAGCCAGTGGGTTGGGGCGGTTCGCTCGCCGCTGCGCGGCGACACAGGCGGGACGCCTGTGCCACCGGGTGGGGCGCCTGTGCCACCGGCAGGAGACCCGGCTCGGAGAGCCGGGCCACCAGGAGGCGCCTGCATCTTGAAGACGAGGGTCTTGAGCATGCGGTCGGGCTTGACCTTCATGAACTTGCCGACTTCGTCGATGCCGGGGAGGTTGGGCGTGTGGACTTTCTCGAGAGCGCCGGTGGGCTCGGCGTCGAGGGTCCAAAGGCGCTCGCCGATCTCGCACTTCTCCATGTTCGCGGCGTAGCCGGAGACTGGGCACTTCAGGATGGTGTCTTCGCCGGAGGGGCTGTTGACCATGAACTCGTGGGACGCGGAGCCGCCGATGGGTCCGGATTCGGCTTCAACGACGGTGAAATCGAGTCCGCAGCGCGTGAAGATGTTGACGTAGGCGCGGTGCATGGCGTCATAGGCTTCGTTGAGTCCGCCGGGGCCTTCGACGCGGAGGTGGAAGGAGTAGGCGTCCTTCATGATGAACTCGCGCCCGCGGAGAAGGCCGGAGCGCGGGCGGAACTCGTCGCGGTACTTGGTCTGGATCTGGTAGAGGTTGAGGGGCAGTTGCTTGTACGACGCGACGGCGGCCATCATCAGTTCGGTGATGACTTCCTCATGCGTGGGGGCGAGCGCGACGACGCGGCCGTGGCGATCGGTGAGTTTGAAGAGGTTGTCGCCGTAGGCTTCGTCGCGCTTGGTGTCCTTGAAGAGTTCGATGGGCTCGAGGGCGGGCATGAGCATTTCAGCGGCGCCCGCGGCATCCATTTCCTCGCGGACGATGCGGGTGACCTTCTGGAGGACGCGCCAGCCGAGGGGGAGGTAGTCGTAGATGCCCGAGCCGACGCGGCGGATGAATCCGCCCCGGACCAGGAGCTTGTGGCCGGGGGCTTCGGCGTCGGAGGGGGCTTCCTTGGAGGTGGGGATGAGGGTTCGGGACCAGATGTGGACGGCAGCCCTCCCGGAACCCCCGGAACCCCCGGAAGCCCCGGAACCCCCGGAACCCCCGGAAGGCCGGGAAGGGCTGCTGGAGGGCCCCCCTGCTGCCTTGGGTACGTTTCCGGAGGTCATCTGTTGCGGCGCCCTCGACTCTGTGGTGCTCATTGGGGGTGAGTGTAGCGGGCGGCCGGAATGGGCCGGGCTGGGGGGGTTGATGGGTGGTCTAAGAGGCGGCGGGGCGGTGGTTTCCGCGTGACAGCGCGGCGGGTGGGGGCTACATATGGGGGGCTCAGCAACGTGGGTGGTGGGCCCGAGAACGCGGCGAGTTGAGGCGCAGAGGCTGTCGCAGCCGCGGGGTGGTTGTCTCGAAGTTGTGGAGAGGGTGATGAAGAACGGAAATGGCGTCTACGACGTGGCGATTGTCGGCGGTGGTCCCGGGGGATCCACGGCGGGGACGATGCTGAAGAAATACAACCCGGACCTGCGGGTGGTGATCCTGGAGAAGGAGAAGTTTCCGCGGGATCACGTGGGGGAGAGCCAGTTGCCACCGACCTGCCGCGTGCTGGCGGAGATGGGCGCGTGGGACAAGATGGAGGAGGCGGGGTTTCCAATCAAGATCGGGGCGAGTTACACGTGGGGAGAGACGCGGGAGCCGTGGGAGTTCGAGTTTCTGCCGTTGGGCGAGGTGCGCGACGAGCCGCGGCCGCACAAGTTCGAGGGCTGGCGGGTGTTGACGGCGTTCCAGGTGGATCGGGCGCACTACGACAAGATTCTGCTGGACCACGCGGCGGAGTACGGGTGCGAGGTTCGCGAGCAGACGCGCGTGACGGGCGTGGAGCGCGACGGGGACAGGATTCAGCGGCTGAAGGTTGACGGCGGTGAGACGGTGGAGGCGCGGTGGTACATCGATGCGAGCGGGAACGCGGCGACGCTGCGGCGGGCGATGGGGATCGAGATCGAGGCGCCGACGCTGCTGCGGTGCGTGGCGTTCTGGGATTACTGGAAGAACGCGGATCTGTACCTGGGGCGCGAGGTTCCGGGCGGGGCGACGCGGGTGCAGATCCGGAGCGTGCCGTTCGGGTGGATGTGGTACATCCCGCTGGGGAAGGGGCGGACGAGCGTGGGGCTGGTGTGCCCGGCGGAGCACTACAAGCAGTCGGGCAAGACGGCGCAGGAGTTGTATCAGGAGGCGCTGCGGAGTTCGCCCCTGGTGTGGCGGATGCTGGCGCCGGCGGAATGCGAGAACAAGTTCACGACGACGACGGACTGGAGTTTCATCGCGAAGCGGATCGTGGGGGAGAACTGGTTCCTTGCGGGTGAGGCGGCGGGGTTCGCGGACCCGATTCTGTCGGCGGGGTTGACGCTGACGCACACGGGGGCGCGGGACTGCGCTTATACGATCATGGAGCTGGATCGCGGTGAGCATGACGCAGCGTGGCTGCGGGAGCGATATGCGGAGGTGCAGACGCGGCGGGTGCGGCAGCACATGCGGTTCGCGGAATACTGGTATTCGGCGAACAAGGGATGCTTCGACGAGATCCGGGGGTTCTGCACGGAGATTGCCAAGGATGCGGGGATGAAGCTGACGCCTGCGGCGGCGTTCCGGTGGCTTTCGAACGCGGGGCTGGAGGATGACCTTGGGGAGCCGGTGATCGGCGGGTTCGACGTTTCGGCGCTGAAGCAGATCATGTGGCGGCTGAGCAGCGACAAGGTGACCTACCTGATCGACGGGAAGAACATCTTCAAGTTGAACCTGGCGAACGCGGAGCGCGTGAACGTCGGGGCGCTGAAGGATGGGCGGATCATTCCGACGCCGGCGTGGAGACGGGCGGGGCGGACGCTGCCGGAGGTGGGAGCGTATGCGCTGGTGATCGCGGCGCTGCAGCGGCACACGGACGCGGAGCGGATCGTGAAGTTCGTGCGGGGTCAGATCGAGCAGACGACGCCGCCGGAGTTCGTGGAGTATCAGTACAGCCGGGCGATCCAGGCGCTGGAGACGATGGCGACGGATTACTGGGTGACGTGCTCGTTCAAGGCGGGGCGTCCGACGCTGAACGTGGAGGCGCCGAAAGAGGGTCAGTTCATCTATACGGCGGAGGATGAGGGGCGCGCGACGCCGGAGGCTTGGGGGAAGTCTCAGACGGGGTGAGGTCGAGGGCGGGCGGCTTGAGTGCGCATGTGCGCCGTCACACGCCCGCGGCCTGGCTGCGGCCGGAGCGTTCGGCGCGTTTGCGGGCGTTTTCGTCGAGGAGGCGCTTGCGGAGGCGGACGGAGCCGGGGGTGATCTCGACGAGTTCGTCCTCCTCGACGTACTCCAGCGCGGCTTCGAGGGACATGCGGCGCGGGGTCTTCAAGGTGACGGTGGCCTCCTTGTTGGAGGCGCGGACGTTCGTGAGTTTCTTCTCGCGGACGACGTTGACGGGGAGATCGTTCTCGCGGTTGTGTTCGCCGACGATCTGTCCGGCGTAGACCTTTTCGCGCGGGGAGACGAACATGACGCCGCGGTCGGCGAAGCCTTCGACGGCGTAGGCGGTGACGGCGCCGGTTTCGGTAGCGATGAGCACGCCGGACTGGCGGCCGGGGAGTTCGCCGGCGGAGGGGGCATAGCGCTCGAAGGTGTGGTGGATGACGGCCTCGCCCTGTGTGGCGGTGAGGAGACGGCTGCGGAGGCCGATGAGGCCTCGGGAGGGCGCTTCGAACTCGAGGCGCGTGATTCCGCCCATGGGCTCCATGTTCTTGAGTTCGCCGCGGCGGGCGCCGAGCATCTCCATGACCGAGCCGACGGCGCGCTCCGGCGCATCGATGGTGACCCACTCGAGGGGCTCGTGGAGGGCGCCATCGACCATCTTCGTGATGACGTGAGGCTTGCCGACGGAGAGTTCGAAGCCCTCGCGGCGCATGGTTTCGAGCAGGACGCCGAGGTGGAGGAGGCCGCGGCCGGAGACGATGAACTCGTCGCCGGCGCCGTCGAGATCGACGCGGAGGGCGACGTTGCGCTCCAGTTCCTTCTCGAGGCGGGCGCGGATCTGGCGGCTGGTGACGAACTGGCCTTCCTGACCGACGAAGGGGCCATCGTTCACGCGGAAGACCATGGTGAGCGTGGGCTCATCGACGTGCACGGGCGGGAGCGGCTGCGGGTTGACGGGATCGGCGATGGTGTCGCCGATGTCCACGTCTTCGATGCCGGTGACGGCGCAGAGGTCGCCGGCGAGGACTTCCGCGGCGTCCACGCGGCCAAGCGCCTGGAAGCGCTGAAGACCGGCGATGCGGACCATTTCGCAGCCGCCGGTGCGCTTCAGGAGCGCGGCGGACTGGCCTGAGCGGATGCGCCCGGCGAAGACGCGGCCGATGCCGATGCGGCCGACGTAATCGCTGTAATCGAGCGTGGTGATGAGCATCTGGAGCGGGGCGTTCTCGTCGTCGCGCGCGGGGGGGACGGCGTTGACGATCGCCTCGAAGAGATCGTGGAGATCCTTCTTCGGACTCGCGAGATCGTGCGTGGCCCAGCCCGCGCGGCCGGAGGCGTAGACGATGGGGAAATCGAGGGCGTGCTCATCGGCGCCGAGATCGACGAGGAGATCGAAGACTTCGCCGGAGACCTGGTCGGGGCGGGCATCCGGTCGATCGCACTTGTTGACGACGACGACGGGGCGCAGGCCCGCTTCGAGGGCCTTGGAGAGGAC
>CAZGVW010000050.1:0-3544 GCA_964529265.1 uncultured Phycisphaeraceae bacterium
TGCGCGTCCGGCGTCGCAGCGTCCACGCCCCGACGTGGTCGAGGAGCCGTCGAAGGTCGTCCTGGAAGACGATGACGACGGCGAGGACGGCGACGGCGAGGATCGCCTGGACCAGCGCCCGCGTGAGGTACAGATCGAGCGCGCGGGAGAGCATGTACAGTCCGCCGAACCCGATGCACGCGATCACCATGTTGCTCGACGCGCTGCGTCGCGCCCACGCGATGACGCCGTAGAGAATGAAGCCCACGACGGCCACGTCGAGGACGTCAGTCCAGCGGAGTGTGTCCACGATCGAATGGATCACGCGTGTCTCGATTCCCGCCCGCGAAGCGCTCCGGGACCCGCCGCACCGCGCGCGTCGCTCGTCCTCGCTCGCCGGCCGGGCCTCGCACCGACCCGCCCGGGAAGGAGTACCGGTCGCGCGTGAGACGATCGTGAGATCGGGGTGAGTTTCCGTTCATCCGCCCCGGGGCGTGCGAGCAGCGGCGGCAGCGGGGCCCGCAGGCCGGCGGCGGGGGCCAGCCGCCACAATAGTCTTGACGCGCGCCGGCCCGCGGTTAGATTGTGGGAACGAATCTGCTGGAGCATTTTCATCGGTTGGATGCGAACGCAGTCTTGGGAGAAAGATAATGGACGCAGTCAATCTGCGCGTTGCGACTGTCGTGTTCTCGATGCTCGCGTCTGTTTCACTCGCGGCCCCGGCGTCTGGCGAAGCGGGCGAGAGCCCGGCCTCCGTGCGGGCAGGGGAGCAGCTCACCGCGGCCCCCGCGGCCCCTGCGGCCCCCGATCGCCTCACGGACCCGACTGCCGAATACGAGAACACCGGCGTCGTCGCGCCGGACGGCGTCGTGATCGACCTTACCCAGATCGACGCCGTTCTGCACGCGTACACCGCCAATAGGACCGGCGCCCCGCTGCCGCCCGACTCGGTCAGTGGCCGAAGGGCCTGGCTGCACCTGAGGTTCCTCGACGCGAACGGGGCGGTGATCGGCGAACTGGGCCGGTACGACCCCGAGACCGGTGAGCTGGACGCGAGCGGAACCGATGTCTTCGGCACGGCGATGACGCTCGACGCCGAGGGGTCCGCCGTCACGGGGCTGCCGGTCGGCACGATCGTGGAGACGGCGGGCGACACACGCATCCCGTGCGCCGACGACCAGACGCCCGGAGCCGATGAGGCGAGCGTCGATCGCGGACACCACTCGCGTTTCGTGATTCCGCCCGGTGCGGCGAGCGTCACGGTGACGCTCTTCGACCAGCTCGACAGCAGACCCTACATGGAGTTCCTGCGCGCGAACGGCGGAGACGAAGGCCGATTGGCGTTCGATCTCCGGAACAGCAACGGTCGCAGTCAGCCGGTCGCGGTCGTCACGACGACGCTGGCACTCGGTATCGTCGGTGACATCAACGGCGACGGTCTCGTCGACTTCGCCGACCTGCTCATCTTCCTGAAGGCGTGGGGCGACTGCCCGGACCCGCCCGAGGCGTGCCCTGCCGATTTCACCGGCGACGGCGTCGTCGACTTCACGGATCTCCTCACGCTGCTCAAGAACTGGTCGACAGGCGATCCGGTCGGCGCCTGCTGCTTCGACACCGGGGACTGTGTCGAGATCACCGCGGCGGAATGCGCCGACCAGGGCGGCGTGTACCAGGCCGACGGCGTGATCTGTGAAGATACGCAGTGCCCGATCACCGTGGAGGGGGCATGCTGCTTCGAGGATGGATCCTGCCTCCTTCTCACGGCGGCGGATTGCCTCGCGCAGGGCGGCATCTACCAGGGCAACAACGAGCCCTGTGAAGCCGGCACGTGTCCGGTCCTCATCGGGGCGTGCTGCTTCGACGACGGATCGTGCATGTTCATCAACCCGGACATGTGCTTCGCACAGGGAGGAAACTTCTCCGCCGTCGGCGTGACCTGCGTCGAGGCTGACTGCGACGCCCCGACCGGCGCCTGCTGTCTGCCCAACGGCCTGTGCGACGAGGTGTCGTCCAGCCTGTGCGCTGCATTGGGCGGCGACTACCAGGGCGACGGCGTCCGGTGCACCTTCGAGACGTGCCCGATTCCCACGGGGGCGTGCTGCTTCGACGACGGCTCCTGCGTGGTCATCAGCCAGGCCATGTGCTTCGTGCAGGGCGGGGCATTCGCCGGCATCAACGTGACGTGTGTGGATGCCGACTGCCCGCAGCCCGCAACGGGCGCCTGCTGCCTCGATGACGGAACGTGCCAGGTGATTACGGAAGCCGACTGCACCGCGCAGGGCGGCGTCTACCAGGGCGACGACGTGACGTGCGTGGATGCGAACTGCCCTCAGCCCGGCGCGTGCTGCTTTGACGACGGCTCGTGCACGTTCGGCTTTGAGAGCGACTGCACGGCCGGCGGCGGGACCTACCAGGGCGACGGCGTGACGTGCGTGGACGCGGACTGTCCGCAGCCCGCCACCGGCGCCTGCTGCTTCGACGACGGAACGTGCCAGGTGATCACAGAAGCCGACTGCACCGCGCAAAGCGGCGTCTACCAGGGCGACGATGTGACGTGCGTGGACGCCGACTGTCCTCAATCCGGCGCGTGCTGCTTCGACGACGGCTCGTGCACGTTCGGCTTCGAGAGCGACTGCACCGACGGCGGCGGCTCGTACCAGGGCGACGGCGTGACGTGCGTGGACGCGGACTGCCCGCAGCCCGCCACGGGCGCCTGCTGCTTCGACGACGGAACCTGCCAGGAGATCACGGAAGCCGATTGCAACGCGCAGGGCGGCTCGTACCAGGGCGATGACGTGACGTGCGTGGACGCCAACTGCCCGCAGCCCGGCGCGTGCTGCTTCGACGACGGCTCGTGCACGTTCGTGCTGCAGAGCGACTGCGAAGCCGGCGGCGGCTCGTATCAGGGCGACGGCGTGGCGTGCGTGGATGCCAACTGTCCGCAACCGGGCGCGTGCTGTTTCGTGGACGGCTCGTGCTCGTTCGTGCTGCAGAGCGACTGCGAAGCAGGCGGCGGGACGTACCAGGGCGACGGCGTGGCGTGCGTGGACGCCGACTGCCCGGTCCTGTGCGACCCGGAGAGCGGCGACGTGGACGGCGACGGCTGCGTGCGCTTCGCGGATGTCCTTCTCATCCTCGCCGAGTGGGACAACGCCGGCGACCCGGGCATACCCGGCGACGCGAACTGCGACGGCATGGTCACGTTCGCTGACATCCTGCTCGTCCTCGGGACGTGGGGGGAGGGCTGCCCGTAGCCAGGGGACGTCGCCGACAGAGCGGCCCACGGAGGGGCGACGCGCGTCGTCCTCGCGCGTCGTGCTCGCGCGTCGTCCTCGCGCGTCGTGCTCGCGCGTCGTGCTCGCGCGTCGTGCTCGCGCGTCGTCATCGCGGGTCTGGCTGCTATGCAGGCGAGCCGCGTTCCGGACCGCCGGGCTCGCCGGGCCGCCGCGCCCGCCGGGAGTGTCGCCGCCTGGTGAGCGAATACCGGAGGTGGGACTCGAACCCACATGCCCTTGCGGGCACCGGATTTTGAATCCGGCGCGTCTGCCAATTCCGCCACTCCGGC
>CAZGVW010000051.1:0-7197 GCA_964529265.1 uncultured Phycisphaeraceae bacterium
GCCGTTCGCCAATCGCTCGCTTCGCTCGCGGCTTCGGTTGGCAAGCCGTTCCCCCATCGCTCGCTTCGCTCGCGGCTTCGGTTGGCAAGCCGCGTCCTCGTTTCGTATGATGCGCGGCTTCGGTCGGCAAGGCGCGTCACGCGAGCGCACGCGAAGGCTGCGTGGCGTTCGCGCGGCGCCATCTGCGATAGCTCGCCCGTTTGCGACGATCCATGCCGCCACGTCGGGGCCGTAGAGTCGCCGACGTGCGGAAACCGACCTTCCCCAAGTTCGTGTAATCTGCGCCAGTCGGCTTCCATCCTGAGGCAAAGAATGATTGCGGACGTGCTGGAAAGCATCGTCAGGGTCACCATCGAGGACGGCATTCGTGTCGTCGGACTCTTCGTCCTGAAGATCCTGACGTTCGGACGCTATCGCAGCGCCGGAAGCTCGACGCTGCTCGTCGAGGGCGGCGTGGGGCTATTGACGATCGCGGCTGTGCTCGCGCTCCTCGTAAGCTGGGTTTGGTAGGAGTGCCCGATGCGCCGGGTCCGCTACTCCGTCGCGACCAGCCTTGACGGCTACATCGGCGGTCCTCACGGCGAAGCCGACTGGATCCTGATGGATCCGGACATCGACTTCAATGCGCTCTTCAAACAGTTCGACACGCTCCTCGTCGGCGGCAACACGTTCCGGTCGATGACGGGCGGCAAGAAGAAGGGCGCGAAGCTCTTCGGCATGCGCACGTACGTGTTCTCACGCACGCTGAAGCCTGAGGATCATCCGGACGTCATCATCGTCGGCGAAGAGGAGGCGGCCGACACGGTGAACGCGCTTCGCGCCGGAGAGGGCAAGGACATATGGCTCTTCGGCGGCGGGCTGCTGTTTCGCAGTCTGGTCAGCGCCGGCGTCGTCGATTCCGTTGAAGTGGCGGTCATTCCAGTGCTGCTCGGGCAGGGGATTCCGCTGTTTCCGGCGCCCGCGCCGAAGGCGCCCCTGACGCTCGTCAAACACACGCTGTACCCGAAGACCGGAACACTCTTGCTCGAGTACTCGATCGATCGCTCGACGCCATCGTCCAGGCCGTCACGGAAGGCACGGCGCCGCTAGCGCCTGTACGAGAGGCGCGCCATGCACACAGTGCCGACATTCGGGCTTGCGCTCGTGCTCGCACTTGCCGTCGTCCAGGACGCGCGTACCCCAGACGTCGTCGTCAATGAGCTGCTCGACGCCGATCGGCGATTCGCAGCCGAGGCGGCAGGGACGACGGTTGTCCCCGCGCTGTCGGCGATGTTCGCCGACGACGTCGTGATGCCGACGCCGGCGCTGCCGTCGGGGTTCGCGCGCGGCAAGGCGCAGGCGATCGAGGCACTGAACAGGAACGCCGACAACGTGACCGGCCGCTTGACGTGGACGCCGATCCGCGGCGGGATCTCGGCCGACGGGCGGCATGGATTCACGTTCGGCTACATGACGCTCACGGGTTCCGATCGCACGACGATGCCGCTGAAGTACGTCGCGTACTGGATCAAGCAGCCGGAAGGATGGCGGGTCGCGGCATACAAGCGCGTGCGCGCCGAACGGCCACCCGACTCGCGCGAGATGATGCCGCCCGCGCTGCCGGCGCGGCTCGTGCCGCCCACCAACGACACGACAACACTGGCACGTTACCGGACGAGTCTGGAACAGGCAGAGAAAGCGTTTTCCGACGAGGCGCAGACGATCGGGCTGGGTCCGGCGTTCGCGAAGCACGGGAGCGCGGACGCGGTGAACGTCGGTCCGCCGGACTCGCCGACGTTTGTGGTCAGCGCGGAAGCGATCGGCCGAAGCGTGGGTGCTGGATCGGAGGGCAAGCCGAGCCCGGTGTCATGGGCGCCCGATGCCGGCGCCATCGTCGCGTCGAGCGGTGATCTCGGCGTCACGTTCGGGTCCATCCGTACGAACTCGCCGCCGCCCGCGGGACAGCCATCGATGTTCCCCTTCATCACCATCTGGCGCCGCGCCGATGCGAACGCGCCGTGGCGCTACGTCGCGGAGTGAAGCGTGACCGCGAGGAGCCGGCCTCGCCAGGGCGGACCTGAAGGTCCGCCCCTCCTACACGAGCGCGAACGGACTAGCGCACGAAGGGCGACCACCAGCGGCGCGTGCCGTAGCGGCGCCCGTCTTCGTAGCCGGCCTGATAACCCTGCTTGAACGCCTCGCGATACGCGATCTTGTAGCTCTCGCGCGACCCGTACTCGCGTTCGTAGCCGCGATCGCCCGAGCGGTACCGGCCTTCCGCGATCGGATCGAACCGCCGCCGGTCGCGGCCGTCGTCGAGACCCGCCTCGTAGCCGTCGTTGTAGCCCATGTCGAACGCGCGCGGGTTGCCGTAGCCGTACCCGTAGCCGTATCCGTCACCCGGCCCGCGGCCGCGTCCGCGGCCGTACGGCGGCAGATCGGAGCGGCCCGATCCGTAGCCGCCGCGCCCGCGACCGTACGTCTCGTAGCCGGATCGATATCCCTGCTCGTAGCCGCGTCTGAACTCGGCGCGATAGCGTTCGACCGGTCCGTACTGCGATCGGTATCCGGCGTCCGCGCGGCGCCAGTCCGCCTCGTCGCTGAAGTTGAACGACTGCCCGCGCCGGCCGTCTTCCTGCCCCGCGCGCGTGCCGCGCGAGTAGCCTTCCTGGAATGCCTGCGCCCACGGCCCGGCGAACTGCGCACGGGCGACGTCCGCCGTCGCGAGCACGGCGAGCAGGGAGATGAATGCAACAGTCGCGGTGGTCCGCATGACACGACCTCCGCTGCGACGCCAGTGCAATTGGGCTGCCAGGGGGGCGTTGCGCGGATGCTCCGATTTGCTCAGGAAAAAGTATCGGTCTCGGCGAACGCCGGACAGATCACTGCGTCCAGATGAGGACACGCTCGCCGGTCGTCTCGCGGAAGTCGAGGACGAGCGCGGGGCCGATGCGGCGGAGCTCCTTCACGTCCAGATCGAGATCGTCGAGATCGAACCCGTCCGTGTTGACGTCGATGCGCTGCCGTCCCATCTCGAGCAGCCAGAACGGCAGCGAGACCTTGACGATCCGCTCGTCGTCCGGATCCCACGCGAGGATCCAGAGATACTCGGGCTGGTTCGGCGAGGACGGCACCTTGGTGAGATCGCGGGTGCGCGGCTTGCGCCCGCGGCTCTCGATCTCGACGATGGGCCGTTGTTCCTTGAATCGCGCGCGCACCTCGTCGAAGGTGCGCACCGCGTCCGCGCCGGTCGCGCGATCGGTCTGGATGTGGCGGGAGACGAAGTACACGCCGGCGCCGGCGATCGCGAACAGGGCGAGCAGCCCCATCGCGCAGATGCCGACGATGATCCAGATCCAGGTCTTCTTCACGCGCGGCGGTCCTGGAGCAAGGGACGCGAGGCTACTCTCCGCGGTTCCGGGCGGCCCGGAGCCGGCGCGACGCCTCGGCGGCGCAGGAGCGGTCTTCAGTGGCCGTGCAGGCCTGCCGCGCGCGGCCGAACTCTGCGGCCGCTTCGGGCAGCGCGCCACGAATCGACGCGATCCGGCCGGTTTCGAGGCGCACGCGCCCTTCGATCCAGCCGGGCGGCGAGGCGTCGAGCGCGGCCCGGAAGTCGGCGCTCGCCTCGTCGATCAGGTTACGGCGGAGGCGCGCGAGGCCGCGTTTGTATTGCAGCAACGCGAGCTCGCCCGGCATCTTCGGGCGGGGATCGGCGGCGTACGCGGCAATCGAGCGCGTCAGTGCGGCGTCCGCCTCTGCGACGCGGCCGGCGCGCAGCGCGGCGGCGCCGACCTCGAGCGCGAAGAGGCGATTGCGTGGGAATCGTCGTGCCAGCTCGCGCGCGGCGTCGAGCGCATCGCCGTGGCGCCCTTCGCGCGTGTAGATCAGCAGGAGCGCGGCGGCCGCCTCGATGCGCGCGAGCGGATCGCGGCGCGCCGCTTCGAGCATCGCGATGCCGCGCTCCTTGCCGCCGCCGAATCCGGCGAGGTACGCGACGAGACGTCCCGGCAGCCGCATACCCGAGACCAGGTAGCGATAGCTGCCGACGACGACGGTGGCCGGGGCGTGGGATGGATCGCTCTCGATCACCTGCTCGTGCGCGTCGTACGCGCGGCGCGCGGCGCCGAACGCCGAGGTCGCGCTGCCTTCGATGCTCGCGACGTACGACGCCTGCAGCGCATTCACGGCGCCGTACTCGTAGCGCGCCTCGACGCTCCCGGGCGCGCGCCGCAGCCGCGCGTCGGCCAATGCCGCCGCGCGCGCCATGGTCTGCTTGATCTCCGCGTCGAGCTCCGCAGGCGCGGCCGCGCGCGCATGCGGCGATTTCGCGAGCCCCGCGAGCTGATAGTCGAGCGTCAACGCGCCCTGACGGAACAGGAGCTCGAGCCAGAGCACCGTCGCCAGCGCGCGCTGGGTGCGCGGGTCGTCGGGGGCGAGCGCCACGGCGGATCGGGCGAGGCGCGACGCGTCCGCATGGTCGAGGTTGTACGCGGCAGCGAACGCCGCTTCGAGCATCTGCTCGAGCTTCGGGTCCGGTCCGGCGTCGCGTGAGGCCTGCGCTCGGGACGTGAACGCCCCTGCCGCGAGGGCTCCCGCCAGCAGCAGGCCGACAACTTGTCTCATGAACCGGGATTCCATCCCTGACCGCGTCCCTGTATTGTCGCGCGTTCGAGCACGAGCTGCGCGGCGGCCACGTCTTCGATGGCCATGCCTAGCGATTTGAACAGAGTGACCTCGTCGTCCGACGTCCGGCCCGCCAGACGGCCGAGGGGCAGGTCCCCGAGCTCGCCGGCGATGTGATCGGCGGTGATTGCGCCCTCCCCGATGGCAAGCAGGATATCGCCGGCCTCCTTCATCGCGGCGGCGCGGGAATCCACGAACAGGCGCGCTCTCGCGACGACAGCGCCGTCCATCTCCCGCTGATCGGGCCGGCAGGCGCCCACCGCGGCAATGTGCGTCCCGGCGCGGACGTCATGGCCGGCCAGCACGGCCGCCGGCGACGATGTGGCGAGCACGATCAGGTCCGCGTCGCGCGCCGCGTCGGCGGGTGACGTCACCGCGCGCACGGACCGTCCCGTACTTGCGGTCATTTCAATCGCAAACGCGTCGCGATGCGCCGGAGTCGGGCTCCACACGCGCACCTCGCTGAGCTGGCGCACCTGCCGGATCGCCTCGAGATGACTGCGCGCCTGAACACCGCTGCCCAGGATGCCGAGCACGGTCGCGTCCGCGCGCGCGAGGTACTTGACCGACACGGCGGACACCGCGGCGGTTCGCGCTTCGGTGATGAATCGTCCGTCCATCACGGCCGTCAGCGCGCCGGTCTCCGGATCGAGGAGGACGATCGTCGCGAGATGCGACGGCAACCCGCGATCGTGATTGCGGTGAAACACGGTCACCAGCTTCGCCCCCATCGCGTGCGGCTCCTGCAGCGCGGCCGGCATGAGGCCGAAATAATTGCGGTCGGCGCCGACTTCCAGTACGGTTCGCACGGGCTGCGCCGCCTGTCCGGCCGCGTGCGACGCGAGCGCGCGTTCCATGCAGGCGATGAGATCCGGCATCGGCAGCACCGCGCGGACGTCGGATTCGGTCAGCAGCAAGGGCATCGGAAGGGCATAACGATATGCGATTCCGCACCATCGACGCCCACACCGCCGGCGAGCCGCTCCGGCTCGTCGTCGAGGGCTGGCCGGCGCCCGAGGGGCGCACGATGCTGGAGCGCCGCGCGTGGGCGCTGGAGCATCAGGATCACCTGCGGCGCGCCCTGATGCTCGAGCCGCGCGGGCATACGGACATGTACGGCGCGCTGCTGACCGAACCCGAGCGCGCCGACTCGGACGCCGGCGTCCTGTTCATGCACAACGAGGGGTTCAGCACGATGTGCGGCCACGGCGTGATCGCCGTGGTGACCATCGCGATTGAACGGGGGCTGATCGGACGGGCGGACATCGTGCAGCCGGGGCGCAACGGACACGCGTCCGACACGGACGTGACGCTCGACGCGCCGGCGGGGCAGATTCGTGCGCGCGCCGAGGTCGTCCTGACCGGCGGCCGCGCGCGCGTGCGGCGAGTCTCGTTCGTCAACGTGCCCTCCTTCGTCCTCGCCAACGCCGTGCCGATCGTCGTCAACGGCCGCACGCTGCCCTGCGACGTCGCGTTCGGCGGCGCGTTCTACGCGATCGTGGACGCGGAGGCCGCCGGCGTGCCGGTCACAGCGGATCGACTGGCCGACCTGCGCCGGACCGGCGCATCGATCAGGCGCGCGATTGAAGCCGCGGTGACGGTCGTTCATCCGGACGAGCCTGGGCTCGCCGGCATCTACGGCGTGATCTTCACGGCGCCGCCGTCGGTGGCCGGCGCGGATTTGCGCAACGTCACGGTATTCGCCGATCAGGAAGTCGATCGCTCGCCGTGCGGCACCGGTACGTGCGCGGTGCTCGCCGTGCTCGACGCGATGGGGCTGGTGGATCCCGATCGGCCGTTCGTGCACGAGAGCCTCATCGGCACCACGTTCAGCGCGCGCGTGATCGAGCGCGCGACGGTTGGCGAGCTGCCGGCGATCGTGCCGGAGCTCTCAGGTGATGCGTGGATCACCGGCGAACACGTCTTTCTGGTCGATGAGGGCGATCCGTTGAAGGACGGGTTCCGGATCTGATCGACCCGCGGTCTGAAGACCGCGGGCTCCATCTATTTCAGAGCGGCGAGCGTTCGCGTGTCGATGGCGCCGACGATCTCTCTGAGCTCATCCATTCCCCTCAGACGCTGGCCGATGGCGTTGACGACGAAGCGATTCGAGACGAGGACGTTGATCTCGCCGCGCCGCGTGTCGCTGCGCCATTCCTCGAATCCGGGATGGCCCTGGAACGTGCCCGACTTCTTGTAGCCGTCAGCGGCGCGTTCCTCGAATCCCGCCGCCAGGAACATCGATATGCCCGCGAGCAGCACCTGGTTGAGGCCGGTGTCGTGGACTTCAATCTGCACCGACGCCGGCGGCCGGTCATAGCGCGCTTCGGCCTTCGAGAACGCCACCGGCGTGGACATCATCTCCGCGCGCGGCATGGTACGCGTCCATCCGATCACCTCGACCAGCACCGGTTTGAGCCGCTCGGGATCCACGGGCTGCACCGGCGCAGGTGCGGGCGTCGCCGCGCGCTGCGCTTCCCGCGCCGGCGGTTCCGCGGGGGGAGGCCGCTGCACGTCGGTCACGATCGGCGGCGG
>CAZGVW010000052.1:0-3816 GCA_964529265.1 uncultured Phycisphaeraceae bacterium
TCGGGTCTTGTCGTCGGGTCGTCCATCGCCGGGCACACTCTTCCACCGACGCTCCTGTGCAAGTCCGGCACCGCCATGCCGAACCGCGCCGAAGCGAGCAGATGTCGTGCCCGGGCCTCCCCGACCGGCGGCCGCCGCGGACACATCTGTCGGCCGACGGCGAAAAGTGCGGCTGAGCCCCGGTCATGCCTCGTGCAGCGCCGCCGCGACGCGCCGGCTGTCGATGAGAATCGCCATCATCGTCGCAGGCTGGATCATGATCCGGCGAACTCACTCAGACCGAAGAGCGATGATCGGGTCCACAGACGCGGCGCGGCGGGCGGGGACGAGGCACGCGAGCGAGCCGGCGATGAGCAGCGTGCCCACGGTGCTCGCGTGCACGAGCGGATCGCCCGGCGCGACGTCCTCGAGCAGCGCCTCCATGAGTCCGCCGACGAGCCAGCCCGGCCAGATACCGATCGCGATGCCGAGCGCGACGCGCCAGATGCCCTGCCAGAAGATCGTCCCGAGCACGCGGCGCTGGCTGGCGCCGAGCGCCATCCGCACGCCGATCTCCGCCGTCCGGCGCCGCACGGTGAACGCCATCACGCCATAAAGCCCAGCGCCCGCCAGGAGCAGCGCCGCCAGCCCGAACGTGAGGAAGAGCCCGCCGAACACGCGGAACGCCCAACCCCGCCGCCAGAATTCACCGGCGAGCGAGTTGGGCGAAGACACGGGAACGGTGTCGCTGACTTCGAGCACGGCCGCGCGCACGGCGGGCGTGAGCGCAAGCGGATCACCCGCCGTCGACGCGAGCACAACGACGCCGCGTCCGGGCGATTGCGACATGGGGAGATACGCAAGCCCCGCCGGTCCGTCGTCCGACGACGCGTAGCTGCCCGTGTCGGACACGATCCCGATAATCGTCTGCCACGGCGCCGTTGCAGTGGTCCCGAACCTGAGCCGGCGTCCGAGCGCGGCGCCATCGGGCAGATGGCGTCGCACGAACGCTTCGTCCACGACGACGACCGGCGGCGTCCCGTCCGTGTCAGCCGCGGTGAACAGCCGGCCGTGCCTGAGAGCAATGCGAAGCACGTCGAAAAAGCCCGGAGTGGCGCGGATCACCGCGGCATCGGGCAGCCTGGGCTGGCCCGACTCGCCATCCGGCGGATACGTGTGCCCTTCCACGGCGACAGACGAGCCGCCCGCCTGAGTCGGCACGCCATTGGCGAAGGCGACGTGGCGCACGCCTGGAATCCGCGCGAGCCGCTCGCCGATCTGGTCATAGACACGGTTGATGTCGGCCGGCTTGGGAAACGTCTGCTCGTCCAGGGTGACCGACGCGCGGAACACGTCCTCGGTCGCGAACGGATAGGACAAACGAGTGGTGGCCACGATGCTGCGAATCATCAGGCCCGACACGATCAGCAGGATGCAGGACACCGCGACTTCGACGACGATGAGCCCCCGGCTGAAGCGGCCCATCCGCACGCTCGTGCTCCCACGCGCGTCGTCCTTCAGAACAGCGTTGGCGTCCGTGCGCGAGACGCGCCACGCCGGCACGAGGCTCGAGATGAGCCCCGCCGCGGCCGTGACGACGGTGACGAAGAGCAGCACCGTGGGATCGAGGCGGATGTCAATCCAGAACGGCGGGCTCGTGTCGATGATGTTCCGGTTGAACAGGGCGATCCCCGTCCGCGCGATGGCGAGTCCAAGCAGGGCGCCGACGCCGGCGAGCAGCAGGCCTTCGACGAGCAATTGCCGGACGATGCGCCACCGCCCCGCGCCGAGCGCGGACCGAATCGCGACTTCCTTCGTGCGTTCGGCCGCGCGCGCGAGCTGCAGATTGGTCACGTTGACGCAGGCGATCAGCATCACGCCGAACACGGCGGCGAGCATTGTGAAGAGCGTCGAGATGACCTCGTTCTCCAGGAACTGGCGGATGTACGGCATCGGGCGAGCCGTCCAGTTCTTGTTCTCCGGATAGGTCTCGGCGAGCTGACGGGCCAGACCGGCTATCTCCGCGGTCGCCTGCTCCAGCGTGACGCCGTCTTTCAAGCGCCCGAACACCTGAATAGAGCTGCTGCCGCGCTTGGCCGGCGGTGTGATCTCCTGAGGCAGCCAGAGATCGCCAGCTTGCGGAAACCCGAAGCGCTCGGGCATGACGCCGACGATGGTGGCCGGCGCGGTGTTCACGCGGACCACGCGGCCGAGCACCGCCGGATCGCCGCGATACCGCGACAGCCAGAGCCGATGGCTGATGATGAGCACTGGCGGCGCGCCGGGCGCCGCATCGTTGTCATCGAAGTCGCGGCCGTGCGCCGGGGTCACACGCAGCAACTCGAGCGTGTTCGGCGTGATCCGAGCCGCGCGCAGCCGCTCCGGAAACGTCCCGCTTTCCGAGACGATGCCCTGCGTCGACGAGGACGCCGCCAGACGCTCGAACGATTGCTGGTGGTCGCGCCAGTGGATGAAATCGTGAACCGGCGTGGCCTGCAGCCTGTCCTGCGGCTGGTCGAGCCGGGCGCGGCCGACGTACATGATGCGCTCGGACTCGTCGAACGGCAGGCCGCGCAGGATCGCGCCCTGCACGATGCTGAACATCGTTGTCGTCAGACCGATGCCGAGCGCCAGCGCGACGACCGCGACGGCCGTCGTGCCGGGTCGTTTCATCAGCAACCTGGCGCCGTACAACGCGTCCTGTACCCAGCCAGCCATGACCCTCCGCCCGGCGCGCGCAGGCCGCGCCGTCGGATGTCAATACGCAGAGTGGCCGGAAAGGTTACGCGGGGCTTCTACCTCCGGCCTTGCGACTCCGCCGTCGCTTTCATGACGTAATCCCACCGCGTGCCGGCTTGTTCGACGATTCGCGGCACGTCGGCCTTGATCAAGTAGCCCTTCGCCACCAGGTCGTCGGCGGCCCGGGTGATTTCCGCGAGGTACTGATCGCGTCCGCGATAGCGCTCGTTCACCGAGCGGCGGGGATCGTTGCTGCGCTCGCGATCGGCTCGCGTCCGCGCCAGCGGGATGAACGATCCCTGCATGCTGGACACGACGCCGGTCGGGCCCGAGCGTTCGTTGAAGAGATTCCAGCCGGTGTACGTCGCCAGTGGCACCGACAGCTCGGGCACGCGGATGCCGGCCAGCTCGTTGCCGTCGGCATCCACTTGCGGCACGAGAATCGCGAACGGCGATCCAATCGCCGGCGGCTCCTGCGTGACGATGCCTTTGCGCCGGAAGTCCGGGCCGTAGTCAGCGCGATAGGCCTTGTGCGGAACTCTGGGCGCCGTCACGTCGGGCAGCTTCGGAAACGTCAACTCGTCGGGCGTCACGAGCGTCCCCTGATCCACGCGCGGCAGCGCGCTCGGCGGCGGCGCGGTCCCGTCGGTCACCCAGCGGTTCATCGACACCAGGAGCGCGCGCATCACCCATCGATAGTCGAGCGGGTTGTTCATCTGCTGCCCAATCGATCGCGTGGGCGGGAAGCCGGCGACGCCATGCTGTCCGGCCGACAGCAGGTAGCCGCGCACGTTCGCCGGCAGCGGCGCGTCTTTGGCGCCGTCGATCGTGGTGTGGAACAGCGACGCCGCCCGGCCCCAGTACTCGTATGAGGAGTTCGTGTAGAAGATGTTCGGTTGAAACGCTGGCCTGGTGGCGTGGCTCAACAGACCGTCGACGATGCGGGTTTCCGGATCCGTCTGCTCGACGTCGGTAAACGGAAAGATGTCGGTCGGGTAGAAGAAGTTCAGGAACGGGTGTGCGTCGCGCGACGGTTGCGCGAAGCGATGATTGAAGCTGCCGCGCCCGGCGCCCGCGACGTGCGGCATCATCCCGTCG
>CAZGVW010000053.1:0-5877 GCA_964529265.1 uncultured Phycisphaeraceae bacterium
GACATCGGCCGGATCGGCCAGCTGCTCGAGGCCGGCGACGAGGCGCTGGTCGGCAGCGATGTCGGCCAGTACCGCATCATTCGTACGCTGGGACGCGGCGGCATGGGCGTCGTGTATCTGGCACACGACACTCGTCTCGAGCGCCGCGTCGCCGTGAAGTTTCTGCCGGTCTGGCTGGCGGCCGATCGCGAGGCGCGGCGGCGGCTGGTGGCCGAAGCGAGGACCGCCGCGGCGCTGGACCATCCGCACATCGCGGTGGTCTACGAGATCGGCGAGACCGGCGAGGGGCAACCCTTCATCGCGATGGCGTACTACGACGGCGAAACGCTGGCGGAGCGTCTCCGCCGCGAGCGCCTTGCCGTGCGCGAAGCGGTCCGGCTGATCGCGCAGATCGCCCGCGGGATCGGCGCGGCCCATGCGCAGGGATGCGTGCACTGCGACATCAAGCCGTCGAATATCCTGCTGACCGCGCCCGGCCTCCGCGATCCCGACGGCAGCACGGTCAAGATCGTGGACTTCGGCATCGCCCGTCATCTCGGCGACGGTTCGGCGGCCTCACGGGCGATCGCCGGCACGGCGCCGTATCTGGCGCCCGAGCGGACGCGCGGAGCGGCACCGGATGTGCCGTCCGATCTGTGGTCGCTCGGTGTGGTGCTGTACCAGATGCTCACCGGCCGCTTGCCGTTCACACCAGTGGGCGATCGGAGCCTCATCGAAGCGATTCGCGATCTCGAACCGGACCCTGTGGAGAACGTGCGTCCGGATGTTGTCCCGGCTCTCGATCTCATCGTCCGCACGCTTCTGCGCAAAGATCCGCACCAACGATATGTCGATACGCGCGCGCTGCTCGCCGATCTCGAGCGCCTCGACGAGTCGCGGCCGGTGGCGGCAGCCGACGAGCGCCGGCGCCCGCACGCACGCGCCGGCACGGCGGACCAGGCCGCGTACGAACACTACCTGCGCGGCCGCTATTACGCCGACCGGTTCGATGAGCCGTCGGTGACCCGGGCGCGGGCGGAG
The DNA here is from genome assembly GCA_964529265.1 of uncultured Phycisphaeraceae bacterium. Taxonomy (GTDB): domain Bacteria; phylum Planctomycetota; class Phycisphaerae; order Phycisphaerales; family UBA1924; genus CAZGVW01. The sequence goes on from CAZGVW010000053.1 coordinate 1,021, forward strand.
TTCCAGCAGGCGATCGATCGCGACCCGGCGTTCGCGGAAGCGTGGGCGGGTCTCGCGGACACCTATCGCGTGTTCGACTACCTGTCGCTCCTCGCGCCCCGGGAGGCGGCTGCGAGGTCCCGGGCGGCGGCCGAGCGGGCACTGGCGCTCGATCCGAATCTGGCGGCCGCGCACACGGCGCTGGCAACGGTGCTCGGCGACTATTACTGGGAATGGGACTCGGCCGGCCGGCATTTCCGCCGGGCTATCGAGCTGGACCCGGGCTACGCGACAGGCCATCAGCTCTACGCCGAGTACCTGCGTGACCTTGGCGCGCTCGACGACGCGCGTGAACACATCCGGCTGGCGCGTGAGCTCGATCCGCTCTCGGCGTTCTATCAGCTCGTTGAGGGCACGATTCTGATGGTCTCGCGCCGCGCCGGCGACGCGATCCGGCTGTACGAAGCGCTCATCGAGGCGCACCCTGGCTACGTGGCGGCCCGGTTCTACTGCGGGCTCGCCTACCTGCACGACGCGCAGTTCGATCGGGCGCTGGCGATGGTGGACGCCTACGATCCGAGCTGCGAGACGCCCGATGCGGTCGGCCTGCGCGGCGGGATGTTCGCGATGCGTGGGCAGGTCGAAGACGCGCGCCGGATGCTGCAGCGCCTCGAGGATCTCGCCGCGGTGCGGTACGTGTCGCCGTTCCATCGAGCCTTCGTCCACTTCGCCCTTGGCGACGTCGATCGGACGTTCGATCTGCTGGAAGAGGGCGTCGCCGAGCGGAGCTGGTTCGTGCGTGTGCTCGCCGCGGATCCGATGTTCGACCCGCTGCGATCGCATCCGCGCTTTCGCGCGATTCTCGAGAGGGTCGGGCTCGATCGCTGAGGATCGCCGCCGCCCTCGCGATCCGTGTCCGCGGGCACGTCAATGGACCAGCGGTCCGACTTGCCGACTCAGCACGCGCGGGGGTACCGGCGATAACGACCCCGCGACTCGCTCCAGGACGATTCGGTGCAACCAGCCATCCCCGAAATCGTACTCGTACGTCATCTTGTCTTTCGGTTTTCGGATGACGTCGGCCAGGCGGGTTCTCCACTCGTTCACGTACGGGTAATCGATCTCGGGGTCCGGCTGGCAATAGATCACGCGCTCCCGCTCAAACTGGTGGAGATGCGAGTTGGTCCAGCCCTTGGCGATCTGAAGAATGTCGTGGAACTGTCCCAGACTGATCTCTCCAGGCACGTCGATTCGGCGCCAGATCGGCGGCCTCGCGCCGGCGAGAGTGACCTTCAACGTATAGATTGTCATCGCGGAAGCGGAATTGTAGCGCGTTGATGTCACGGCCGGCCTCGAGACGACGCGTGACCGGCGCGAACGCTGTGGCGACTGGACACCAGGTTGCGCCCGTGCTTCCGCGCCCACGGTGATTGGCGCTCTGAAGATTGTCGAGCGTAGAATCACCGCATACGCATCGACGAACTGGAAGCTGCAGCGCTCAAGCTGGAACCCAAGGCGCGCGCCCGTCTGGCCAGTCGGCTGCTCGAGAGCCTGGATGAGTTGTCACCGGAGGAGAATGCCAGACTCTGGAACGAAGAGGCCGAACGACGGCACCAGGCCCTCGATCAGGGAACGCTCGGAAGCCGCTCGGCGGACGATGTGTTTCATGACGCCGAAAAGCGGATCTGAACGGTGCGCGTCACGTTCAACGAGCTCGCCGAACTCGAGTTGAACGAGGCGATTCAGTATTACGAACACGAACGCGCTGGACTCGGCGCCGCCTTCCTGTCAGAAGTTCGACGCTCCTTTCAGACTTCGGACTTCTAACTTCAAAGTTGACGCTTCTCTTAGACAGCCCTGGCGCCCGTATACTCCCGTCTACAACTTGGGCCTCTCCCCCGGCTCCCGAATCGGTCCTTATGAAGTCATCGCCCTTCTGGGCGAGGGGGGAATGGGACAGGTCTACCGCGCGCGCGACACCGAGCTCGACCGCGACGTCGCCCTGAAGATCCTGCCGCAGGCGTTCGCCGCCGATCCGGAACGCCTCGCGCGATTCGAACGTGAAGCGAAGACGCTGGCCGCGCTCAACCATCCGAACATCGCCGCGATCTTCGGGATCGCTTCCGGCCGATCCACGGCTGGCGACGCTCACGCGGGTGTGCGTGCGCTGGTGATGGAGCTCGTTCCGGGCCGGACGCTGGATGAACTGATCCAGGGACAGCGACACTCAGCGCCTGGGGCCCCTCGAGCACTAAACATTGATGCCGTGGTGCGCATCGCGGCGCAGATCGCCGAAGCGCTGGAAGCCGCGCACGATGCCGGCATCGTGCATCGCGATCTCAAGCCGGCGAACATCAAGCTGCGCGACGACGACGTCGTCAAGCTTCTGGATTTCGGGTTGGCGAGAGCGATCGTCTCGGCGGTCGCCAGCAGCAGCGCTGACACGATGGCGAGCCCGACCATGCTGTCGCCGGCGGCGACGCAGCAGGGCGTCATCCTCGGCACCGCCGGATACATGAGTCCGGAGCAGGCCAGGGGCCGCGTCGCCGACAAACGTTCGGACATCTGGGCCTTCGGCGTCGTCCTCTACGAGATGTTGACCGGAAAGCGGCTGTTCACCGGCGACACTGTGACGGAGGTCATCGCGACCGTAATCAAAGACGCGCCGGACCTCACTGCCCTGCCGGCCGACACGCCACCGCGGCTGCGGGCGCTGATCGAACGGTGTCTCGATCGGGATGTAAAGACGCGGCTGCGTGACATCGGCGAGGCGCGCGTCGCGTTGTCCCGGGTCAATGAACCAGTCACGGTCGGTCACGGGCCGACCGGAGCCGCCGCGGCGATTCCACGCGGCCGACCTTCAGCACGCGAGCTCGCCGCCTGGGCGCTCGCCGCCATCGCCACGGTCGCGGCGCTCGGATTGTTGCTGACGCGCGCGCCGGGTGCTCCCTCCAACGGTGCTGCGAGCCAGGTCATCCGCTCGATGATCCCGCCGCCCGACGGCAACGTGTTCGACTTCGACGTCACCGTCGGCCCGGCCGTGCTGTCGCCCGACGGCCGGTTCGTCGCGTTCAGCGCGCGATCGCGCGACAGCCGCATCCAGCTCTCGGTGCGCGCGCTCGATGCGGCGGAGGCGCGGCCGATCGAGGGCACCGACGACGCGTCGTTTCCGTTCTGGTCGCCGGACAGCCGGTCGATCGGGTTCTACAGCTCGAGCCGCGGCCGTCTCGAGCGCGTCGACGTCAACGGTGGGGCGCCGGTGGCCATCGTGCGCGCGGCGTATGTGCGCGGCGCGAGCTGGGGACCTGGCGGTCTGATCGCCTACGACTCCAGCGACGGCGGCGCTGGTATCAGCGTCGTCCCCGTCGCCGGCGGAACGCCGCGCCGCATCATCGATACCGGCTTGCCACGGTCACCCTGGATTCTCCCGGACGGCAAGCATCTGCTGTACTTCGATCGGGGCCAGAGCCAGGTTCGCGTCATCGGGATCGATGGCACCGGCGACGCGCCAGTCGTCCAGGCGTCTTCCAACGCGATCTACGTGAGCGGCCAATTGGTGTACGCGCGCGAAGGCACACTGCTCGCGCAGCCGTTCGATCTCTCCCGTCGCACGGTCTCCGGACCCGCAGTCGCGCTTGCGCGAGGCGTGCACATGCTGCTGGGCAGCGATGCCAGAGGCGTGTTCTCGGCGTCCGACACTGGACTGCTGCTCTACCAGGCCGGTGCCGCCGAAGCCGCCGCGAGCCTGGCCTGGTTCGACCGCAGTGGCACGCGGCAGTCGATCGTCGGCGAGATGGGGGCCGCAAGGGGAGTGTTTCTTTCGCCGGACAATCAGTACGCCGTCGTCGGCATTCCCGACGTCGAGGAAAAGCTCGCGTTGTGGCGCATCAACCTGTCGAACCAGACGCGAAACCGTCTGACGTACGCCACAGGCATCGGCGATGTCTCGCCGTTTCTGACATGGTCGCCGGACGGACGCTACGTCGCGTACTCGGCGCGGCAGGACAACAAGTTCATCATCACGCGCACGCCGGCGGCTGGCGGACAGGCCGAGTCGTTGTTCGAGATACCTGGACCAGCCGCCGAAACGCTGCATCCCAGAGTTACGGCGTGGGCGAAGGACGGCGCCACGATTCTGTATGCGACCGAAACCGCCGGGGGGATCTGGAGCCTGCACCTGAAGCCAGGCGCACCGGGATCGACGTTGACAGCCACGCCGCTGCTGAAGGATGCGCCTAACGCGCTGAACGTGCAGCTCTCACCGAACGAGCGTTGGATCGCCTTTCAGTCGTCGGTCGGGACCGGAACGGTGTCCGGCGTGTTCGTCGACGCGTATCCTGGCGGCGGCCATCGGCAGCCGGTCAGCGAGCGCGGCACGCTCCCGCGCTGGAGCGCCGACGGCAAGGCGCTGTACTTCGCCCTCGACAATCAGCTCTCCGTCGCCGAGGTCACTGAAACGGATGGCGAGATTCGCTTCGGTCCTGCTCGTCCCTTGATGCCGGTGATCGTTGGTCGCGGCTATTCGTACGACGTCGCCGACGACGGCCGCATTCTCGCGCTGGTCACCAGTGAGCGCCGCGCCGGGCAGCCGCTCACGCTCGTGCAGAACTGGCTCGCGGGACTTGGGAAGAACTGATCCCAATGCGCGCGTCCACGGCCTCGCGCCTGTTCCGGCGACATGTACGCGGTGCGCCGGCGCGCAGCCTTTTAACTTCTAACTTGACGGGCGCTATTCGTACCTGAGCGCTGTCGTCACCGGCACCCTCGTCGCCCGGCGCGCCGGCACGTAACACGCCAGCGCCGCGAGGACCGCGAGCCCGGCGGCGACGCCGGCGAACGTCGCCCAGTCGCCGGCATTCACCAGCGGCAGAAAGCTTG
>CAZGVW010000054.1:0-36211 GCA_964529265.1 uncultured Phycisphaeraceae bacterium
GGGTTGTAGAAAAAGAGACCCCTCACCCCTCCCTCTCCCCGCCCCCGGAAGCAGCGCGGGGAGAGCGGAAGGCATGGAAGTCCGGGGGGGCCGTGCTTCGGATCACCAATCATGGCCAACGAGGCGTTGGCCATGGCACCCTCTTTGGGCCCAAATGCCGCCGCAAGGGGGGCCCAACGAGGGGGCCGCCACGTGGAATTGCGTCAATGGCCGTCGAGGAGGGCGCGGAGGGAAGGGCTGGGGAGGAGGATGGCGCGGCGGATGCGGAGGGAGTCCACGAGGGCGCTGTAGATGGCGAGTGTGATGAGGAGCGAGCCGACGAGGATGATGGTGGAGCCGGCCTGATCGACGAGGCGGGAGGCGCCCCCGGACGCGGGGAGAGCGAGGGAGACGAGGCGGACGACGTCGCCGATGGCGGCGACGAGGACGGCGGCGACGGTGGCGGCGATGGTCTGGCGATCGACGCGGCCGGTGCGGAGGACGAGGGAGCGGGCGACGAGGCTGCGGGCGCAGGGGCGGAGGCCGATCATCGCGGCGATGGCGGAGGCGGCGATGATCATGCGGAGTGCGATGCGATCGGTCTGGGGGCCGGCGGCGAGGTAGGGCGCGGGGTGGGCGGGATCGAAGGCGACGTGGAGCCAGCCGAGAGCCGCGATGAGCGGGATGTAGGCGAGAAGCGACAAACGGGCGCGAATGGTGTCCTTTCGGGCTGATCCGGCGATGGGGCAGGCCATCGCGAGCGCGCCGAGGCCGGAAAGCAGGGCCAGAGCGGCGGGAATCCAGCCGACGGAGCGAACAGCGAGAGAAACACCGAAAACGCGCTCGGAAAGATCGGAAATTCGCGGAATCCAGCAGACGAGCGCGGCGGCGAGCGCGGCGCCGGTCCAGAGGACAATGGCGTTGGCGGTGAGCCAGGGTCGGCGGAGGGGTTTGAAGGCGTCGGCGTGGGGATCGACGGCGTAGAGGATGGTGGCGCGGACGGCGAGGCCGCATTCGGGGCACTGGTTGCGCACGGACAGCCCCCGCAGCTCGTATCCGCAGCCGATGCACGGCAGAGCGCCGCGCAGCGCCTTATCGAGCCTGCTCTCTGATCCGTTTCCGGGGCCGGGGACGGGGGCTGAGCCGCCATTCCCGCTCTGCGGGGGATCCAACACGGCCATGGCGGCGAAAGTGTACAAGTTGCAAGGAATGAGCGCGTTTTCGATGAACATTCCGCGTTCGGTCGCTGGTGGGGAATCGGCGGGCGGTGTCGGCTACACTCCGGGCCGCATGCTGGAGGTGATCGAACGGCTTCGGAAGAACATCAGCGGGGTGTTCCTGGGGAACAGCGAGGCGGTGGATCGGACGATCTGCTGTCTGCTGGCGCGGGGGCACCTGCTGATCGAGGATGTGCCGGGCGTCGGGAAGACGATCCTGGCGATGGCGACGGCGCGGTCGCTGGACTGCACGTTCAGCCGCATCCAGTTGACGCCGGACATGCTGCCGAGCGACGTGCTTGGGGTTTCGGTCTACAACCGGGACACGGGGCGGTTCGATTTCAAGCGTGGGCCGATTTTTGCGAACGTGGTGCTGGCGGATGAGATCAATCGGACGTCGCCGCGGACGCAGAGCGCGATGCTGGAGGCGATGAACGAGGGGACGGTGTCGGTGGACGGGGTGACGCATGAGCTGGAGCGTCCGTTCATGGTGGTGGCGACGCAGAACCCGGTGGATTTCGAAGGGGCGTATCCGCTGCCGGAGAGCCAGCTGGACCGGTTCATGATGCGGATTCACCTGGGGTATCCGGGGGCGGAGGATGAGGCGCGGGTGCTGGAGTTGCGGCCGGCGGGGGCGGCGCTGCATGAACTGCGGCCGGTCTTGAGTCGGGAAGAGGTGATGTCGCTGCAGGGGCGGGTGGACCAGGTGCGTCTGGATGCGGCGCTGGCGCGGTGGATCGTGGCGATCGCGGTGGCGACGCGGGAGGACGAGGAGTTGCAGATCGGGCTTTCGCCTCGCGGGGCGCTGGCGCTGGCGCAGGCGGCGCGGGCGACGGCGCTGATGCGCGGGCGCGAGTATTGCGTGCCGGAGGATGTGCTGGACAACGCGCTGGCGGTGTGCGCGCATCGGGTGGTGGCGTTCGGGCAATCGTGGAATGGCTCGGCGGAGACGGGGTCGCGGGTGATCAGGCGGGTGATCAGGCAGGTGGAGAGCCCGGTGTGAGGCGCGGGGCTGGGGTGGTGAGGAGGCGCGGATGCCGCGGCTGGTGCGACACGACCTGATGGGTCCGATCAAGATCGAGCCGCAGGAGAAGGCGGTGTGGGTGTGCGGGTGCGGGCTGTCGGCGACGTTTCCGATGTGCGACGGGACGCACAAGACCTGCCACGGGGAGGCGCCGGGGAAGTTGTATGTGTATGACCCGCAGACGAAGCAGGTGATTGAGGAGCGGGAGGAGGCGGGGGCGGGGGAGTGAGCGGCGCGGCGGTTTGTGCGCGGCGGGGGCGCGCGCGGGGGGTCAATCCGGGGCGAGGGTCATGATGTCGGGCAGGTTGCGGTAGTGGCCGTCGTAATCGAGGCCGAAGCCGACGACGAACTCGTTGGGGATATCGAAGCCGACGTATTCGGCGGCGGCATCCGCGAGGCGGGGGACGTTCTTCTTGAGGAGGACGCAGGTGCGGATGGAGGCGGGCTTCTGATCGCGGACGAGGCGCTGGAGGAGGGAGAGGGTCTGTCCGGTGTCGAGGATGTCATCCACGATGACGACGTGGCGGCCACCCAGATCGCGCGGGAGTTCGCTTCGCATGTGCGCGCCCTTGGATTCGGTGGAATCGCCGGGGTAGCTGCTCACGGAGACGAGGCGCATGGAGAGCGTGAGGGGCATGTGGCGGATGAGATCGGCCACGAGGACGATGGCGCCGGTGAGGACGGGGATGAGGACGATGCGTCCGGCTTCGTCGGGGCTGGCGCCTTCGCGGAGGAGTTCCTGACGGAGATCGCGGGCGATTTCGTCGCCGAGTTCGCGCACACGGGCGGCGATGCGATCGCGTGAGATCAGGACCTTGCCCGTCGGTCGAACCATGGAGGGGGCATGGTATCGAGCGCGGCGGAGGTGTGAGGGTGCATCAGGACTTGAGGCCGGGGAGGCCGCCCTTGCGGCGGAGTTTGTCGTATCGCGCGAGGGCGGCGTCGATGATGCCGTAAGCCTTTTCGGCGGGCTGGATTTCATCGACGGCGACTTCCTTGCCTTCGAGTTTCTTGTAGTCCTCGAAGAAGCGGCGGAGCATTTTCAGCGTGTGGGGCGGGAAGTGCGAGAGGTTGGTGAAGTGCTGGTATTCCTGATCGTTGGCGATGACGGCGATGATCTTGTGGTCGGGCTTGCCTTCGTCGATCATCGTCATGAGGCCGATGACTTCTGCGTCCACGATGCAGAGGGGGACGACGGGCTCTTCGCAGAAGACGAGGATGTCGAGGGGGTCGTCGTCCTCGGCGAAGGACTGAGGGATGAAGCCGTAGTTGGCGGGGTAGAAGACGGCGGAGTAGAGCATGCGGTCGAGGCGGAGGCGACCGGTCCACTTATCGAGTTCGTACTTGACGGTGGAGCCTTTGGGGATCTCGATGATGGCGCGGACATGCTGGGGATGGGTTTCGCCGGGGACTTCGGGGCTGACGTTGTGCCAGGGGTGGAACATGGGTGGATCACGGTACCTTGCGCGGGACGGGGTGCGGATGTGGGCGCCCGCGGACTGAAGTATCGGCTTGCGCAGCCGCGGAGGCCACACCCCGCCGCGCCGGGACGCGCTGCGCAGGCAGGCGCCGGGTGGACACCCTGTCTGCTAGGCTGCGGCGATGCTGACGCTGGACTACGCCAACTGCCTTTCGGGGCGCGTGAAGGAGCACGGGCTGGACGCCGAGTCGGTGGCGGCGGGCTCGGAGTGGGACCGGCGGTGCGGGGAGTTGACCGCCTCCTTGGGAGAGACGCGCGGGACGGGGTGGGAGCGGTGGCGGGGGCTGCCGTTGGAGCCGATGCGGTCGGAGCACGTGCGCGCGGTGACGGAGATGACGCGCGACCTGCGGGGCCGGTTCGAGAACCTGGTGGTGCTGGGAATCGGGGGGTCGGCGCTGGGGAACATCGCGCTGCAGGCGGCGCTGAACCCGCCGACGTGGAACCTGATGACGGCGGAGCAGAGGCGGGGGCAGCCGCGGATTTTTGTGGTTGACAACGTGGATCCTGACGTGTTCACGGCGGTGATGGCGTTGGTGCGCGAGGCGGGCGGGCTCGAGAAGACGCTGTTCAACGTGATCAGCAAGTCGGGGGAGACGGCGGAGACGGCGGCGCAGTTCATGGCGGTGCGGAAGGCGCTGATCGATGCGGTGGGGCAGAAGAAACACGCCGAGCACATCGTGGCGATCACGGATCGCGAGAAGGGGACGATGCGGGCGATCTGCGAGCGCGAGGGGTATCGCACGCTGCCGGTTCCGGAGGGCGTGGGAGGGCGGTTCAGCGCGCTGTCGCCGGTGGGGCTGTTCTCCGCGTCGATGTGCGGGATCGACATCGAGGCGCTGCTGGAGGGCGCGGCGGGGATGGATGCGAGGTGCTCACGGGAGCGGCTGGCCGAGAACCCGGCCGCGATGCTGGCGACGCTGCTGGTGCGGCTGGGGCGCGAGAAGGGGAAGACGTGCCACGTTCTGATGCCGTACAGCAACGCGCTGTACCTGCTCGCGGACTGGTACAGGCAGTTGTGGGCGGAATCGCTCGGGAAGCGGGTGGACCGGAGCGGGCGGGAAGTGTTCGCGGGGTTCACGCCGGTCAAGGCGCTGGGCGCGACGGACCAGCATTCACAGGTGCAGCTCTACCGCGAGGGGCCGAATGACAAGGTGATCGGGCTCATCGAGGTGGAGGCGTTTGCATCGGGCGAGGCGTGCGTGATTCCGAAGGGGATGGGTGTGGATGCGCTGTCGTACCTCGAGGGGAAGTCGTTTCAGACGCTGCTCATTGCGGAGAAGCGGGCGACGGAGTTTGCGCTGGTGGAATCGCGGCGGCCGAACTTCACGCTGCGGATTCCGAAGGTCGATGCGCGGCACGTGGGTGAGTTCATCCAGTTGTGGCAGGTGGCGACGGCGTACGCGGGGCTGATGCTGAATATCGACGCGTATGACCAGCCGGCGGTGGAGACGGGGAAGGTGGCGACGTTCGGGCTGATGGGGCGGAAGGGATACGAGGAGCACAGGGAGAAGACGGAGGCGGCGCTCAAGCCGACGGGGTGGGTCGTCGGGTGATGCGCGGGCGACGCGGCGGTCAGGCGCGGCCGTAGACGGGAACGACGCCGCCGTGGCAGACGGCGTTGTCGGGGGAAGACAGGAACACGATGGCCTCGGCCACCTCCCCCACTTTCGGCCATGCGCTGTGGTCGGCGTCGGGCATGGCGCTGCGGTTGGCGGCGGTGTCCATGATGGAGGGCGCGACGGCGTTGACCCAGATGCGCTCGTCCTTGAGTTCCTCGGCGAGGCATCGCGTGATTGAGGCGACGGCGGACTTGCTCGCGGCATAGGCGAGCATGCCGGGGGTGGGGATGAGGGCGGGGCGGGCGCAGACGTTGACGATGCGGCCGCCGCGGGGGTCTTTCGCGGCGCGGATGCGCTTCACGGCCTCGCGGCAGCAGAGGAAGCAGGTGGCGGCGTTCATGTCCATCATGGCGCGCCAGTCGGCGAGACTGGTCTTCTCGATGGGGGCCATGGCGAAGCCGCCGGCGACGTGGATGGAGGCCCAGACCGAAGGGATGGCGCTGAAGAAGCGCTCGACGCTTTGCTCATCGCGGAGATCGACGCCGAGGTCGATGCGGACGCGGGGGTCGTCGCGGCGGGGGAAACGGTTCAGTTCGGATTCATCGACGCAGGGAATGCGGCATTCGGCGCCGCGCTCGAGAAGGGCTTCGACGACGGCGCCGCCGAGTGCGCCCGTGCCGCCGGTGACGACGACGTGCAAGCCCTTGAAGTCCTGTGTCATGCGAGTGCGCTCCGGTGTGTGGGGGGCACTATACCGGGCGCATCGGCGCATCTGCGCCGGACGGGCGGAGCATCGCCGACCGATGATTGCGGCGTTGCGCGTCGGCATGGCCAAGCCTGGGCGGTTGTCCATGCCACACACTTGTTGATCCCTCAGGGGTGTCGGCTCTCAGGGGTGTTGGATCTCAGCGATGTTGCACGCTCAGAGGCGCTCGGCGCATGAAAAGAGCCCCGCCGCTGATCGCGACGGGGCCCCTGAGAATAGGGATCTCGGAGTTCAGACTTAGCCGAGCAGCGAGAGGACGCTCTGCGGCTGCGCGTTGGCGAGGGCCAGCACGTTGGTGGTGGACTGGACGAGGATCTGCGACCGGGTGAGGGCCGCGGTTTCGCTGGCGAAGTCGGAGTCGCGGATGGCGGACTCAGCCGCGGTGGTGTTCTCGAGGGAGACGCCGAGACTTCGGATGGTGGCGCCGATGATGTTCTTCTGGAAGGCGCCGAGGCGTCCGCGGAGGGAACTGACTTCGCGGATGGCGGCGGCGACGACCTTGGAGGCGCCGAGACGGTCGCCATCGAGGATGTTGAGGTCCTTGCCACCGGCGACGTCGGCCAGGAAGTAGTTGAGGGTGTTGTGCTCGGCCTGGCCGAGGCTGCGGGCCGCGACGTTGGAGATGCCGAGGCTGACCTTGCCGGCGATGTCCACCTGGCCGGCGAGCTGGAAGTCGGCGCCGCCGCCGGTGATGGTGAAGGCGGCGACGCGGCCGGTGGTCTGGGCGTTGGCGTTGGAGCCACCGGCGGCGCCGGTGGTGAGGGCGATATCGACGTTGAGGAAATCGGTGTTGATGGCGACCGCGGCGCCGCGTCCGACAGCGGAGATGCCGTTGATGGTGGCGGCGACGTCCTGGCCGAAGTCGGTGAGGCCGTTGGCGGCGTCGGTGGAGTTGAAGAGGAAGCGGTCGGTCGGGGTGGCGCTCGCGGAGTTGGTGTCAGCGGCGGCGAGCCGATAGACGCCCTCCTCGTTGGCCGTGGTGATCCCGCCGTTGTTGATGACCTTCACCGAGACGAACTCGCTGGAGCCGAATCCGCTGCTCGTGAGTCGGATGCCGGTGTTGTTGGCCGAGACGGCGGCTTGGACGCCGGTGACTTCAGTGAAGGTGTTGATGGCGTCCACGATGGAGGCGAGGCTGGTGCCGGAGGCGAAGGAGAGTTCGCGCGAGCCCTCGGCGCCGGAGATCTCGACGACGAACTGCTCGGTGGCGCCGCCGAGATCGATGCTGGCGCCGTTGAAGGAGAGGTAGTAGCCGCCGACCTGGGCGGAGTTGGTGACGACGACATCGACGTCGATGGTGTCGTTGTAGGCGAGTTTGGCGCCGCCGATCTTGTAAGCCGCGACTTCGGTGTCCACGTCGCTGGTCTTGTAATCGAGGTTGCCGTTGAGCAGGCGAAGGCCCTGGAACGAGGTGGCGGCGGCGACGCGATCGATGGTCTGGAGGATGGCGTCGATCTGGAGTTGATTCGCCGACACTTCCTCGTCGGAGAGGCCGGCTGAGTTGGCCGAGAGCGTGACGAGTCCCTGGAGTTCGTTGAGGAGCGTGGCGATTTCGGTCAGCCCGCCCTCGGCGATGTTGACGACCTGCTCGGCGCGCTCGGCGTTGCTGATGGCGGCGCCGAGGGCGACCTTTTCGGACCTCAGGTTCTCCGAGGCGATGAGGCCTGCGGGGTCATCGGCGCCGCGGTTGATGCGGAGGCCGGTGCTGAGGCGCTCGAGCGAGACGCTGAGCCCCCGGTTGTTGTTGGAGAGGACGCGCTGGGCAATCAGTGACTGGACGTTTGTGTTGATGCGGCTCATGAGATCCTCCGTGATCCCTTGGAGAGTTCCACTGTCTCAGGTGTTGTGAACGGGGAGGGCTCCGCCGGAACTGGCGTCCGCTCCGCCGGACGCCGGCGCCGTCCGCGAATATCGCTCGCCGACGGGCCGCCCATAAACTCGGCGCGCGGGAGGCGGGAGTTGCGTTCTCTCCGGACGTTCGTGCAAAGATTGGCTTATTGGGACGCGCGCACGAAAAAGCCCCGCCGGCAGGGCCGGCGGGGCGTGAGATTTCCGGACTTATCCGCCCCGTTCACGGGGGCTGATCGACCTCAGGGCGTCTTAGCCGAGGAGGGCGAGGACGTTCTGCGGCTGGGCATTGGCGAGGGCCAGCACGTTGGTCGTGGACGAGACCAGGATCTGCGACCGCGTGAGTTCGGCGGTCTGGGAGGCGAAGTCGGCATCGCGGATCGCCGACTCGGCCGCGGTGGTGTTCTCGAGCGCCACGCCGAGGCTGCGAATGGTCGCCCCGATCGTGTTCTGCTGGAAGGCGCCGAGACGGCCGCGGAGGCCGGTGATGTCGCGGATCGCCGCGTCAACGACCTTCTGAGCGGTGGTGGTGTCGCCATCGACGACGCTCAGATCCTTGCCGCCCGCGAGGTCGGCGAGGAAGTAGTTGGACGAGCCATCGACGACCTGGCCGACGCTGCGGACGGCCACGTTGCCGATGCCGAGGCTGACCTTGCCGGCGATGTCCACCTGGCCGGCGAGCTGGAAGTCGGCGCCGCCGCCCGTGATGGTGAACGCATCGACGAGGCCGAGGTTCTGGCTGTTGGCCGCGCCGCCGGCGGTCGTGCCGGTGGTGAGGGCGATTTCGACGTTGAGGAAGTCGGTGTTGATGGAGACCGTAGCGCCCTTGGTGACGGCCTGGATGCCGTTGATCGTGGCCTGCACGTCCTGGCCGAAGTCGGACACGCCGTTGGCGGCGTCGCCGTCATCGAAGAGCGTGCGATCGGCGAGCACCGTGCTCGCAGCGCCGGTGTCGGCGGTCTGGAACTCGTAGATGCCTTCCTGGCCGGCGACGCTGATGCCGCCGTCGTTGATGATCTTGACCGAGACGAACTCGCTGGAGCCGAAGTTCACGCTGGTGAGGCGGAGGCCGGTGGCGTTCGCCGAGACGGTGGCTTCGACGCCGGTGACCTCGGTGAACGTGTTGATGGCGTCGGCGATGGCGGTGAGGCTGGTGCCCGAGGCGAACGACAGTTCGCGCGAGCCCTCGGCGCCGGCGACTTCGATCACGAACTGCTCGGTGGCGCCGCCGAGATCGAGGGCCGCGCCGTTGAAGGACAGGTAGAAGCCGCCGACCTGGGCGGAGTTGGTGACGACCACGTCAACGTCGAGCGTGTCCTCGTACGCGAGCTTGGCGCCGTTGATCTTGTAGGACGAGACCTCGCCGGACACGCCTTCGGCCTTGTAGTCGAAGTTGCCGTTGAGCAGCTTCAGGCCCTGGAAGGACGTCGAGGCGGCGACGCGGTCGACGGTCTGCAGGATCGAATCGATCTGCAGCTGGTTGGCCTCTTTTTCCTCAAGGGAGAGGCCGGCCGAGTTGGCGGTGGTGGCGATCAGGCCCTGCAGTTCGTTCAGCAGGGTGCTGATTTCCGTGAGGCCGCCTTCGGCGATGTTCACGACCTGCTCGGCGCGCTCGGCGTTGCTGATGGCAGCGCCGATTGCGGTCTTCTCTGCGCGGAGGTTCTCCGACGCGATCAGACCTGCCGGATCGTCGGCGCCCCGGTTGATGCGGAGGCCGGTGCTCAGCCGCTCGAGGGAGACGCCCAGCGAGCGGTTGTTCGCACCCAGCACGCGCTGGGCGATCTGCGACTGCACGTTCGTATTGATCCTGCTCATGGAGATCCTCCGTGATGTTCCTGTGCGCCCGCGCTCGCGGGCGTTCACGTCCCTGCGTCAGATTGGCCCGGAGCCTGACTCCTCTTCGCCGCCGCGGCTCCATGCGACGGTGTTCGGCGCCGCCTGCCGACGGAGCCGGGAATCAGATCGACGCACTCGGGGCGCGGAATAAGGCGGGAAGAATCGATCCACGCTTGATTGCGGTATGGGACGCGCGCAACGAAAAACCCTCCGGCGGGGCCGGAGGGTCTGTGACGGATATGCGGTCTGGGGAAGCGCCGGGCGCTTCGACTCGGACGTCAGCCGAGCAGCTGGAGCACGGACTGCGACTGGGCGTTCGCCGTAGCCAGCACGGAGGTGCCTGCGCTCGCCAGGATCTGAGACCTGGTGAGGAGGCTGATTTCCTGCGCAAAGTCCGCATCACGGATCACGGAGACGGAGGCGGAGACGTTCTCCACGCCGGCCTGCAAGGACCGGATATTGGTCTGGAGCGTATTCCTTTCAAAGGCGCCCAGGCGGCCGCGGAGGGTCGAGATCTCGTCGATGGCCGTCTCGACGACGGCGCTCGCGGCGGAGAAGTTCCGTGTGGGGAGCGAGTTGGAGCCTCCGGACTTGAGGCTGTTCAGGTAGAGGTATTCGGTCGTGCCGTCGCCGCGGGTGATGAGCGTGCCACCGAGGCGGGAATCGGCCACGGACTGCACGCCGATGTTCACCTGCTGCGACGCAGTGACCTGCGGGCCAAGTTGGAAGAGCGACCCGCCGCCGGTGATGTAGAAGGTCTCGGACGTGCCGTTCACGGTCTCGGAGAACACGTCGGTAAGGAGCAGTTCGATGTCGAGCACACTGGTGCGGACGGAGAGGTTCAGGCCGTCTCCCGTGGCGAGCGCGCCGTTGACGATGGCGACGACGTCGCGGCCCTCGTCGCGGGTGGCGGTCTCGACGATAAGCGGGTCGCTGTAGTCGAGCGCGCTCGGCGGGCCGTTGTCGATGAGGGCGACGGTGTTGAAGAAGTCGCCGGATGAGCCCAGTTTCTGCACGGAGACGAAGGCTCGCGAGCCGAAGCCGACGGAGAAGAAGCGGAGGCCGGAGGAGATATCCGCGGACGTGACGCGCTCGGCCCGTACACCGGTGGCGTCGGCGAGGGCGTTGATGCCCGCGGCGACGTCGTCGAGGGTGGTGCCGGAGCCAAAGGTGATGACCTGCACACCCTCGGCGCCCGCCACTTCGAGCGTGACGGAGGAGATGAGGACGCCGTCCACACCGGGCGGGCTGAAGGGCGGGTTGTTCGAATAGTCGCCGCGGGTATAGAGCTGCGCGTGCTGGGCGGAGCCCACGACCTCGACATCCACCTGGATGTTGTCGCGGTTCAGGAAGTTCGCGCCATTGACGCGGGCGGCGAGGATGCTGGTCGGATCGAGGCCGCTGAGCGTGTACCCGAGTTCGCCGTTGAGCAGTTTCAGCCCGGCGAAACTCGCGGTGTTCGAGATGCGGGTGATGGATTCGATCGCGGAATCGATCTGGAGCTGGTTGGCCGCGACTTCTTCCGGCGAGATGGCGCCGCTGTTGGCCGCCTCGACCACGAGCGACTTGATCGAGTTGAGCAGATCGCTCACCTCGGCCAGTGCGCCTTCAGTGGTCGCGATGACGCTGCTGGCGCGCTCGGAGTTCTTCACGCCCTGCTCGATGCCGCGCAGTTCGGAGCGCAGCCGCTCCGACGCGATGAGGCCGGCCGGGTCGTCGGCTCCCTTGTTGATGCGGAGGCCGGTGGCGAGGCGCTGGAGGCGGACCTCCAGGTCCTGGTTGGCGCGCGCGTAGTTGGTCTGCGCGACAAGGCTCGCGATGTTGGAGTTAATCCTGGCCATGGCAATCCTCCGTGATTGGGGCAGGCCGATGAATCCGGACGTGCGGCGCGAAACCTGGCGCCGCGGAGCGCGCTCGCGCCGTTGCGCGACCGCCGTTGTTCCTGTTCTGGGTGCGGGGAGCGTTCATGCCGTTCGACGCTCCTCTCCGGGGTTCCCGGGTGGCGTTGCCGGGCGCGTCTCATCGCGCCGGCCGGCGGGTCCGCCCGAGAGACGGCTGGCGCCTCCGACGCGGCGGCGCTGCGGGCCGGCTGAGATGCCGCGGGCCAGGTCGTCGAGTTCCCCGCCCTGCAGCCGGGCGGCCTGCTCGTTCTCGGCCTTGATGGCCTCGTAGACCTCTTTGCGGTGCACCGCGATGCGCGTCGGCGCCGTGATTCCGAGGCGCACCTTGTCGCCGCGGATGTCCACCACGGTGATCTCGATGTCGTCCCCGATCATGATCGTCTCGTCGCGCTGACGTGAAAGCACGAGCATGTGGTCGGCTCCTTCCTTTCCGCGGCCGGGGGCGCCTCGGGCGCTTGGCTTCCGGCCGCCGCATCATCCATGACGCGTTCGAACTTCCTCGCGCGGGCGGAACCCCGCCGGCGCGACGATCTCCCTCTCCCTTATGCCGAAGCCTGAACAGCCTTCGGGGTCGTCATCAGGACATGTCGCGTGGTCCAGCGCTTCTCGGCGAGCACCAGCTGCTCGCCGGTGCGGTTCAGCGTGTTCACGACGAGCGGGCCCTGCAGGTTTCCCGTGAGCGCATCGCCCACCTTGTTCACGATGACGAACACCTGCGCGTCATCGAGGCGCTCGAGGCAGAGCCCCTCCATCTGCTCCTGGCGGATGGGCGCGGAGTACTCGCTCACGAAGAGCGAGGGATCCGTCACGACGAACGCCAGCGCCGGGTCGTCCAGCGACTGGAGCCAGAAGAACACGGCGTCGTCGCTCGGCTGAAGCAGGCAGAATCGCCGCCTTTCGGCGAACCCGAGCAGTCCCTTTGGAAAGTCGATGATCCGGTCCTCCGCGATCTCGACCGTCCCGAATCGTGTGGTGCGCACCTGCATGGTGGGCTCCGTTGCGTCGGCCTCTAACCTTCCTGGCCGCCCCGTGCTCCGCGACGGGGGACTTCCTGTCCGGCTCAAGGCGCCCCGAGGCCGGCGCGGGCGCCTTTCTTGTCTGCAATCCCGGCTCCCTGCGTCACCGCAGGAAGTCGATCAGGGTCAGGGCCTGCGACCGGCCCGCCGCGGCATACCCCGCCTGCTGCACGAGTTGCAGGAAGGCGAAGCGGCTTGTCGCCTCCGCGTAGTCCAGATCCTCGAGTCCACTCTTCACCGTCTGATCCAGCACGTTCGCATCCTCTTCACGGCGTTGAGCCGTTTGGATCCGGGAGGCCCGCCCGCCGGCCACCGCGCGAGCGGAGAGCAGACGGTCGATGTCCTCTTCCAGCCGCTCCCCCGCAAACGTGATGCCGCGGACGTCGTTCGTCTCCAGCGCGGTTTTCAGGTCGATCAGGGTCGCGAAGAGGCTGTCTACGCGCACAGTTGAGCGGTCCGAACCGGCAAATGTTGCCGGGGCCCCCGGCGTGAAGGCCCCATCGAGCAGCCCCAGGTCCTCCGCGGCATGCCCATTGAGCGACCGAATGCTGACTACACCGGCGCCACCGAGGTTGTCGGAGAGCACAATGCCGTTGCCGCCGTCGGCGAGGAGGGCCTCGAACTCGCCGGCCCCCGTTCCGATGGTCACGCCGGCCAGGGCGGCTTCCGCGTTGATCTTTGCCAGCAGTGAGGCGACGTCCGTGATATCCGCGGGCACGAGGTCCACGGTGAACACGGTTCCATCCGTCAGTGTGATCTCGAAATCCACGTTGCGCGCGGCGTCGGGCAGGCCCGAGACCGGATCGATCTGCCCATCCGCGATCTCCACGCCGCGGCCGTTGTTCAGAACCGAAAGGGGCGTGGTCGCCTGGAGGCTGCGGATGCCGAGGGAGGTCGCGGTCAGCGTGCCGGCGCCTGATTCCTGGATCGAGAGCGACCAGCCGGAGACTTCGTTCAGCACCCGGAGCCGCTGCCCATCCTCCGCGATCTCGACTCTCGCCCCGATTCCAAGCGCCTCGACAGCGCGGGCGAACTCCGCGATCGTCAGCCCGGCGGTCACGGTGACCGTTCCCTGCCGTCCGCCGTTGTTGAACACGATGTCGCCGGGCGTGAAGGGCGCCAGGGGGTTCAACTGCCCGAAGGTGGTGTGCGGGGACAGCCTCGGGTCCACGTCGCCCGGGCCGGTGGCCGCCACACCTGCGTAAGGGCCTCCATCGAGACCGAGGTCCGCCGCGGTTGTGCCGCCGCCGATGTCGGACACCGTGATCGTGTAGCCCGCCGCTACGTTGAACTCGACGCCGGTCCCCGTCGCGTTCACATCCACGCCGCCCGGGTAGGGCGAGCCGCCATCGAATGCCGCGGGATCGGCGGCGAGGATGTCCGATTCGAGCCGGTCGAGGACGTCGCCGACATCGTCGGCGCCGGTGAGGTCAACGGTGACCGTCGTCGTCGTGACGCCGTCGAAGATGTCCACCGACACCGTCCCGAGGGCCACACCCACGCCGCGGGCGCCGTTCAAGTCTTCGATGAGCGTCGTGCGGGCCAGCGCCGGGTTCAGGTCCACGTCGCCCTCGACGCGAGCCGAGAGCGTGCCCAAGGCGCGCTCGGCGTTGATGGTGATCGGCGTATTCAGTTCATCGCCCAGGTCGGTGATGAGTCCGTCGCCCGCCCCGACGTACCGGAACCCATCGAGGAACCGCTCGATCGGCGGCGCGCCAGTGCGTTCACCTCCGAGCAGGTGCACGTCCGCGAAACGGGAGTTCGAGAGCGCAAAGAGTTCCTGGATGAGCGATTCGACGACGGTGGCCTGCGCTCGCCGGGTGCCGCTATCCGATCCGGCGCCGACTTGGTCGGAGGCCAGAGTGCGGGCTTCGAGCGCCAGGTTCGCCGCTTCGCCCAGCGCCTGGTCGAGCGTGGCGAGCGCCGCGGAGGCGTGTTCGAAGTTCCGCAGCCGCTGGTCGCTGGTTCGAAGCCTGTCGCCGACCACCTGCGCCAGGGAGGCGGCGATCGGATCGTCGCTGCCGCGGGAGATGCGCTTGCCCGACGACAACTGGTCCTGCGTGCGCAGCAGGTCCACACCGGCGCGGGTCACGCCATCGCGCACCAGGCTCGAGACGAGCAGGTTCGGGACGCGGGCCAGATTGGGCGGAATAGTCGTCATGCTTCAATCACACGAGGGAAAGCAGTTCCTGCGTCAACTGGTCCACGGTCGAGATGAGCCTCGCCGCCGCCTGATACTGCCGCTGGTAGCTCAGGAGGTTGATCGATTCCTCATCGATGCTCACGCCGCTGATCGCGGCCCGCTGGGCTTCGAGGCTCTGTTTCACCTGATTCGCGGCGTCCGCCTCCGTGCCCGCGGCCCGCGTCTGCACGGCCACGCGCTCCGTGACTCGCCGCCACGATTCGGTGATGCTCGTCCCTGACAGCGAATCGACAGCGGAATCGCGCAGAGCGGCGATGGAGAGGGCGACGTTGTTCCCGCCGCGCTCGACGCCCGCAACCAGCAGTTCGGGCCGCGCCTTCAGTTCATCGCGCACGCCGATGTCGCCGGCATTGAGGCCCGTGAAGTACGAGTTGATGCCGAGCACGCCGAGCGCGCCGGACGTGTCATCCGCGAAGCCGACCTCGAAGCCCGGGCTCGCCGTGATGCGCAGCCGGCCGGAGGCGTCCAGCGTCGCCGTCAGGTTCGGCACGGTGTTGAGGTCGGCGAGCAGGGAGTTGAGAGACGTATCATCGCCGAATCCCACCGCGCCTGTGTTGTCGATGCCATCGAGGTCGATGGTGATCTGCCTCTGCTCCACGAGGCCGGTGGCGCCGTCGGTGACGAGCACAGTGAACGAGCCGTTTACGGGCCTGTGGGGCAGGGCGGCGAATGTCGCATTCGCCGGGTCATTGAACGCCACACCTTGATCCGCCGTCGGCACGCGCAGCCAGCCCGTCGTGTCCGTCAGACCGGGGAACGACCGCCCGGACGAGTGCAGTCGGTTCACCTCGAAGATGAGCGCCGACGCCACATCGTCCAGGTCATCGATCGCATCCGCCACCGGGCCGTTGCGTTGCGCCAGGAGCGCCCCGATGCGACCGGACGTCGGTTCGATCACATCGCCGTTCGACCTGAGCGTCACCTGCACGACCGGTTCGCCGTTGATCGTGCGCGTGTTCACCTCGAGCCCGCGGCTGAGATTCCCCAGCACGATCGGCGTCGAGCCCACGTGCACATCCACCGTTCCCGACGCCTGCTCGACCACGTTGATGTCGATAAGCGTGCTCAGTTCGGTCAGAAGGGCCTCACGCTGATCGCGCAGGCCCGCGTTCTCACCGCGCCCCTCCTCCGAGTTCGAGATCGAGACGTTGAGCGATGCGATCTCACCCAGCAGCTCATCGGCCCGGTCCACGTTGGCGCCGATCTGGGCCTCGACCTGCGAGCGCAGCGTCGTCAGATCAGCCCGAAGCCCCCGGACGAAGGACGCCAGCGAGGCGCCCTGCTCCACAATGAGCGCCCGTGTCTCCGACGCCGAAGGATTGTTCGCCAGTTCGCTGAAGGAGTTGAAGAACTCGCTCAGCTGCCCCGCCAGGCCGCCGCCATCGAGGTCCGTCGTCAGGTTCTCAATCTGGCTCAGCACGTCGCGATCGACCAGTGACGCCTCGAGCGAGGACGTCGAATCCTGAATGCGCGTCAGCAGCGCCGGATCGATCACGCGGCGGATCGCCTCGATCTCCACGCCGCGCCCGAGATAGATGTTCCTGCCCGCAATCGAGCCCCGCGCCGGCGACAGATCGACCACGCGACGGTTGTAGCCCGGCGTCGCGGCGTTGGCGATGTTGTCGCCCGTCACCTGGATCGCCGCCTGGCTGGCCACCAGCGCCGACCGCCCGATCAGAAGTGAACTCGTGAGGCTCATCGCAGCGTCTCCATGACCAGCGCCCGCCTCATGACGTCACATCCATGGCGGAAACAACCGCCGGCCCGTGCTCGACCACGCCGCGATGCCCATAGGTTCCCGCGTGGCTTGCCCGCTTTGCCGCGGCCCGCAGAAGCCCTTGCATGTGGGCCGCAAGGGTCTCCGCGGCGACGCGGGCCGAAGCGTTCTGCTTCGCCGTTCGCTCGATGGCGGCGCGAAGCCGGTCAGCCGCGGCCAGGATGCGGTCCCGACCCTCGGAGGGCAGGCGCGCCGCGATCCAGCGGGCCGTCGGCGTCGGCTCGCCGCGGGAGGGCGCTCCGACCCAGCGCAGGAGGCGCTCCACGATGCGCGACCGCTCGCGGTCCATTCCGGCAATCCGCGTGACCACCACGTGCTCCCCCGCCACCGCTTCCGCCAGGGCTCGCATGTTGGCCGCGGTGATCGCCGCGTCGCGGGCTTCACCAAGCGAAAAGAGGGCCTCCTGCTCGGCTGCAAGGCCGAGGAGGAGGCGCTCGAGATCGTTCGTCAGGGTGTCCAGGTCAGTGGCCGCGCACCGATCGCCGGTGTCGCGACGGGGACCGGAAGTGGTCAGCAAGTCAGGCATGGGCATCCAACCCGGGTGTCGCCAGGGCGGCCTGCGCCGCCGGCGCCCTCTGCGCCTTCAGCAGTTGGCGCGCCACCGCGTCCACGAGGTCGTAACCGGACTTTTGCACGATGCGCTGCGCAATCTCTGCGTCCAGGATCGGGCCGAACATGCGCTCCGCAGGCCCCGGCGCAAAGGGCGGCGCCGCCTCGTTCGTCTCGCGCAACTGCTCGAGGATGGGCTGCACGAGCGAGATCGCCACAAACTCCTCCGCGGCTGTGCGGGCCTCTTCCGCGGCGTCGCCGCCCTGCGGACGCCTTACCCCGAGGATGTTCGCGAAAGCAGAAGGCTCCGAGGGGTTGAACGCCGCCTCGATCTGAGACAGCGAATCCAGCCTCGCGCCCCCGCCGATCCCAGCCGCAATTGCGTGCGCTCCATCCATCAGTTCACCACCAGATCCGCATGCAGACGGCCGGAAGCGTGCAATTCGGCGAGAATCGCGATCTGGTCCTTCACCGGCACATCCAGCGTCTTGAATGCCTTGAGCAGGTCCTCCAGGCGCGAGGCGTCCGATGCCCGCCCGGCGGTTTGCACCGCCGTCCAACGCTGCTGCTCGATCAGCGGCGCCTCGGCCGTCGGCTCGATCGGCGGCGTCACCGTCGTGATGACCAGGTCTCCGTGCGTGATGATGACCGGGCTGATCTCGACGTCGCCCGTGACCAGGATCACTCCTTGCCGTTCATTCACGACGACCCGCGCCGGCAGCGACATGAGCGATGGATCGAAGCGAACGCTCAGGATGTCCGAGATGAAGTTCGCCGGGTCCGCGCGCTCGGCCTGCGGGATCACGACGCGCACCGAGCGTTCGTCCACCGCGTAGGCGATGTCCTGCGCCTCCGCCTCAAGCCCGACGCGATGATCGTTGATCACGCTGGCGATGAGTTGCGAGGTCGTCCAGCCCGAAACCTGCGGATCGATGACCAGCGAGATCGAGCCATCGGCGCCGATCCGCGTCATGTTCTCGATCGGCTTGATCATCCGCGCTCCGCCGCGAACGCGCCCGCGGGCCGAGTTGCCCCCTTCGATCACGATCGGCCCCTGGGCCACGGCGTACACCGGCTGCCCGGGCAACGGACCGCGCAGGGGCGTCAGGAACAGCTCCCCGCCCGCAAGGCTCTTGGGGTTGTTGATCGCGCTCACGAACACGTCAACGGTGTCATCCGCCTTCGCGCCCTGACGACCGATGGTGCACGTCACCATCACGATCGCGGCCGACTTCGACTTGCCCATCTCCTCGATGGTCCCGACCGCGTTGCCCTGCGAGCGCAGCAACTCCGCCAGCGGCCGCGCCACGATCAGGTCCTTGCCCGAATCGCCCGTGCCGGGCAACCCCATGACGATGCCGAAGCCCTGCAGCACCGATTCGCCCTGGCCTTCGAGGCGCACGTACTCCTGCACGGTGGCGCCGCGCGCGGGCGACCACAGCCCCGCAAGCAGCCCGGCGGCAACAGCCCATCGCCATTTCCTCAGCGTGCGCCACTTCGCATCCATGCGTCCCGTTTCCCGCGCTCCGCGCTCAGAAGTTGAAGATCAGGTCCAGCGCCTGCGTGAAGACGCCCTTCTTGTTCACGTCCGAAATCATGCCCTCGTGGTGCGCCTCGAAGGTCAGGTTGTAGATCTGGCTCGATTGCACGGTGTTCGCCGGAGAGACGTCTTCCGACCGGCAGAGGCCGGAGAGGATGAACGTCTGCACTTCGCCATCCGTCTGCACCGTGGACCGCGCCTCGAGCAGCAGCGTGCCGTTCGGCTTCACCTCGAGCACGCGCGCCGTCACGCGCGTCTGCACCGTGTCCTTGCGTTCATACTTGCCGTCGCCCTCGAACTCGCTCCCGTGGTTCACGCTGAACGGATCAAGCGGATTCACCTGGGCGGGATTGCCGTTGAGAATCAGGTAGTTGAAGAGGTCCGGCGGGTAGATCCGCACCGTGTCCAGCGAATAGTCCTTGTCCGCGGTCGTCTTCTGGTCGCGCTTCATCGACGCCGTTTCGACCACCAGGATCGTGATCAGGTCGTTCTCATGGAAGAGCCGCGGTTCAGGGGGCTGGATCGCGTACAGGCTTACGCCGTAGAGCGCCTGCGCCGGATCCGGCGCTTCCTCCCCCTCCACCATCATCGGTGTCGGCTGAACGAAGAGGCTCTGCGCCCCCGCCATCGCGCCACAGCAAAGACCTGCAACTGGCAGCGCCAGAATCCGGAACGTCCTCATGATGCTCCTCCCGCGCCGCCGCGTTGTGCCTGATCCAGGTCCGCCACGGCGCGCCCCGGGCCATCGATCCGCGCCAGGAACGCCTTCTCAGCCCCGTCCAGTTGCAGCTCGATCAGATCGCCCACGCGCGCATCCGCCTGCGCCCGCGCCTTCGCCGTAAGAGCCACGCTCCCACTCAGGCACTTCACCGTGACAAGGTCGCCCCGCTTTACAATCACGGGCGATTCCAGATGATCGAGCCTCAGCACCGTGCCCATCGCCAGCCGCGTCCGCGCCTTGCTCCCGGCAGCCCCTTCGACTGACGGCGCAATCGGCAGGCCCGGCGCCATCCACATCCATTCCGTCCGCAGCGCCTCGGCCTGCAGAATCTCGCCCCGCCGCGCATCGGCCGCGAGCACAACGGCCTGCACACGCACCTCCGCCTCCACGCGCAGAGTCCGCTCCAGCACGATGCGCTGCGATTCGTACACGCGGATCGTCACGGGCACGCGCGCCGAGTTCGGCCCGGCGCCCACCTGCGCCTCCACGCGTCGCCCGCGCTCCGACTGCAGAAGCAGGTCCTCATCTCTCGCATCGAACAGCAGCCGCAGGTCCAACGGCGCGACACCGAAATGTCTCGCCAGATCGCGTGCGATGCGGGCCCGGATCGTGTCCCGCCCCTCCACCTCAACAACTTCATGAACACGCCGCGGCGCGACGGTCTTCACCTCAGCCGCGGCCTGCCCTTCGCCGGCGCCGCCCAGCCGCACAAGGCACGTCGAACCGTGCAGCGCCAGCCTCCCCCAGTTCACACCTGCTCCGTCCAGTGCCTTCCGCACCGCCGGCAGGTCGATCTCGATCGCATTCCTCCGCTCCGCCGCGGCATCCGCCACCGCCACCACCACCCCGCCCAACGCGGCGGCGTCTTCACCCTCCAGCCGCGCCACGTCGCCCAGACGAATCTCGTCTCCCGCTTTCGCCGCGGCGCACGTCGCCGACGGCCACAGCGTCACCACGCCGGCCTCAGCCGCCGAGGCTGCAACCGCAGCGCACAACGCCGCCGCCATCGCCATCATCCAGGTTCGCCCGCTGCGCTTCTTCACCAGGCCACGCTCCTGCATCACAGACCCTTCATCACTCACTCACGCCTCGTCAATCACCGCCTCAACTGAGCAATCGCCTGCAGCACTTCGTCCGCCGTGCGGATCGACTGGCTGTTCATCTCGAGCGCCCGCTGCGTCTTGATCAGTTCAATGAGTTCGTTCGTCGGGTTGACGTTCGATCCTTCGAGGTGCTGCTGAATCAGCCCGCCGCGTCCGTCCGTGTCCGGCTCGCCGGTGATGGGCGGCCCCGAAGCCGCGGTCTCCGCGTACAGGTTGTTGCCGATCTGCGACAATCCCTGCGGATTCACGAACGCTGCGATCTCGATGGTCCCGATCTGCGTCGGCTCTGCCGAGCCCTGCTGCTGCACCCACACGCTTCCATCGCGCAGGATGGACACCGGCCCGGAGATGTCCGCGGGAATCGTGATGTTCGGCTCCAGCCGCTGCCCTTCGTCGTTCGCGAGCACCAGTTCGCCCTCGCTGTTCACGGAGAACTGGCCGTTCCGCGTGTACGCGATCCCGTTCGGCGCCCGCTGATCCGTCACGAGCACCTGGAAGAACCCCGGCCCGTCGATCGTCACGTCGAGGTCGCGCCCCGTGTTCACGGGCGAGCCCTGCGTGAAATCCAGCTGCGTGCCGGAGACACGCACGCCGAGCCCCACGTACAGACCGATCGGCCTCTCGTCGCCGTTCAGGTTCTCCACGCCCGGCTGCTGCTTCTCGACGTACAGCAGGTCCTCGAAGTTGGCGCGGCTGGCCTTGTAGCCCGTGGTGTTCAGGTTCGCGAGGTTGTTCGCGACGATGTCGAGGTTCGTCGAGAGCGCCGAGAGCCCGGTGGCCGCAGAATGCAACGCCGTGATCGCCATAGGTCCTTCGCTCCGTCAGTCGCCCGTCAGCCCACGCGTCCGAACGTGTTGATCGCCCGGTTCATCAGGTCGTCGTGCGCCTGGATCATCCGCGTCCCGTTCCGCACGGCGCCGCTCGCGTGATTCACCGCCACCATCGTGCGCACCGGGTCCACGCCCGATTGCTCGAGCGCCCCGGACCGCACCACCGCATCCGCCGCCCGCCGCGCCGGCTTTGCGCCCGGCTCAACGGCAAAGAGCCCGGCGGCGCTCTTCCTCAGCGCCTGCGGGTCGTCCAACGCCGTCACCTGCAGCCGCGCCAAGACGACGCCATCCTGCGTCACCTCGCCGCTCGGACCGACATGCACCGGCCGTGAGGGATCGATCGTGATCGCCGCCCCGCCCTCATCCAGCGCCGGCAGCCCTTCGTTCGCCGTCACCAACGTGCCTTCATGGTTCACGACGAATCGTCCATCGCGCGTGAACCGCAGCCTCGCCTCTTCATCGCCCTTCCCGGAATCCACGACAAAGAACCCTTCGCCCTGGATCGCCAGGTCCAGCGGATTGCCCGTGTCCTTGATGGCCGCGGGCGTGAAGGACGTCAGCGTCCGCGCCGCCAGCACGCCCCCGCCCAAGTGCTCCAGCAACTCGTTCGAAGGCAGCGAGAACAGCCCGTCCTCCACCCTTGCGGTCTGCCTCTGCTGAATGGGCGCAATATCCGGCTTGAACGCCGTGGTATTCACATTCGCCAGGTTGTTCGCCGCCACGTCGAGCCGGTACAGCCCCGTCAGCACGCCCGACGCCGAGACATACAGCCCGTAGTTCATTCCTCGCCCCCCGCCTCTTGCGCCCGCAAGGCGTGCAGGTCCAGGGGCGCGCCCTCTCCGGCGTCCTCCCCGCCACAGACCGCCGCCGCCATGTGTATGGCCGCGGCCAACCGGGCCATCCGCACGATCCGGGCGCCCAGATCAGGCGCCTCCGCGCGTGGCCCGGCCCGATTCATTCGCTGAGTGTCGTTTCGATGCATCGTGAGCGCCTCCTGCGCTTGCCGCAGAAGGCCACTCAATCCGCATGCCACCCTCGCTCGGGGCGCTCAACGGCCCCCACGCGCACTTCATGCGCCCCGCCGCGTCACTCACCCTCCGCCATCGCCGCCTCCACCTCCGTCTGCGACAGCACCGGAAACGCCACCCGCCCCGTCCGCAGCATCAGCCGCACGTACGGCTCGCACAGCCCGCATCCGCGGCAACAATTCGTCTCCCTTTTCAGGCCCTCCAGCCCCAGACCCCGCTCCTCCGCCATGCGCTTCAGAGCCGCGAACGGCACGTCCGCACAGATGCACCTGTCCACCGCCAGGTTCAGGTCCTCGCTGCTCATGCCTCAGTCATAGTCGAACAGGCTGTTGTCGTCCGCCTCGCCGAACCACCCCACGCCCACCCTCCCCGCCTCCGCGGCGTACACCCCGCTGGACCACGTCAGCGCCATCCGCTCCGCCGAGACGTGCCCATCCAGCCACGCCACGTTCGCCGCGTCCCCCTCGTGCCGGAAGTGCGTCGATGGGTCCGGCCTCGCTCCAGGCCAGTTCGGCCACCACCGCGGCTCGATGAACGAATACTCGATCACACCGCCGCCCCCCCTCGCCCTGTCATTCGCCAGCGCCGCATCCGCAAACCCGATCGTGCGCACAGGCTGCGCAAACCTCGCCCGTTGCGCCCCGTCGTCATCCGCGGGCAATCCCTGCGCGTTCGTGCGCAGCTCCCACACACCCGGCGCCGTTTGCGCCCGCTCAACGCCCACGAACGCATTGTTGTAGCCGTATCCCCCCGCCGATCGCTCGAACCCCGCGCCTGACGCCGCCAGTCCCTCCAGCGCGAGGGCAAACGAAGGGCACTCCCGCACCGCCGCGCTCGACCCCGCTCCGGACAGGTATTCCGTCAGTGGCCCCCCCTCCGCGCTGAATGCCGCGGCTGAGTTCTCCCGCGCCCCGTGCCACCTCTGCCGGTTCTCCAGGTGCTTCGCCGCCCCCGGCGCATACCGTCCAAGGTGGTCATCCGCGTAGACGTCGTTCGCCAGCTGAATCTGCCGAGCGTTCGAGGCGCACACCACCGTCCGCGCCGATTCCCGCGCCCCCATGAGCGCCGGCGCCAGCATGCCGACCAGCGCCGCCGTCACTGCGACCACAACGAGCAGCTCCACCAGCGTGAACGCCGGGCAGCCCAATCGAGTTGCCGCCGCGCTCCGCCTCACGCGCCCATCCCCCACGCCCCGAGCAGCCGCGCCAGGTCGCTGCTGTTCACCATTCCATCGTTCGTCAGGTCCGCCGGACACGCCCCCTTCATCGGGCACGCGCCCCACGACCCCAGCATCAATCCAAGATCGCTGCTGTTCACCACGCCGTCGCCATTCAGATCTTCCGCCGCGCCTTCCACAGCGCGCACATCCGCGACCGCGCCGATCTCCGCCGAAACCTCCCCCAGCACGCCCCCCGGCCCGAACACCGCATCCACCGCCACCGTCATCCGCACGAAATCGAACCCGGACAGATCCGCCGGCGCTCCCGTCTCCGCGTCCACTGCCCACGCGATGTCGAACGCATCCCCTCCCCCGCTCCCCGCATCGATTCCCACCGCCATCGGATCATCCGGAACCGTGTAGAACTCCGCCGGATCAATCCCCGGCTCATCTTCCGCATCGCTCAGCGAGTTGTCCCCCGCCGCGCCGCTTGCGCCCGTCATATCCCCGAGCAGCAACGTCGGCGAGCACTCCGCGTATCCGAACACGCCCTCCGCGATCGCCCCCGCGCCATTCGGGTTCATCAACCGATCCGTCCTGAAGAGCGCCGGCAGTTCGAACGCGGTCGTCTCGTACATCGGCGGATGCCCCGGATAGAACACCGGCCCCGGGTACCACGCCGTGTTCACCGGCGGCACGCCGTTGCCCGCCACGTTGTCCCACTGCTGCGCGCGCCACGCATCCAACGGCGCCGCGGGCAGATGCGAACCGCGGATCACGAACCACTCATCGTTCGCCAGCCCATCCCCGTTCTCATCCAGGCTGATCTCCACGACCGCGGCTTCAGCAAACCGCACCCCCGGATCGCCGTTCACCCACACCGCGTTGCCGAACACAATGAAATCCAGCCCCAGCGGATTCCGCGGATCATCCATCACGCGCGCACCAAACCCCAGCGTGATCGAGCCCCCGAACCCGCCCAGCGACACCACCTTGCTGTTGTCCGCCGACACCGTTCCACCGCCCACGGGCGGGCCCAGCGCCTTCATCGGGTCATTGAACGCGCCGTTGTTGATGAACTGACCCGGCGCCGGCGCGTACTCCAGCACCACGCTGGCAAAGTCGCCGGCGCGCACGGCGCCCGGCGGCGCGCTCACGAGGAGCGCCGCCAGGGCGCCGCCGCGCCAACGAACGATCCGCCGCGGAGATTCATGCCGCACGGCGCATCCTCCGCGCGCCGCCGGCCAGCCCCGCCGCGGCAAACACCAGCGCCGTCGCCGGCGCAGGAACCGTCGCGTGCCAATGCACGCCGTCCGTCACGTACAACTCCCCCGTCGCCCCGTTGAACACCGAGCCGTAGAAACCGAACCCATCCCCGCGCGGATCCAGCCTCCGCACACTCAGCGGATCGCCGGCATCCACCGGCCCCGCTCCACCGAGCACTGCCATCAGCGCCTCCGCGCGCACGATCGCCAGCGTCCCTGCGTCGCCGCTCGAAAAATCTCCGCCGCCCACGAACAGGTTCCCCTTCGAATCGAAGTCCATCGCGCTCGCCGACAGCACGTCGCCGATGAGCACGCCTCCCGCCTCGAAATCCACCGCGCCCCCCGACCACTCCGCCGGATCAAACGCCTTGATCCACCCTGTCTCCGAGCCGCCCGGCGCAATGTCGAACCCGTTCCCCGTGTACAGCCGCCCCGCCGCATCGAACGCAATGCCCCCCGAAGCGCCCACGATGTTCGATACAACGGTCGGGTTCACCGGCGCGCCCGGATCACTCGTCACGTCCAGCATCGTCACCACCGAGGGCGATCCGAACACTCCCGACGCAATCCCCAAATGACTCGAATCCGCCCACGCCGCGTCGAAGTGCTCAACCTTGAACACGCTCGCCGACGCCCCATCGATCACGCCCGTTGCGCCCCCCAGCGCCACCGCCGGATCGAACACCAGCAGCGGCAACCCCGCCCCCGCGCCCAGCGCCACGCGCGATCCATCCGGGCTCACCTTGAGAAACGCCGGGTCCATCCTCCCGCCAACAAGCCCCGAATCAATGCTCGCGCCCAGCGCAAACACACCGCTCCCCACCGACGTCTCCACGAACACATCCAGCCCCGTCGCCGCGATGATCCTCCCATCCGGCAGAGCATCCCCCACCGTGAAGAACGATCCCCCTCCCACCGCCGGCAGCAGCACATCCTGATACGCCGCGCCATACCCGAAGAACGCGCCGTCCCCGCTCGCGCGCGCCGCTTCACGCCCCAGCGCCGACTGCGCCCCCACCGCAATCACCACCGCCGCCCCCGCGCGCAGCCACCCGGCGCGCACACACCCGCTCGACTTCATCATGTCTCTTCCTTCCAACCTTCGCCCTGATTCGCGCAGAGCGGCTCCCATCGACGGAGATTCCCCCCGCGCTCGGGTCGCCCACTGGCGAATGGTCGGTGCAGATGACTCCGCCGGGAGCGCACGGAGCCCGCGCCGACGCCCCGAAACGCGAGGGCGTCACGGACACACGTTCTCGGCAGGTCTTCCGGCTTCGGGCATCCCCGGGTCCGGCCTTCCCATCCGCTTCGGCCGTTGCAGCCGCGGACAGTGGCGCTTCAGGACCCGCGGCTGTCGCCCGTCACGGCGGCGCGTCCGCGGTGGATTCTCACCACACTTCCCTTTTCAGCCACGCACCGCACAACCACGATGCGCAGCACCGAAGAACAACGCCACCCTACCTCCATTCCCACCCGTGTCAATCCCTCGTTGCCTTCCCCCGTCTGCCGTCTACCGCCTACCGTCTACCTCCTCCATGCTCTCCCCCCGCGAATCCTCCATCGTCGATGCCCTCCTCGATGCCTACCGCCAGGCCGCATTCCCCATGGTGGACGCCGACACCGGCCGCCTCGATTTCTTTATGGCCGATCCCCGCGGCGTCATCCCCCTCGATCCGCCCGACGCCTTCCACATCCCGGGCTCCCTCCACCGCCGCATGCGCTCCGCGTGGTTCGAGATCCGCGCCGACACCGCCTTCGCGCAGGTCATCCGCGCCTGCGCCGAGCCGCGCGCCTACGAGCCCAAATCCTGGATCGATGCCCGCATCGTGCGCTGGTTCACGCTCCTTCACGAAGCCGGCCACGCGCACAGCGTCGAAGCCTGGCGCCGCGATCCGGAAACCGGCCGCGATCATCTCGTCGGCGGCGTCTACGGCGTCGCGCTCGGCGCCGCATTCTGCGGCGAATCCATGTTCAGCCGCCCGCGCCTCCGCCTCCCCGATGGCGCCCGCCACCCCCTCGACGGAACCGACGCCAGCAAGGTCTGCCTCGTCCACCTCGTCCGCCACCTCCAACGCCGCGGCTACACCCTCTTCGACGCCCAGGCCGCCAACCACCACACCGAGCAGTTCGGCTGCCTCTCCATCCCCGCCGACGAATACCGCCGCCGACTCGACGCCGCCCTCGCCCAGAACGTCGATTGGGGCGAATTTCAGCCCTGACGTGTCCGATTCTCTGCATCCGCCATTTCTCCCCCGCCGGGTACCATGGGCGCTTTCAACCGGCGCTAAGAGAGGCCGGACACTGAACAACTTCAATTGCCGCGCCCGCTCAGACCTGCTGGTGAGCGTGCGCTTCCCCGGCGCGCAGGCTCGCGCCGCCCTCGTGCAACGGCGCCGCCCCGACATGCGAGAAGGAGGACGATGTGCGCTCGGTGAAGCAAAGCCTTGAATGGATGACATGCTCAATCGCCCTGCTCGGCGCCTCACTCATCCCCGCGCTCTGGCTCAGCCCTGTTTTCCCTCGCTCGGCAATGAAGACCTCCAGCAGCTCGGCGAAACCTCCTACGCGCCCGACGCCGCCGTCAACGACTGGCTTGGCGCCGCCGTCGCGATCGGATGCGATTTCTGTCTCGCCGGCGCGCCCATCGACGATGCGCCCCTCGTGCAGCAGGGCTCCGTCAGCGTCTTCGCCCGCGACCCGAAGGTCCCGCCCTTCTTCGAGTGGATCCACCTGATGAAGATCGTAGCGCCCGACGCCGCCGCGGGCGACCGCTTCGGCGACGCGCTCTCGATGAGCGGCGACACGGCCATCATCAGCGCCTGGTCCGGCGGTCTCGGCGGCAAGGCATACATCTTCCACACCGCCAGCCCGCTCAACCCGTGGATTCACGTGAGCACGCTCATCCCTCCCGACGTCGCGAGCGGCGATCGCTTCGGCCGCTCCGTTGCGATCAGCGACGACATCGCCGTCGTCGGAGCCCCCTTCGACGATGACCTTGGCTCCACGAGCGGCAGCGCCTACGTCTTCGGCCGCGACGTCGGCGGCCCCGACAACTGGGGCCTCGTCCGCAAGATCCTCGCGCCCGATGGAATCAACGGCGATCAGTTCGGCTTCTCGACCGCAATCGAAGGCGATCTTGCCGTCATCGGCGCCCACCTCGACGATGACCACGGCGGCAGCAGCGGCGCCGTCTATCTCTTCTCGCGCGACGCCGGTGGCGCCAACAACTGGGGATTCGTGAAGAAACTCGTCGCCTCCGACGCCGCCTCAGGCGACCAGTTCGGCACGGCCGTCGCGATCGCCGACGGCGGCATCATCGTCGGCGCCCCCCTCGAAGACGAGGTTGGAAACGCCTCCGGCGCCGCCTATGTCTTCCGGCGCAACGCGGGCGGCGCGAACAACTGGGGATTCGTGAGAAAACTCGTTGACGACGTCAATGGGGAGGCCGACGCCAATTTCGGCGCGTCAGTCGCCGTCAGCCGAGGCGTCGCGGTCATCGGAGCGCCGTTCGATGACGGCCCCTTCGGGCCGGACGGCGGCGTCGCGCTTCTGTACGTGCGCGATCACGGAGGCATGGACGCCTGGACCCAGACCAGAACCATTCATTTCGGAGTCGCATTCGCCGAGTCCCGCGTCGGCGTCGCTGTTGCAGTTCACAACGGCATCATTGCCGTCGGGGCCCCACTCGACGACCGCGAGCAGTTCCTCCAGCGCGGCGCCACCATCACTGAAGCGGGCTCCGTCGAGATTCACGATGGCTCCGCCGCAGAACTGCTCTGGTCCGACTGCGACAACAACCTCACCGCCGACGCCCTCGATCTCTCCTTCGGCGCCGTCGCCGACTGCAACGACAACGGCCGCCCCGACCAATGCGAGATCGCCGCCGGCGACGCCGACGACGTCAACCTCAACGGCGTCCCCGACGAGTGCGAGTCCGGCAACCCCTGCCCCGCTGACCTCAACGCCGACGGCGCCGTCAACTCCGCCGACCTCTCCTTCATCCTCGGCGCCTGGGGCCCCTGCCCATAGCGCGCAGTCCCCGCGCCCGCCCTTCTTCCCCTTACTCCGTATTCCGCACCCCCTCCTCCCCCACCCACCACCTTCCACCTCCCACATTCCCCTTTCCCCCCTATCATCCGCCCCCATGGAAGTCGGAATCATCGGGCTCCCCTACGTCGGCAAGACCATGCTCTTCAGCGCCCTCACCTCCGGCGCGCGTTCCGGGGGCGCCGCCGGCGCCGGCGGCGGCGCAGGACGCCCCAACGTCGCCGTCGCCCACATCCCGGACCCGCGCCTCGCGCTCATCTCTTCCTTCATCCCCACAAAAAAAATCACCCACGCCGCGCTCAACCTCGTCGATATCGCCGGCCTCCAGCCCGGCGGCCAAAGCGCCAAGTTCCTCGACCACATCCGCCAGGTTGACGCCGTCTGCCACGTCGTCCCCTGCTTCGACGACCCCTCCGCCGAAGGCGGCCGCAACCCGCCCCGCGACATCGACGCCATCGAGTCCGAACTCATCCTCGCCGACATGGCCGTCGTTGAAGGCGCGCTCCCCCGCGCCGAGCGCAGCGCCAAGAGCAAGGACCCCAAGGCCGTCGCCCGCTTCGCCGCCATGCAGCGCGTCATGCCGGTCCTCGGCGAGGGCCGCCCCATCCGCGCCATGCTCGGCGCCGGCGAGATCACCGATGAGCCCGAAATCGCCGCCATCCGCGAACTCGGCCTCGTGAGCGCCAAGAAAGTCCTCTACGTCGCCAACGTCGGCGAGAACGATGTCAAGGGCGAAAGCGCCTCCGCACGCCAGGTCGCCGACCGCGCCCGTGTCGATGGCATGGAGAGCGTCGCTCTCTGCGCCAAAATCGAAGCCGAACTCGTCGAACTCGCCGAAGCCGATCGCGCCGAGATGCTCGTAGCCCTCGGCCTCACCGAGCCCGCGCTCCCAGCCCTCGCCCGCGCCCTCTACCGCCTCCTCGGGCTCCAGTCCTTCTATACCGCCGGCGAAAAGGAAGTCCGCGCCTGGACCGTCCGCGCCGGCGCCACCGCCCCGGAAGCCGCGGGCGCCATCCACAGCGATATCCAGCGCGGCTTCATCCGCGCCGAGGTCTACAAGGTCGATGACCTCGCCGCCTTGAAGTGCGAAAAAGCCATCAAAGAGGCCGGAAAAATGCGCTCCGAGGGCAAGTCATACGTCATGCAGGACGGCGACGTCGTCCACTTCCTCTTCAACGTGTGACCCCGCCCCCCGCATTGCCGCCCCCTCCAGAATTCTGAGGCAATTCTGCGCCCGATCGCGCCTTCTCCTCCGGGATGCGCCTTCGCAGAACTTTGCGCGAACCCCGCGCAAACCTCTGCGAACACTGCGGCGGCTGCCCCCGCCGCCGGTATGCCGTGCGAGGAGATTCCCGTGCCCATCGTCGCCCTCACCATCTGTTCATACGTGCTGATGGGCGTCGCCGCCGCCTCCGGCGCATGGTCCCTCGCCGCGGCTTTTTCGGGCCCCAGCCGGCCGCGGCCCGCACAGGCGATCGTCCGACCGCGCATCGCCATCCGCCGCGTCGCCGCGGCATCCTCCCGCGCCTCGCGCCTCCTCACACTCGCCCTTCTGCTCCACGCCCTTTCAGGGCCCGTGGTCGGATCCTTCGCCGTCTCTCGCGCCGAGCCCATGCTCGCCCCAGAGATCGCGTTCGATCTCCGCGCCCAGCGTGAAATCAACGCCCGGGAACTCGCCGAGGATCCCGCCCCCGCTCAGCACGTGATCCGGCAGCCACAGCCCGCACTCCTCGAACACGCAGCGCATCGCTGAGTTGCTGTTCGTCCCCAGCAGCGCATAGGGCGTATCCCACATCCGTTCGCGCGACAGCCGACGCACCGTCTCCACCGGCGCAGTGAACTTCGATTCCAGCCGCTGGTCCGGCTCACCGAACACAGGCGCCAGACGCACGCCCGGAGTCATCCTCGCCACCCGAGGCGGCCGCTCCGAATCCACCGGCCCCACAAAGTCCATCCGCTGCGACGCCGATCCGAACTCCACCACACCGTCCAGTTCATCCGCCCGCGGCGGGCAATCCACCACCACGTACAGGTGCCTCCCCCGCCCCGCGACCACCCACGACCGCAACTCGCACGCGCACATCGGCCCCGCCGCTTCATCCGCCGTCGGCGCCTCCCGCGCCTCACACCCACCCCACACCCCCGCGCAGGGCAGCGCAGCCAACGCGCCTGCCCGCCGCAGCCGATCAAACGCTCGACCAGTCCCCGCCCGTCTTCCCATCGCCCCGAAGCCCTCCCGCCCGTTCCATCGGCGCATCACGGCCAGAGTCTAGAGCGCCCCGACCCCCCGATCAGGCCCCTTCGCGCCGCCCAACCCCCCGCGTATCCTCTCCCTCGCGGCCGTTCACGACCCCTCCGCGCCAGGCCCCAGCCATGCCCGAGGCCTCCGAATCCCGCGACCCGCGCGCCGAGCCGCCTCCCTCCCGGGGCGGCGCCTGGGCCACCGGCCTCGTCTTCGTCGTCGGCGTCGCCGTCTCCATCGCCGCCTTTTTCGTCGTCCAGCGCACGCAGGTCAACCGCGCTCAGGCCGAAATCGATCTCGCCGCGCGCGAGCACCTCTCGGCGCTCGAGCGCGAGCTCGATACGAAACTCGAGGCCCTCCACTCCCTCCGCGCTCTCTTTGATTCCTCCCAAGTCGTCGAGAAGCACGAGTTCTCCACCTTCTCCGAAGGCGTCCTCGCCCGCCACCCCAGC
Organism: uncultured Phycisphaeraceae bacterium; assembly: GCA_964529265.1. Classification (GTDB taxonomy): domain Bacteria; phylum Planctomycetota; class Phycisphaerae; order Phycisphaerales; family UBA1924; genus CAZGVW01. The sequence goes on from CAZGVW010000054.1 coordinate 31,543, forward strand.
ATCCGCATGCTCGCATGGGTGGAGCGCATCGCAACCGGCGATCAGGAATCCTTCGTCCGCGCCGTGCGCGAAGCCGATGGCGCCGACCTCGAAATCTGCGAAGTCCACGACGGCCGCATCGCCCCCGCCGATCACGCGTCCCGTGATCACCGCCTCGTCGTCCGCTTCGGCGCGCCGGATCGCTTCGCCACTCCCATCTTCGGACTCGATTTCGCCTCTATTCCCGCCCTCGCGAGCGCCATGCCCGATGGCGCCGGCGCGCGCAACGGCTCGCGCGAGCCCACCATGACCGGCCGCATCTCCCTCCCCCACGCGCCCGACGCCTCCTTCTTCGCCGCGCTCCTCCCCGTCTTCGAGCGCTCCGGCGCCCCCGTCCCACTCCCCTCCGTCACGCCCCGCGGCTTCGTCACCGCCGTCATCGATCCCCAGCGCCTCCTCGAAGAGGCCCTCGAAGCACTCCCCCGCGGCGGGCTCGTGATCCGCATCGTCGATGAATCCTCCCGCGCCGATCTCACCTCTTCGCCCGATGCGCCCCCCACGCTCCTCGCCGCGGCCCCCGCCGACGTCCCACCCGGGCATCAGCGCCCGGTGCGCCGCGAGCAATCCGCCACGCTCACCGGCGGCGGGCGCATGTGGATCGTGCACTCTGCGCCCCTTCCGGGCCGCTTCGAAGCCGGTCCGCTCTGGGAGCGCTGGGGCGTTCTCGCCGTCGGACTCCTCACCACTTCCCTCGTCGCCCTCAGCGTCGCCACCGCCGCCGGCCGCGCACGCATCCAGCGCATCGTCGAGCAGCGCACCGCCGACCTCGCCCGCGCCTTTGAATCGCTCCGCGCCGGCGAGGCCCGCTTCCGCCTCCTCGTCGATGGCGTGAGCGACTACGCCATCATGATGCTCGACGCCCGCGGCCGCATCGTCTCATGGAGCCAGGGCGCCGAGCGCACAACCGGCTACACCGCCGATGAAATCGTCGGCAAGCCCTACGACGCCCTCTTCACCCCCGAAGAAGCCGCCGTCGGACGCCCCGCCGAAGAACGCCGCATCGCCTCCGAGCAGGGCCGCTTCGACGACGAGCGCCGCCGCGTCCGCAAGGATGGCTCGGTCTTCTGGGCCAGCGTCGTGCTCACGCCCCTCCGCCGCGAAGATGGCGGCCTCCTCGGCTTCGCCAAGATCATGCGCGACACCACCGAGCGCCGCAAAGCCGATGAGCGCCAGAAACTCATGCTCCGCGAACTCGATCACCGCGTAAAAAACAACATGGCCGCCGTGCTCGCCATCGTCGATCACACCGCCCGCGCCTCGCGCACGCTCGAAGAGTTCACCCACTCCTTCCGCGGACGCATCATGGCCATGTCGCGCCTGCACGCCATGCTCGCCCAGACCTCCTGGAGCGGCGCCAGCCTCGCCGAACTCGTGCGCCAGACCGTCGAGCCCTACACCCAGGAGCGCGAAGGCCGCGTCGTCGTCCGGGGCGAGCCCCTCGTCCTCCCCGCCAAGGCCGTCTCCTCCGTCTCCATGGCCCTGCACGAACTCGCCACCAACGCCGCCAAGTACGGCGCGCTCTCCGTCCCCGAAGGCAAGGTCGAAATCACCTGGCGCCGCGAACCCGCCGAAGGCGGCGACGAACTCCTCCGCCTCCGATGGGTCGAGGAAGGCGGCCCCCACGTCGATCAGCCCGGCCGCCGCGGCTTCGGCAGCGAACTCATCGAAACCTCGCTCCCCTTCGAGATGGAAGGCCGCGCCAACCTCGAGTTCGCCGAAACCGGCGTCCGCTGCGAACTCGTCGTCCCCCTCCTCAAAGACCCCCCCCGCTAGCGCCAGTGTCCCCTTGGCCCTTTGCCCCTTCGGCACTTGGCCAATTGTGCTTTGTGCTTTGCCCTTTCCTCTACGCCACCCTCACCCCCTCATCCAGATACACATCCTGAATCGCGTGCAGCAGCGCCACGCCCTCTTTCATCGGCCGCTGGAACGCCTTGCGCCCGCTGATCAGCCCCATCCCTCCCGCGCGCTTGTTGATCACCGCCGTGCGCACCGCCTCCGCCATGTCCGATTGCCCCTTCGATTCCCCGCCCGAGTTGATGAGCGGCGCGCGCCCCATGTAGCAGTTCGCCACCTGGTACCGGCACAGGTCGATCGGATGCCCCCCCTTCCCGTTCTCATCGCATCCCGTCAGCGCCGTGTAGATGCGCTTATCGAACTTGCCATACGACGACGACCCCATGTTCAGCGCCGCATACCCGCCGTTCTTCGTCGGCAGCTTCTGCTTGATGATGTCCGCCTGAATCGTCACGCCCAGGTGGTTCGCCTGGCCCGAGAGATCCGCCGCGTCGTGGTAATCCACGCTCTTCCCGTCCGCCCCCTTCGCCTTGAACGCGTTGTTCCGCGTGTAGCACCACAGCACGCACACCATCCCCAGCGCATGCGCCTCCTCGAACGCCTCCGAAACCTCCTGAATCTGCCTCCGGCTCTCCTCCGACCCGAAATAGATCGTCGCCCCCACCGCCGTCGCGCCCATCTCGTAGCACTGCCGCACGCTTCCATACAGCGTCTGGTCATGCGCATTCGGATACGTCAGCAACTCGTTGTGGTTGAACTTCACCAGGAACGGAATCTTGTGCGCATACTTCCGCGCCACCATCCCCAGCACGCCGAACGTGCTCGCCACCGCGTTGCACCCGCCCTCGATCGCCAGCCGCACGATGTTCTCCGGATCGAAGTACTCCGGATTCGGCGCGAAACTCGCCCCCGCCGAGTGCTCCACCCCCTGGTCCACCGGCAGAATGCTCACGTACCCCGTCCCCGCCAGCCGCCCGTGATTCAAGAGTGCCTGGTAGTTCCGCAGCGTCTGCGGATTCCGGTCGCTCAGCGACACCACACGGTCCACGAAATCCGGCCCCGGCAGATGCAGCGCACTCCGCGGAATCCCGCGGCATTCATACCCCAGCAGATCCTTCGCCTCGCTCCCCAGCAGTTCCGCGATCGACGCCATAGCCGCTCACTCCCGCGGGCCGCGCCCGCCCCTCAATCACCGCTTCGCGCCGGGCCGCCATTCGCCCCGCGCATCCGCACGCCGGCAAAGTCTACCAGCGCGACGAGCCGCCCCCTTCACGGGAGCGCAGGCTGCCCCCGAAGCCTCTGCTTGAGTTCTTCCTTCCAGTTCAGCACGACCGAGATGGTCGAAGGAGGCATCTCACCCGCCGCCGCCTGCACCACGAGGAACCGGCCGTCCGACAGCGGCGCGGCGCTCAGAATCGGCGGTGAAAACGCCCCGTGCTCCAACAGCCTCTCAGGCGCGGATACCTCCAGCCCCGGCTCGACCGACACCAGCGCCGCGTGCATCGCGCCCGCCGCGTCGATGATCAGCTCCTGCCGCCCGTCAACCACACGGCCGCTCCACGCCATCGACTCCACCTCGCGCAGCGGCAGCAGCACGCTGTCGCCCAGGTCGCCCGGCTTCGCCGGATCATGCGCAAACACGATCGCCTGCTCAGACCCCGGCAGCGATGTGCACATCGCCACCGCGCGCCCGTCCGGCGACACCACCGCGCCTTCGTGCCCCCCCTCCTCCGCCCACACGACCGTTCGCACTGCCTCCGCCTCGCCCCCCGTCAGCCGGGCGAAGAGAATGCCGTTGCCCTCAGGCGTCCACCGCTCGATGAACACGCCCGATCCATCCGGCAGAAACGACGTCGCCGCCAGAAACTCCTCGCGCCAGTCCAACGCCTTCAGCACCAGCCGCGCCTCACCCCCCTCCACGGCCCTCACATAGACCCCGTCCACCTTCCCCGGCGTCCCCGCGAGCGTGTACGCCAGCAGCCGACCGTCGGCCGAAAGCAGCGGCCGCGCGGCGTCGGCGCCCTCCGACCACACCGCGCGCTGGAACACACGGCGGTCCGCCCCCGCCTGCCACAACTCGTACAGACCCGCCGCGTTGATGAGCCCGACGCAGATGCGCCTCGCGTCGCTCGTCGTCGCGACCATCTCCGCATCGATCTGCCACCTGTCCTCGGCCCACGCCGTCAGCCCTCCCCCGCGCTCCACGATCGACAGCCCGCGCATGCGATCGCTCAACCCGCCCGGCAGATGCATCAGGCAGCCGCTCTCCGAAAGCGCGTAGTCCGCCGGCTCCCAGTGCGCCTCCGTTCGAAGCCCGCCGCACACCATCACCGGCGGACCCGTCGTCTCCAGGCGCGCAAGATCGAACGGCGCCGCCATGATCGATTCTCCCCGCGCGAAGATCACGTGGCCCGTGTCCACGTACGAGGCGCTGCCGCCGTCCCGCACCAGCGGAGCAACATCGCCAGTCTCATAGTCGATCAGCGCTGCGCTCACGATGTATCGGTTGTTCGTGAACCGCGAGACGTCGGTCGCAAGGCGCCTGCCGTCCCCGAATGGGTAGAGCGCGCGCACGCCCTCCGCGTCCTCCACGTTCTTCAGATCGATCACACTCCCCGCGAGATCTCCAGCCAGCCCGAACCGCCGGATCCGCGGCTTCCGCCCCACCAGCACCGCAAGATCTCCCCCCGGCAGGAACTCGATCCCCGCCAGCGAATCCGTCGAATCGATGTGCCCGATCTCCAGCGCCGGCGACGAACCGTCCGTCGGCATCCGCAGCACGCGCCGCAGACCCGTCCCGTCCTCCGCCGGCGTCACAACCCCCACCCACCGACCG
>CAZGVW010000055.1:0-12249 GCA_964529265.1 uncultured Phycisphaeraceae bacterium
ACCAGAAGCTGCTGCCGACGCTGCACAAGGACATCGCGCGGATTCCGGCGCTGGAGATCCTGATCAACAACGCCGTGGTGCGGAAGTACATCCTGGAGGGTCGCGAGGGGGAGCTGCCGGAGGTGATTCGCTCGACGGAATCGGAGCAGATCGGGATGATCGACTTCAACGGGTCGCTTGTGAAGCTGGTGGAGCAGGAATACATTCACACGCGCGTGGCGATGGATGCGACGCCGAACCCCGACGAACTGATGATGAGGCTGAAGGGAATCGGCTGAATCGGCTGGAGAAGCCGCGGCGCGCCCGCCGCGGACGCGATCTACGGGCGATCGAGGGCTGGAGCCGGTGATGATCAACGCAGAGCGGTGGATGGAGGCCTTTGTGCACCTGGCGGCGCCGGCGCAGAGCCTCGGCGGGGGCCGTAGCGGCGGCGGTGGCGGGGGCGAGGCGCTCTTTCTCGTCTCGTGGTGGAAGCCGTTCCTGGTGCTGATCCCGCTGCTGGGCTGGGCGTGGCTGATCTCGACGGTGTACGACAAGGACGCGGCGCGGTGGTACTTCAAGCGCCGGCAGTGGAACCTGGCGCACCTGTGCGCCGGCGCCCTGGCGGTGGGCGTGGCGCTCTTCGCGCCGACGTTCTGGATCGGCTGGCCCGCGATGCTGGTCATCCTGGGGGCGGACCTCGGGATCTACCTCCTGCTGCGGAACAAGGACGACCGGGTGCCGGAGGCGCACCGGTGGACGCTCGATTTCGAGGAGATGCGCAAGCGCAAGGAGCAGCGGAAGGCGGCGACGCTGCAGCGGCAGGTGACGCTCTCGTTCCGCGGGCCCGCGGGGCTGGTGCAGGCGCCGGCGCGCGAGACGCCGGAGTACGAGATCCGGGTGGCGGCGGAGAAGGTGATCATCGATGCGCTCGATGCGCGAGCCTCGCGCGTGGACGTGGGGCCGTCGCCGGACGGCTCGTCGTACATGGTCTTGTTCACCGTGGACGGCGTGCGGCAGACGGGCGAGGCGATGACGCCGCAGACGGCGGTGTCGGTGATCGATTTCTTCAAGGTGGCGGGAGGGCTGGACGTTTCGGACCGTCGCAGAAGGCTGAAGGCGGACATCGCGGTCGAGCAGGGGAACGCGCGGCGGAAACTGCGCATCGCGACCAGCGGCTCGACGGGCGGGCTGCGCTTGTCGGTCGTGCTCGACCCCGAGAGCCAGGTGCGGCTGACGGTCGGCGAACTCGGGCTGCTCGAAGGTCAGAAGAAGGAACTGGACGCGATCATCCAGGAGCGGCAAGGCGCGGTGCTCGTGTGCGCGCCGCCGCAGAACGGGCGCACGGCCACGCTGTATGCGCTCATCCGAGCGCACGACGCGTACACGTCGAACGTGCAGACTCTGGAGACGGAGCCGCAGGACCAGATCGAGGGCGTGCGGCACAACCTGTTCGACCCGGCGAAGGACGGCTCGGAGTATTCGACGACGCTGCGCTCCATCCTGCGGCGCGATCCGGACGTGGTCGCGGTGGCGGAGTTGCCGGATCCGTCCACGGCGGTCGAGGTCTCGAAGGCGGACCACGAGCGGACGCGGACATACGTCGGGCTTCGCGCGGAGAATGCGCTGGTGGCGGTGCAGACGTTCGTGAAGGCCGTGGGCGATCCGAAAGCCGCGGCGGATGCGCTGCGTGGGGTGATCGCGGTGCGGCTGGTGCGCAAGCTGTGCCTGAACTGCCGCGTGGAGTATCCGGCGCCGCCCGAACTCCTGAAGAAACTGGGTGTTCCGGCCGACAAGCCGCAGAGGCTCTTCAAGAAGGGCGGGCAGGTGCTCATCAAGAGCAAGCCGGAAATCTGCCCGGTGTGCAAGGGCTCCGGCTATTTCGGGCAGGAGGGCGCGTTCGAGGTGTTCAAGCTGGGCCCTGAAGAGCAGAAACTCATCGCGTCGAGCGACCTCGCCGGGCTGCGGTCGGCGCTGCGGCGGAAGCGTCTGCCATCGATTCAGGAGGCGGCGGTGCTGAAGGCGATGCAGGGGACGACGAGCGTTGAAGAAGTGGCGCGCGTGACGGCCACCGCGGCGCCGGCGCCCGCGCCGCAACCCAAGCCGGCGGGCTCGACCGCCTGATTACAAGCGTTTTCGGATGGAGTCTTCGACATGATCATGAATCTCGTCGTCATCGCGATGGTGGCGCTGATCGCGTATCTGTGGGCCAGCCAGGGCCTGTTCTCGGCGTTCCTGCACTTCTGCTGCACGGTCGCGGCGGGGGCCATCGCCTTCGGAGTGTGGGAGGTGGCGGGCAGCCTGCTGCTGGGCCTGGGCAAGGGCGTGCAGCCCTTCGCGTGGATGGCCGGGTTGCTGCTGCCGTTCCTCGTCTCGCTCATCGGGCTGCGCCTGGCGACGGACAAGCTGATTCCGAGGAACGTGGATCTCGACGACGTGACAAACTTCGCGGGCGGCGCGGTGTTCGGCGGGCTCTCGGCAGTCATCGCCGTGGGGATCTTCGTGCTCTCCATCGGCTTCCTGCCGCTGCCGGCGCAAACGCTGGGCTTCCGCGCCATGGCGTACGACTCCCAGGGCAACCTGGTGCGCACGAACTCGCTCTGGGTTCCCGTGGACAACGTAACGGTGAAGTTCTACGAGGCGCTGAGCCTCACGGGCTTCCGAACCGGGGCGCCGCTGGCGCTGCGGCATCCGGACCTGTTCGAGCAGGCGTCCGTCATTCGCGCCACGTATGACGACGTGGGCCGGACGGCGCTGACGACGGGGGACTTCGAGATCATCGGACGCTACACGGTGAACGCCGCGGATTCGCGGGCGCTGCTCTCGGATTCGTTCCTGCGGACGCCCGACGGTCAGCCGATCACACAGCAGGCGAAGACGACGACGGGCGAGGCGTATCCGGCGGGGTCGCATATCGAAGGGTTCGTGGTCCGCTTCAACTCCGGCGCGATGGAGAAGAGCGGGCAGGTGATTGTCGGCCCCGGCCAGGTGCGGCTGATCGCCGCACTCCAGGACGGGGATGCGGTGGGGCTGCAGCCCTTTGCCGCGGTGTCACGCGCCGCGGGCGATCTGCTCATTGCGGGCCGGTGGCGATTCGATGCGCCGGACGTCTTTGTCCCATCCGTCGGCGGCGCCTCTGAGGCGGTCATGGCCTTTGAGTTCGCGGTTCCGCCGGGGGCGACGGTGACTGATCTGCTGGTGAAGAACGTGCGGAGGGGTATCGACGGCATGCCCGCGGCGCAGGAGTTCGCCAGCCCGGCCGATCGCGACGCCGCGGTGACGAGCATGGCGCTGCTTCAGGCCGGAGGCGCCGGGGGCGGCGGGGGCGGTGCGACGGCAGCCGGAGCGGCGGCGGGTTCGCTCGACCGCAGCGGCGCTTCGTCGGCTCCGGTCGTGAACACCTCGCGGCCGGGGTCGCCTGTCGAAACGATGTCTTCGCTGGGCTTTGCGTTCAACAAGTCCGAAGGCACGCCGCTCGAGATCAACGACGAGAGACTGATCGTGAGCGGAACGAAGACATTCACGCGCAGTCAGTTCCGAAACGATATCCCGCGGCAACTTCGGGTCGAGCGGTTCTTCACGACGAGCGACACGGAGATCGTGCAGGTGGATGTGAGCCTGGAAAGCAAGCTCAGCCTGCTCGGCAAGACCGCGCAGTTCGCCGAAGACGCCGTCGCGCCGCCGATGCTGATCGATAACCTGGGTCAGCAATACCAGGCGATCGGATACATCTTTGAGAAGGACGACGAAGTGACCATCCGCTTCGATCCGGGCGATCCGATCCGGAGCCTGCGGCAGATTCCGACGCTGAGCCGGACGCAGACCGGCGTGAGGCTCAGGCTGATCTTCCGCGTGACGAAGGGCGTGGAGATCAGGGACTTCGCCCTGGGCAACCGGGTGATCTACGAGAACCTGGGTGTGCAGGTGCGCCGGTGAGGCGTGCGATTCGGCCGACAGCCGGGCGCATGAGGACCAGATGAAGAAAAACGCCCCGCCTCGAGGGAGGTGGGGCGTTCTTGCTCATGGTCCATCACGGATGGCCCGCTTCGGTCACTCCGCGGCGGGGGCGGCGCGGCGCCTGGCGCCGCGGGGCTTGGCGTCCTTTTCGGCGCCGGTTTCCGCGTCCGCCGCTTCGCCCTCCGGGCGCGGGGCCTTGCGCGGCTTCTCAATGAGATCGCCCTCGTTGTCGAACTCCATCTCGTCGCGATCCTCGACCTGGATGTCGCGATCGGGCACGACCCACACCTTGACGGTGGCCTCGAGGTCCTGATCCAGCTTGATGAGCACGGGGTATGAATCCACGCGCTTGATGGTCTGTCCGAGGCGCACATCGCGCGGCTTGATGTTGAAGCCATCGGCGATGAAGGCGTCGGCGATGTCTCGCTGTGTGACGGAGCCGTAGAGCAGGCCCTGATCGTTGCAGGCGCGCTTGATGTGCACCTCGTGGCTGGCCACCTTCTCGATCATGGCCTCGCGCTGCGAGCGGAGTTCACGCAGTTTCTTCTCGGCCTCGGCCCGCTTGGCGGCCAGAGCCTGAATGGCCTCGTCGCTGGGCTGGGTGGCCAGCCCGCGGGGGAGCAGATAGTTGCGGGCGAATCCGCTGCGCACCTTCACGACGTCGCCGACGATGCCGAGCGTGTCCACAGTTTCGGTGAGCAGCAGTTCAAGGGTCTTTGACACTGGTCGCTGTCCTTTCAGTGACTTGAAAGTTGAGGAGCCGCGACGCGCGGCCCCAACGGAGGTGCGAGGGCGGGGCGCCCTCTTCAGAACGGAATATCCTCTTCGCCGATCGGCTCGTACACCGGCTCATCGGAGGGATGAGATGAGCCGCCGCCTCGGGCGCCGCCGCTCGAGCCGCTGGAGGCCCGGCCGCCGCCTCCCCCACCACCGCCACCACCGCCCTCGCCGCCGCCGCGGCTATCGACGAACTGGAAGCTCTCGACCACCACCTTGAGTTTTGAGCGGTTGCCGCCGCTCTCCTTGTCCTGCCAGGTGTCGAGTTTCAGGCGACCCTCGATGAACACCGGGCGGCCCTTGGCGAGGTACTGGCTCATGACCTCGGCCGTGCGGCCCCATGCCTCGCAATCGATGAAGGTGGTTTCGTCGCGCATCTCGCCTTCGCGGGTCTTGAACCGGCGGTTCACGGCGAGGCCGATGTTGGCCACCGCCTGCTGACTGGGGAGATGGCGCAGTTCGATGTCGCGCGTGAGGTTCCCCATGAGGAACACCCTGTTGACGCTGCCAGCCATGTGCGAATCCTCCCGAAGTGAGGGGGGCGGGAAGCCGCGGAATCCGCGGCGAGGAACCGGGGGATGGTTGATCAGTCTTCGTCTTCATCAATGCCGACGCCGGCGGGCTCGGTCTCATCCTGAGCCGTATCCAGCGCGGCGCCGCGCTCGCGGCGCAGGGCGGCCTCATCGGCGAGGGCCTGTGAGGCGTCCTGGGCGCGCATTTCATCGACCGAGAGGTGATCGGCGCGGATGACGAGCGTGCGCATGATCGTCTCGGAGAGGTTGCAGTCGCGCTCAATATGCGCCAGCTTGTCCGCGTCGCAGGTGAAGTAGACGAGGATGTAGAGACCGCGCTTGTGCTTCTGGATTTCGTAGGCGAGGCGGCGCTCGTCCCACTTGCGCATCGCGAGGACTTCGGCCTTCGCCCGCTTGAAGATCTCGCGGATGTGCTCGATGGCGCCGTTCAGATCCGCGGTGGCGGACTGCGGGAGCAGGAACATCGACTCGTAGCTGAATCGTCGTGTCTCGGCCATGTCTTGGAATCTGCCTTTCGTAAGGAACGCGTGTGGTCTGTGGTGGTCAGTTGTCGGTGGGTGGTGGAACGCGGGGTGGACGCGGCGGGACGGCCGATTCGGGCCTGGGCGGCTTCGCGGGGCGCTCCGCCGCTGCTTCGGGCGCGTTGAAACGATTCATCGCGGCGTTGATTCCCTCCGTGGCCCAGACCTCCGCCGCCTGAACGGCCCGATCGATGGCCTGGCTCGCCTTCTCCCACTGCTCCGGAGTGAACCGGCCCGTCACGTAGTCAACTTGCGGCACGATGCCGGGCTGGTCAACGCCGATGCGGCAGCGGGCGTATTCCTCCGTGCCGAGCAGACGCTCGACGTCCCGGAGGCCGTTGTGGCCGCCGGCGCCGCCGGAGGGGCGAAGCCGGATGGCGCCGCTGGGAAGCGCCACATCATCCACGATGATGAGCAGGTGCTGGGCCGGATCGAGCTTGTAGAAGCGGACGGCATCCGAGACGGCGAGGCCGGAGCGGTTCATGTAGTTCAGCGGCTTGAGCAGGAGGCATGGCTCGTCGCCGATCCGGCCTTCGAGCGTGGCGCCGTGAAAACGAGCGCGAGGCGCAGCGCCCTGCGCGCAGCGCAGCGCCAGTCGATCGAGCGCGATGAAGCCGGCGTTGTGCCGGGTCTTCTCGTACTGGATTCCGGGATTGCCCAGACCCACGATCAGCCTCACTCCTTCTTGCCTTCCTTGCCGCCCTTGGCTTCCTTCCCGCCCGCCGCGGCGCCCTCGCCCTCGCCGGCCTTGCGCTCGGTAATGACCTCGGGCTCGGCGCCTTCGCCCTCAACTGCGGCCTGCTCGCCGACGGCCTCCACCTCGGCCTTGACCTGGATGGTGGCGAGCACGTCGTGCGGATCGGAGGCGAGCGTCATGCCCGTGGGCAGAGGGACGTCGCCCGCCTGCACGGTCTTGCCGACCTCGAGGGCGGAGATGTCAACGTCGATGTGGTCCACGATGTCGGTGACGCGGCAGCTCACCGTGATTTCGCTCGTCGGGTGCAGGAGGATGGCGCCGGCGGTCTTGAGGCCGATGCAATCGCCCTTCAGGTTGACGTGCACGTGAACCTCGACGGTTTCGTTGAGGTCCACGCGGGCGAAATCCACGTGGATGAGGTTCGTGCCGAGGTAATCGAACTGGATGTCCTTGAGCAGGACGGTCTGCTCGGCCGCCTGGCCCAGCCGCAGCGTGAACACGCGCTCGCCGCCCTGGATGCGGTTCCACGTGGTCTTGCGGTCGATGGTGATGGACTCCGGCTTCTCGCCGTGGCCGTAGACGCTCGCGGGCACGCCGCCCTGCTCGCGAACGCGCCGCGCATAGCGCGTGCCGACGCGGTCGCGCTTCACGGCGTCGATGACGGAGACTTTCGAGGTTGCCATTGCTTCAGATCCTCCGAACCCGGCGCTCGCCGGGTGATGCTCTTGTGAACTTGCGTCAGCGCTTGACGCCTCCGGCCCTCTTGAAGAGCGCGCTGACGGACTGGTTGTGGTGAATGCGGTGGATGGCGTCGCCGATGAGGGGGCCGACGCACAGCTCGACGATCTTGTCGCGGACGGGCTCGAAACGCTCGCCGCCGGGGATGGTGTTCGTGACCATGACCTTCGTGATGGGGCTCTCGGCGAGGCGCTCCATCGCGAGGCCGACGAGCACGGCGTGCGTGGCGCCGACGAGCACCTTCTTCGCCCCGCGGTCCATGACGAGGCGCGCGGCCTCGCACACGGTGCCGGCGGTCGAGATCATGTCGTCCATCATCAGGACGGTGCGGTTGCGGACCTCGCCCACGAGGTTCGCGGTGGCGACCTTCATGCCCGAGACGCGGCGCTTATCGATGATCGCCAGTTCGCCGTCCAGCAACTGGGCGTACATGTTCGCCACTTTCACGTTGCCGACATCCGGACTGACGAGCACGAGGTCGCCCAGTTCATCGCGGATGCTCGTGAAGTGCTCGAGGAAGACGGGCGCCGCGGAGAGGTGATCGACCGGCAGGTCGAAGAACCCCTGGATCTGCGCGGCGTGGAGATCGACGGCGAGCACGCGGTCGGCGCGGGCGGTGGTGATCAGGTTCGCGACCAGTTTCGCGGTGATCGGCGTGCGGCCCTCGTCCTTGCGGTCCTGCCGGGCGTAGCCGAAGTACGGGATCACCGCGGTGACGCGCTGGGCCGAGGCGCGGCGGAGGCAATCGATGTAGATGAGCAGTTCGATCAGGTTCTCGTTCACCGGGGCGCAGGTGGAGAGGACCACGTAGCAGTCGCGCCCGCGGACGTCCTCCTCCGCCTTCACGAGCAGTTCGCCGTCGGGAAACACTTCGGTGCGGCCGAGGCCGAGCGGGATATCGAGGTGCGCACACACACGTTCCGCCAGCACGCGGCTGCGGCGACCGGCGAAGACCTTCAGCGTGTTGGCGTCGCTCGAGGCCATCAGACGCGCGCCTCCATCATGCCGAGCCTCTTCCGCAGGATGCGATCCACGTCCGCCAGTTGCGCCGGCGTGTTGATCGAGAGGACGTCCTCCGGGGGGACGGCATCGATCACCTCGACGCGCTTGCCTTCGCGCAGAAGGAGCGCCGGGACATCCGTCAGGTAATACTCGCCGCTCGCGGGATTCCGCTCGATGCGCCGCAGCGCATCGAAGAGCGCCCGCGCATCGAAGCAGTAGTAACTGGGGTTCACCTCGCGGAGGCGCTTCTGCTCCGGCGTGGCGTTCTTCTCCTCCACGATGCCCACGAACCGGCCCGAGCCCTCCCGCACGATGCGGCCGTAGCCCGCGGGATCGGGAATAGTCGAGGTGGCGAGCGTGGCGGCGGCCGACGCGGCGCGATGCCGCTCCACAAGCCGCTCCAGCGTCTCGGCCCGGATGAGCGGACCATCGCCGCACAGCACGATGATGTCTCCCTCGAAATCGTCCAGAAGCGGCTGAGCGCACATCACCGCGTGCCCCGTGCCCAGTTGCGGCGATTGCTCCGCGAACTCGATCGGCGCCTCCTCCTCCTCGTCATGCCCGTCGAAGATCGCACGCACATCCTCCTGCCGGTGCCCGACCACGAGCACGAGCCGTGAGCCGCCGACCCCGCGGCACGCATCCACCACCCAGCGCACCATCGGCGCCCCCGCGACGGGGTGCGCGACCTTGGGCAGATCGCTTCCCATCCGGGTTCCCTTGCCGGCGGCGAGGATGATCGCGGCGAGAGGTTTCATGGCGCTTTCAGGACGGTCTTCGCGTTCAGGCGGCGGCGATTCGAACCGGCGGACCACGGCAAACTGGCCCGCCAGGATTCGAACCTGGACCAGAGGTACCAAAAACCCCTGTGCTACCGTTACACCACGGGCCAATGGTCGCGCGTGCATCGGGGCGGCGATCGCCCCCAAGCATCAGACGGACGTTCCCGACGCGAAGTTCGCTCAACTCCTTGCTAGGCCGGCACTTAGGCCGGCGGACCAACGGCGGACCACGAAGACGCGGTCCTCGCCGCCGGTTCTGAGGCCAGAAGCCCCAGTTCGAGCGAGCGGTCCCGCGGCACAACCTCCCGAAGACCGGACCCCCGCCAGCCGCGGCTTGAGGGCCCTTGCCCGCGCCTGGATCGTCGCGGGCGGCTCCATGCATGGGAGAGCCGAACAGTCTAGAAAAGCCGGGCCGGGAGTCAATCGGGCTCGGAGGGCCCTTCCTCGGCCGCCGCAGGCGCCGGGGGCTCCGGCGGCCCCTCCGCCCCTCCCCGGATCGCCGCGTCGCTGATCGCGTCGTAGCAGGTCGCCAGAAGGCCCACCAGGGGGAATTTCGCGACAAACGGGCTCGGCCCCAACCGGCGCAGCAGCGGGTGGCTGACCTCAGGCCGCTCGAGCGGGGTATCCACCGCGTCCAGCGGACCGATCGTCCAGAACTCGTCCAAGGTCGATTCAAGCGGCGGCGCGGGGGTTTCCGCGCCCGCGACCGGCCGCGGGGTGTACGCCGGCGCAGCGCCCAGCACGGCGCCCGTGATCGCGCGCCGCTGGCGCAGGCGCTCGGAGAGTTCATCCGCGGGCAGGCCGCGCAGCGCGAAGATGAAGAACGGCCGCTCCTCCAGCCTGTAGCCTGCGACCGCCGCGGCGCAGCACGCATGCTCACACCATGTTCCGGGCGCGGCGCCGCAATCGCACCGCGGCTGGAGATCGCCCACTTCCAGCGGAAAGAGCCTTGCTCCCATCGGCGCGAACAGGTCCTCGATGTTCACGGGCAGTTCACCCGCGAGCACCTTCGCGGAGTAGATCGCCTGATCCGCCATCGCGCCGAGCGCCTGCTCCCACTGCTCGTGCGAAAGCACGCCGATCTCGATCCGCACGCGGTGCGCGCGCGGCGCGAAACCCTGCACAGCGGCCGACACGGCGCCCGGTCCGAACACAATCTCGCGCGTCTGCCCCAGGCGGCCATATTCCAGCCCGCGCGCCATCGCTTCCGGCGCGGCGCATTCTTCCACGACGCGCATCCAGCGGCGCGAGATCCAGGCGCGCGGACCGGCGCTCGGGCCCGCGGGCAATCGCACGCCGCCCTGCACGCGCCGGGGCGAATCCGGCTTCGGGCGCGGCTGCTGGAACGACGGGTGCTGGAAACGCTGGCCGCTCATGACGTGGGAAGGCGCTCCACGAAGTCCTCCGCGACGGCGTCCTCACGCAGCGTGAGGATGTCGCGGAGCTGCTCGGTCGAAAGTTCGGTGAGCCAGCGCTCGCCGCTGGCGATGATGTTCTGCGCGAGTTCGGTCTTCTGCTCGATCATCTGGTCGATGCGCTCCTCCAGCGTGCCCGCGACGATGAACTTGTGTACGTGCACGGTGCGCGTCTGCCCGATGCGGTGGGCGCGGTCCGTCGCCTGGTTCTCGACGGCCGGGTTCCACCAGCGGTCGTAGTGGAAGACGTGGTTCGCTGCGGTGAGGTTCATGCCCAGCCCGCCCGCCTTCAGCGAGAGCACGAACACCGGCGCCGAGCCATCGCCCTTCTGGAAGCGATCGATCATGTGCTCGCGCGATTTGGCGGGCGTGCCGCCGTGCAGGAAAAGCGCCTCGCGATCGAGCGAGTGCCGGATCATCGCCGCCAGCAGGTGCCCCATGCGACGGAACTGCGTGAAGACCAGCGCCTGTCCCCCCGCCGCGATCACCTCGTCCAGCAGTTCGAGCAGCCGCGCCGCCTTGCCCGAGCGCGCCGCCGAGGGCGGCTCCGCGGCTGTGGGCAGCGGCGCCGAAGACAGATTCAGCGGGTGATTGCAGATCTGCTTCAGCTTGATGAGCGTCGCCAGCACCACGCCGCGGCGCTGGATGCCCTCGGTGCGATCCACCTCCGCCAGCATGCCCTTCACCGCCGCCTCATAGAGCGACGCCTGCTCCGGCGTGAGGAAGCAGAGGTCCTTCGTCACGAGTTTGTCCGGCAGGTCCGCCGTGATCGCCGGATCCGTCTTCAGCCGCCGCAGCACGAAGGGTTGCACAAGCCGCCGCAACTGCGTGGTGCGATGCGGATCGTGCCGGCGCTCGATGGGCGCCGCGAAGCGCCGGCGGAAATCCGCCGCGGGGCCGAGGAAGCCGGGGTTGCAGAAATCGAGGATCGACCAGAGTTCCGAGAGCCGGTTCTCCACCGGTGTGCCCGTGAGCGCGATCCGCTTCCGCGAAGGCAAGGATCGCAGCGATTGCGACTGTTTCGCCGACGGGTTCTTGATGTTCTGCGCCTCATCGAGCACCACCCGCTCCCACCCCACGCGCGAGATGCGGTCAAAATCACGATGGGCCAGCGCATACGTCGTGACGACAAGATCCGATTCCGAA
Source organism: uncultured Phycisphaeraceae bacterium (assembly GCA_964529265.1). Classification (GTDB taxonomy): domain Bacteria; phylum Planctomycetota; class Phycisphaerae; order Phycisphaerales; family UBA1924; genus CAZGVW01. The sequence continues at coordinate 11,548 of CAZGVW010000055.1, forward strand.
GCCTTCTCGGGGAACGATTCGGCGCTCGCGCGATCCACGCCGTGATGCACGAGCACGCGGAGTTCCGGCGCAAACCGCGCCGCCTCGCGGCGCCAGTTGGAGACCACCGACGTCGGCGCCACGAGCAGCGTGGGCCCCGGACGCGCCCGGGCGTCGCCATCCGCCTTCGCCGCCCGCTCGCGCTCGTGCTGGAGCAGCGCGAGCAGCTGAATCGTCTTGCCCAGGCCCATGTCATCGGCCAGGCATGCCCCGAGGCGCAGGCTGTCGAGGAACGAAAGCCATGCGAGCCCCTTCAGTTGATACGGCCGCAGCGCGCCGATGAACAGTTCCGGCTGCTCGACCTCCGTGAACCGCGCCCCCTCGCCCGCCGAGAGCAGCGACGACACCCAGCCCGTCGCCCTGAGCCCCACCACCGGCACGCCCGACACCCGATCATCGACGCCATACGCCAGCCGCAGGGCATCCGCCACGCGGATGCGGCCGCCCGGATTCTCGCGCAGGAACTTGGCCGCGGTCTCGATGTCCTCCGGCCGGATCTCGACCCAGCGCCCCTCGATGCGCACCAGCGGCTCGCGCCGCGCCACCAGGTCCTCGAACTCGCGCATCGACATCGTCGTATCGCCGACGGCGATCTGCCAGCGATAGTCCACGAGCGCCGCCAGCCCGAGCCGGCCGTCGCCCGCATCCGTGACGCCGCCGCCG
>CAZGVW010000056.1:0-35066 GCA_964529265.1 uncultured Phycisphaeraceae bacterium
GCCGAACGGGAAGTTGTACGACGTCGAATCGATATCCAGCGACGTGATCAGCGAGCCGTACGTCGAGGGATCGGCGCTCGAGTACATCGTCGGATCGAACACGCCCGCCTGCGCAACGCCCGAGAGCGATGCGGCGAGAACGGACGCCGGGAAAATCATCGTCTGCATCTCTGAGCCTCCTGCGATCCGCCGGCGCGTGACCCGAGGTCAGCGCCGGCACTCCACATGTGGTGAGAGACCGCTGAAGAACTCAGCCTCGACGACGACGCGCGCCCATGAGCCCCACGCCCGCAGCCAGCAGGCCAAGGGCGCCCGGCGCCGGCACGTTCAGATCGGGCTGGCCGGGATCCTCGATGAATGCCAGCATCGGGAACACCGCGGCGCCGAAGTCGCGGACTTCGACGTCGGCGAAGTTGATCTTCACCGCGCCGGAGTTCGCCTGCACGTACCAACCGAAGTTCTCGGTGTTGCCCGGCCCGCCCAGCGGATCGCCGGCGGTGTTGAACTGGAAGTCAAACGAATCGTTCGTGGCGAGGTTGTCCGTCAACTCCACGACAGCCGCGGACTGACCGACCGAGGTCAGGTCGCCGATCGAGCCGTGCGTCCCGTTCAGGAGGTCGGTGAAATCCAGATTCAGGCTGGAATCGAGTCCGAAGAGGAAGTTGTCGATCCCGCTCGGGCCGTCGCCGGTGAACGAGTAGATGATCATCACGTCGTTCACGCCGGGACCGGGCATGCCCGCGTTCGCATACACCTTGGCCGTCATCGAGCCGGTGTAAGCGCCCGGCGTGGACGACACGAAGTTCACCGTCCACTCGTTGTTGCCGGCGCCGCCGATGGACGGCACGACCGACGACAAATCCAGCGGCACAAACGAACCGATCGCCGCGGCTTCTGTGAGCACGCTGTTGTTGGTCAGGATGACCGCGCTGGCGCCCGAGGCGCCCACGATCGCCGCGCCGGCAAAGCCGGTGGCCGCGCGCAAAGCGAAGGCTTTCGACATGTTTCTTCTCCTCTCGGCCGCCTCCCAGCAGCCGTTCTCCGCGATTCGAACCCGGCGTTCCGGGGGTTCAGGTCCGATACCCTATTGTGAAGGGAGGCGAACACCTCGTCAAGAGGGCATCCCCCGACTTCCAGAGCAATTCTTCGTTCGCAGAGTGTCAGGCTCTTGCGAAGACGACCACCCGGCCGGATCACAACCCGTTGGCCGCAATCGCGTTACGGGCAGGCGCCCCAGGACGCCAGGAGGGCCCCGAGGTCGCTGCTGTTCACCTGACCGTCGCCCGTGACGTCGCCCTGCCCGCCGGGCACGCCCCAGGTCGCCAGAAGGACCCCGAGGTCGCTGCTGTTCACCTGACCGTCTCCGGTGACATCCCACGGGCACGGCGAGACCTCAGCAACCTGCCCGGTGATCACGATCGCATAGCCCTGGGCCCCGACGTTCACCTGCGCGCCGACGATGCGGGCCTGCCACAGGCCGGTCTCGGGCGCATTCACGTGCGCCTGCTCCACGCTGTTGAGCGGGTCGAACACGATGCCCCGCCCCTCATCGAACTGGCCGTCCGCGACGGATGCGCCCCCCATGAACACGTTGCCGCGGTAGTGCGTGCCATCGGGCGCAATCAGTTCGAGGTCGATGTCGTTCACCGGCGCAAACGCGGCGTTCAGGGTCGCGGGCGCATCGGTGAACGCCAGCGTGACGCGCAACTGCTCGGCGCCGCCCGTCACTTCGAAGGGGTGCAGGTGCTCCTCGTCCGTGTGCAGGCCGGCGCCGCCGGCGTTGCGAACGTCGCGCACGAGAAGCCGTCGCGTATCGCCCAGGAAATACGCCGAGTTGTCGATGAGCACGCGGCCCCACCCCTCCAGCAGGCTCGGATAACCCGCGATGCCCGTCATATCGACCGAGGAGTTGATGAGCATGGCGCGAAGCAGCGCGCCCGTGGGTGTGAGCGCATCGGACGGATTCGGCTGCCCCGACGGATAGAACCCCTCCATGAAATACTGCCGCAGGAGTAGAGCGCACCCCGCAACCGCGGGCGCGGCCATCGATGTTCCGCTGAACGACAGCACGTCGCAAGGCGTCGAGAAGTTGGCCGAGAGCGTGTTCTGCCCCGGCGCGTACACCTCCGGCTTGCGCCTCCCGTCAGCCGTCGGGCCGACCCCGCCGTTGTTGTGCACACCCTGATTCGGCGTGTCCTTGCTCGCCGCGACGGCGAGCACACTCTTGGCGTTCTCCGGCGTGTACACCGCCGCGCCGTTCGTGATCGCGAAGATCACGAGATCGTCCTCGTTCGCGTACGAATGAACGTCGATCTCCCGCGTCGTGGCGTTGTACTCCGTCATTCCGTCGAATCCCCACGAGTTCGTGTGGATCCGCGCGCCCTGCTCGTGGTGGAGATTCAACTTGTCGAGAAACTGCCCCGAAGCGAGGGCCGGTGTGTCGTCGAACACAAAGCGAGCCTTGTACGCCACGCCGCGCAAGTCAGGATCGGCGTCGCTGTCGCCCACCGCCGTGCCCGCTACGTGGGTGCCGTGATTATTCGCGCCCAGCGTCGTGTTGTAGGCCAGAATCTTCCGGTGCGTCGGCCCGATCGGGTTCCCGTCGCTGAACGAGCAGTGACTCACGCTCACGCGCCCGTCGATCAAGCCGAGAACCTGCCCCTCGCCCCGCAAACCGTGCGCGTACATCGGCGTCACGTTCAGCATGTTCGATTGCACGATCCACCGCGTGGTCGAGTTGCGCAGCGTCGCCTCCGGCAGTTCCTCGACGAACCGCACCGCGGCAATGTCCGCCAGCCGCGCCTCATTCCCCTTGGGCAGAGTCGCCGTCACGACCGGGACGCCGCCGGAGTCGCCCGACGTCATGACCTTCAGGCCCGGAACCGCCTCGATCGCCGCCCGCGCCGCCGCGGCGTCTTCGCCCTCGAAGAGCGCAATCGTCACCGCCACCTCGTTGCGAGCCGCCAGAGCCTGGCGCTCGACCGTCTGGAACGCCCGGGTCCCGATCCGCGGGGCCACCTTCCACGCGTTCTCGTACGCGCCATTCCAGCGGACGAAATCCAGCCCGGCGACGGATTCCGGCGTCGCCCCGGACAGGTCCGCCACAAAGGCGTTCACGGGCAGGTATTCGCCAAGCCGGACGCCCGCCTGCTCGATCCGGCGGCGACGCTCCGGCGTCATGGGGCCATCCATCTGGATCACGCGGCGGGCCGAAACGCCCGCGGGCGCCGCAAGTGCCCTCTGCGCAAGCACTTGGGCGAGCGGCTCGCAGGCGCCCTCCGTGCACACCGTGCCGGTGGAGAGGTACAGGGCCTTCCGGTTGAAATCGTTGCCCGCCAGGCCCTCAAGCCGCTTCACGGCGCCGTCTCCAAGGTCGGGAGCCGCGGCGTGCTGGCCATGCGCGGCGGCAAGGCTAGCCGCCAGCGCCAGGCCGCAGGCCACCTTCCGCGTCACTCCCCCCGCCAGTCGGCGGCGCGATCCGGCTCTTTGAGGCATTCCGATAACCTCCCGTGGATCCCGCCGCGGCGGGTCCCGTCCCTGGCGGCGCGCAGAGCCGCCCGCACCTGATAGTTAGCCCCCACCGGGGCTCCGAGCAAGAAGAAAAGCAAGCCTCCAACCGTCTGGGGCGGTGGGATCAGAGGGGGGCCGGTGGCCCCCACGAAAACCGCCCATCGTCCTCCGTTATTCGGATGAGTCGGGCTGGCGGTTCTCCGCGGGCGGCCGGGTGGGCGTCCCGCCCCCGTAGACTGGCGCCATGACCTCCTCCCCTGAGTACATCCTGGGCACCGACGAGGCCGAACTCAGGCGGCTGGGCCTCCAGCATCGCCTGTGGTCGGCGGAGGCCTATTCCGCGTGGGAACGGGCGGGCTTCGGCAAGGGGCACACGATTCTGGACGTCGGGTGCGGGCCGGGCTTTGCGACCATCGACCTGGCCCTGCTGGTCGGAGAGGCCGGGCGGGTGATCGCGGTTGATGAATCCGACCGCTACGTGGAGTGGCTCAAGGCTCGGGCGCGGCTGAACGGGCTTTCGAACGTCGAGGCCACGACGGGCGACGTGCAGAGGCTCGGCGTTGCGACGGCGTCCGTTGACGGGGCCTATGCGCGCTGGGTCATGTGCTTCGTGGCCAATCCCGAGGCGGTGATCGCGGGCGTGGCGCGGGCGCTGCGACCGGGCGGCGTGTTCGTCGTGCAGGACTACTTCAACTACCGCGCGGTGACGCTGGCGCCGCGGAGCGAGATCTTCTCCAAGGTCATCGCCGCGACGAACACGTCGTGGAAGATGCGGGGTGGCGATCCCGACATCGCCTCGCATCTGCCGGGGATGATGCGCCGCCACGGGCTGCGCGTGCGGGAGATCAGGCCGCATCTGCGCGTGGCGCGGCCGGGCTCGCTGCTTTGGCAGTGGCCGGAGACGTTCTTCCGCAACTTCATCCCGCGGCTGATCGAAATGGACCTGCTGTCCCCCGGGGACCTCGAGGCCTATGAGCGCGACTGGGCGGCGCGATCGGCCGACCCGGACACGTTCTTCTCGACGCCGCCGGTGTACGACGTGATCGCCGAGCGCACGGAATAAGGCGCGCCCGCGCTCAAGCATCCGATTCTTGTTGCCCGGTCGTCTTACTCGCCGGCCTGCTTCTGCTGGCGCGTGTAGCCGTACTTGCGCTTGAGCGGCTTCACAACGAGGCCCGACTTGATCGCCTTGGTGGAGACGAGAATGCGCATGGAGCGCCCATCGACGAGGGCGGTCACCTTCTGCAGATTCGGCTTGAACGTGCGACGCGTGATGCCGGTGGGCTTGAGGCCGAAGCCGCCCTTGCTGATCTTCTGGCCGCGGTAGACGCGCGTGTTGCCGACGGAAGTTTTCTTGCCGGTGATCGAGCAGACGCGAGGCATGGGAGATCGCTCCGGTGTGCAGGGCGTTCGGGGAAGTCGAGCCGGGCAGTGTAGCAAGGCGATCGCGGCGGGCAACCAATCCGGCGCCCGGCCCTCCGGGGAAGAAAAAGGAGGCCCGGCGTGGTCCGCCGGGCCTCCGGGAGGTCACGAGTTCGCTATCCAGGATCAGCAGGGGCCCCAGGAGCCGAGCAGGATGGCCACGTCACCGCTGCCCACAACCCCACTGCCGTCAAGATCGCCGGGGCCGGCCGTGCCCCATGCGCCGAGGAGGATGGCGATATCCGCGCTGCCGACCTGGCCGTCGCCGTCGAGGTCCGCCGGGCAATCCGCTGGCTCGAAGACCCGGACCCGCATGAAGGCCTGCGGCGATCCGAAGGCGGGGTTGGAGTTCAGGTCGTTGCCCGCCTCGTCGCGCAGGCTGGCGAGGAAATACAGCCAGCCGTCATCGCTGAGGCTGACATCGTTGGGCTCGAAGGCGGAGAGCGTGTTGTTGCCGCGGCCGATGAAGGCGTCGTCATCAAACATGCCGTTGCCGTCGATGTCCACGGGGTCGCCCTCGCGAACAATGACGCCCGCGGTCAGGCCGCGCGCGGCGCCGGCCCGCGGGTAGAACACGATCACGTCGTTCATCGACGCATCGGCGCTGGTGTTTCCAGCGAGCACCGTGTCGCCCAGCCGGTTCCCGGTGAGGCCGCCGAACACGGCGCCCCACGTGTCCGCCGTGCCGGGGACGGCGTCGCCCGTGAGTGCGAAGACGATGCCGTTGCGCATCGCCCAGTCGTTGTCGGCGGTGTCATCGCCGCGGGCGAACCACGTGCCGTCGGAGAGCACATCGGTGGCGAAGGTATCGCCGTAGCCGAGCATGGTGCCGGGGATGTTGGAGCCCTGCTGGCAGATCACCTCGTCGCTGACCACGAACACATCGTCCACCGTGGTCGGCGCCACGATGCGGCCCTCAACGACCCACACGTCGTTGTTCGTGCAGGCGGTGAAGAACGTGCCGTTGATCAGTGTCGCGAGCGTTTCGTTCGACATGGTGAAGGGGCTGAACACCATGTCCACCTGCGGCTGGCGGAACTTCACGCGGTCGTACGTCGCTGCGGGGCGGAAGGACGAAAAGATGTTGCCGATGGTGGGATCCATCGAGCCGACCATCTGGTTGTCCAGCGCGTGCACGGCGCCGACGGAGTTGCCCACGGTCTCATCGCCCGCGGCGCCGGAATCGGAGAGGCCCGTGTACAGATCGCCTTCGCGGAACTCGAGATTGAAGGCGCCGTTCCAGTAGAGCACGGTCTGGAGGTCGTTCGCGCCGCGCGGGCGGAGCGAGAATGCGAACTCGTTGAGCGTGTTCCACCGGCCGACGGTCGAGCCGAAGAACTCGACGAGTTCACCGGGCGCGGCGCCCGGAACCTGCTCGCCTTCCTGAAGGAAGCGATCACCCACGGTGTCGCCGCCCAGGATCATGATGTTCTCGAGGTCGGAGCCCAGTTGGGTGCGGCCCTTGAGCATCCACTTGGTGCCATCCGGGCTGAGGAAGAGATCTTCGATCGCCCGGAAGTTGGTGGCGGCGGGATCGCCGTTCAGATCGATCGCGCCGGGGACGACGGATTTCGGGCTGGTCGGGATCTTGTTGTAGATCACCTCGATCGGCCCGACGGTGACGCCGGCGGACGCTGCGCCGGCGGCGGTCATGAGCGCCGCCGTGAGCGCGGCTTGACAGACAACAGTTCGTGCGTTCATGGATTCCTCTCTCTTCAGCCTGCAGGAAGACGTACAGCGGGGCGCCGGCCGACACGACCGGGCCACTTCGCTCCCCCCGAACCCCATCGAACCTACCGGTCAGGGGGGGTGGACGCAATGGTTTTCGCCCTGCAAAAGACCCGCCAGTTCAGGGGCATCCCCCCCACTGCACCAGAATCCGGGCGAGGTCCGAAGAATTCACCACCCCGTCACCCGTGATATCCGCGGGGCAGGGCGGGGTCCCGCAGGACAGAACCTCCAACGCCCAGGAGTTAAGGACACCCTCGTTCCCCCCCACGGTGTCCCGCACACGCAGGGTCCACGAGCCGTTGGGGTCCTCACCCGCGAAGGCGGCGAGGGCCTCCTCCGGGGCGAGCAGGGGAGCGTTGACCCCGTTGACGAACGCCGTATCTGTGACCGGGCCGGGCGGCGTCACCGCCCCGGCATCGTCGCGCCACAGGGTGTCGGCGAAAATATTCGCCGCGGCGGCGCCGTTCATGCTGGTCAGCGTGACTTCCGTCCCCGCGGGCGAAATGAGCGCCACATCGAGGTTTCCGCAGGCGGAGTGGGTCATTCGGGTGGTGACGCGGACGCGCGTGATGGTTGATCCGGCGCCGACGACAAAGATGGTCGAGGCGGTTTCCTGGCCGTCGAGAATAGGCTGCTGCGTTTCGTTCGATCGCGTGAGCATCGTCTCGGGCGGCGGTCCTGCGCAGGCCGTCACCATGATGCTGCCGCCGCGGAACATGCCGGAATCGAACCCATCGTCATCGGTGATGGTGATGTTCCACGTGCCGTTCGGATTCTGCCCGCGGAAGGCGCCGAGCGCCTCCTCGGGCGCGAGCGCCGGCTGGATGAAGTTGTTGGTGTAAACCGCATCGGTCGCCGCGCCGGGCGGGTTGATCACGCCGGCCTGGTCATCCCACACCGTTCCCCAGAACACGTTGTCGAACGTGCCGGCGTTGTCCGTCGTGAGCGTGACGATGGTTCCGGCGGGCGAAGTGAGCGTGATATCGAGATCGGCGCACGACGTGTGCGTGATGAAGAGCGTGACATCGATGTCCCAGAGCCAGGTCGGCGCCCCGGTCACCGTCACGGGGAACACGACGGCTCCGGGATTCGGGATCGCTCCGGTGGTCGGGAAGGCGTAGGTGCGCGTGACGGTTTCACAGCAAGGCAGGGGCGGAACCGCGCCCAGCGCGGGCGCGGCAGTTCCCGAGAGCAGGATGATCAGTTTCGTGGATCGCCTCATGGATTGCCTCGGCCGCCACGGGGGGCCATGCAATGCATCGTCGCGCATGGCGAGAATCGCGGAGAATCGAGCCCGGATTCCCGCTCGTCAGGGGCGGATGCCCCATGGCCCCGATCGCTCCCGCGCATGAAAACGGCGGCCGGCGGCGCAGAAATGGCCGCCGGCCGCTCCATGACGCAGCCCTCCGTGCGCCAGGGGGGGGTCGATCCGCGGGCGCGTTGGGCGCCTCCGGCCCGCCTCGCCGCCGCGCGGGGTCCTCCGCCTGCGCAGGCCGCTGCGCACGGAGCCCGTCCGGAGGCCTGCAGGCTGCCGCCGGACGGAGTGGCGCGTCACTCTCCTCTTTGAGAGAGACGGAGCGGGCGGGAATGCGCGCCGCGGGCGCCTCTCAGGGGCATACGCCCCATGTCGCCAGCACGCGCGCGAGGTCGGATGAGTTCACGATTCCGTCGCCGTTGAGATCCGCGGGGCACGCCGGATCGCCGCAGGTTTCGACGAAGAGGCTCCAGCGGACCAGGGCGCCGACGTCGAAACCCACGTCGTCCAGAATGGTGAGCATCCATTCACCGTTGGGGCTCTCACCCAGCACGGCCGAGAGGGCGCCCTGCGGACACAGCGGTGTCTCCAGGACATTGTTCACAAGCGCGTTGGACGTGACCGGCCCGGGGGCATTGAACTTGCCCGCATCGTCGCGCCACACCGTTCCGTTGAAGACGTTGTCGAGAACCCCACCGTTGTTGACGGAGAGCGGCACGATGATCCCCCGCGGCGAGATCAACTGGATGTTGAGGTCCCCGCACGCCGTGTGCGTGATGTGCGTGGTCACACGGATGTTGGTCAGGAGGCCCGGCAGGTTGGAAAGGGTGATGCTCGAGACGACGGGGACAAAGTCATTGATCGCGGCGTTCTCGATCCGCTCGGCGGTTCCGCTCGTGGCGATGGGCGGCGTGAAGCTGGTCAGCGCGAACACCAGTGTGGCCGAGTCCAGCGATCCGCTGTCGTCTTCCTGATCGTCGTGAACACTGACGGCCCACGCGCCGTTCGGGTTCTCGCCGATGAAGACTCCCATGGCCTCCTCCGGCACGAGCAGCGGACGTGTGACGAGATTGAAATAACCGCCCGACGGCACGGGGTCCGTGCCCCCCGGCACGTTCTGCAGAAGAGCCTGATCGTCCCACAGTGTGCCCCGGAATACGTCATCCGTGGACGAATCGCGGAACGCGACCAGCGTTGCGGTCGTTCCGGAAGGCGAGATGAGGGTGATCTCGAGGTCCCCGGTCCACGTGTGCCGCAGCGACATGTGCAGATCGACATCCCAGATGCGCGACTCGGCGCCGGACACATTGATGAATGTGGTGAATGTTCCAATGTCAAAGGGGAACTCGCGGGGACCGTCCGTCGAGAACGACCGGATGATCGGCGAGCCGCAGCCCAGAGGCGGCGACGTCGCCGACGCATGATCCGCCGCCATGCACGCACACACCGCCGCGAAAGCAAGATTCGAGCGCATGGAACGTCCTCCTCGCAGGCCGCCCCTCCACGACCTCGAATGATCCTAACGACGCGGCCCGCGGCTCCAAGGCAAAAAGACCTTGTGACCAGAAATGAGCGCACAAACCCGGTCACTGCGCCGAAAAAACTTCCCCGCGGCATTCCCCGAAGCCGATCCGGGCGACCCCCTCCCGCTCGCACCAGGCGCGCATGATCACCTCGTCGCCGTCGGCGAGGAACTTGCGCTCCTCGCCCGTGGGCAGGTGGACGGGGTTCTGCCCGCGCCAGGTGAGTTCGAGCAGGCAGCCCCGGGAGGATTCCTCAGGCCCTGAGACGGTTCCGCTGGCCAGCAGGTCCCCCGGGCGCATGTTGCAGCCGGTGGATGTGTGGTGCGCCAGCATCTGGGCGATGGTCCAGTGCATGTGCCGGAACGACCCGCGGCTGAGGGCGTGCGGGGGCATGCCGCGGTCGCGCATCTGCTTCGAACGCAGGGAGACCTCGGCGGTGATATCGAGCCCCATGTCGCCCGCGGGCTTCAGGTAGTCGAGCATCGGGGGGTCATCGGGTCCGCGAGGCGGGCCCGGGATGCGGAAGGGCGCGAGCGCATCGAGTGAAACGATCCACGGACTGATCGTGGTGGCGAAATTCTTGGCGTTGAAGGGGCCGAGCGGCTGGTATTCCCACTTCTGCACGTCGCGGGCGGACCAATCGTTGACGAGCACCATGCCGAAGATGTGCCCGGGCGCTGCGCTCACAGGAATGCGCGTCCCCAGCGGGTTGCCGGGGCCGATGAAGAAGCCCATTTCGAGTTCGTAATCGAGCAGGCGCGTGGGCGCGAAGCGCGGCTGGTCTTCATCGTCGCCCTTGATCTGCCCATGCGGCCGACGGATCGGCGTTCCGCTCACGACGATCGAACTGGCGCGGCCGTGATAGCCGACCGGGAGGTGGCGGTAGTTGGGAAGCAGCGGGTTCTCCGGGCGGAACATCGAGCCGACGTTCGTGGCGTGATGGATCGAGGCGTAGAAGTCGGTGTAATCGCCGATTTCGACGGGGAGCAGCGTTTCGATCTCGTGAAGCGGCGCAACTGCGCGCGAGCGGAGTTCGGAGTCGTCGCGGAGCGTGGGCGTATCGTGCCGGAGCAGGTTGCTCACGCGCTGCCTCGCCGCAGCCCACGCCGCGGGACCAAGCGCAAGGAAGGCGTTCAGCGAAGGGCGATCGAAGACATCGTGCCCCTCCACGGTGGCGCCCGCGAAGAGGCCCGCGGCGTGGCACTCGGCGAGATCGAGCGCCTGATCGCCGATCGCCACGCCGACGCGCGGGGGCTCTTCCGACCCGCGCCGGCGGAACACGCCGAAAGGCAGGTTCTGAATGGGAAAATCGCCCGCCGGGTCGTTGGCCGATTCGAGCCACGACCGCAGAGCGGGGTCATTCGTCGGAAAGCGTGTTTCGCTCATTGTGCGCTGTGCATCCCTGCCGCCGCGGCCCCGCCTGCGCCTTCCCGGAGCGGCGGCAGCAGGCCGAGGCTCAGCAGATCATCCATGGGCTCCGTGAAGGAGCACGAGCCGAAGGAGAGCGCGAACCGCTCTCTGGATTTCGCCAGTTGCTCGGTCGAAACGCGAAGATCGCGCCACGCGGCGCTGTTGTCATCGAACGAAAACGCCGCCGAGGATCGCTCATCCAGCAGCGCTTCGAGGCGCGCGCGGTCGATGCGCCCTGCAAACGCGAGCGCCGCGCCGAGAAACACATTCAGGAAGCCGTGCATCACCGCGCTCGGGCTGTCCGGCGCATAGGTGAGCCGGTGCTCGGCACGGATCGGATGATGCAGCCCGGCCGTCGCCTTGAAGGGAACGCCGGCCTGCGCGCAGGCGGAGATGAACCCCGCCACCTCCGCGCACGACGGAATGGCCGCCGCCGTCACGCCGCCGGTGCGAATCTTCGCCGCGGCTTCGCCACCGACCAGGGCGGCCACAAGCCCGCGCACATCGTCCTTCGCCGGGATCTCAAAGAACGGATCGAGCCACTCCGGCATGGCATCGAGCACCGCATCGATGCGCGAGGTGGACTCCGCCTTGACCTCGACCGCATCCACGAGGGCCGCCCCCACGGAGGGGTCGCCGTGTCGATCGTTGAATGCCGCGATGCGCTCGAGATCGGCCTCGACGTCGTCGCACACGAGAGCGCTGATTCGCCAGGGCTCGGCGTCGGCCGCCGTGGGCAGGACACCACCCTCCGCGGCTGCGCGATCGAACTCCTCCAGCCGCGACGCCGGGATGATCAGGCGCGAAAGAGCCCATGCGTCGTCCCGGCGCAGATACGCGGCATAGTTGCGAACGGTCTCCGCCATGCCGAGCGAGGCAGGCGGAAAGAGACCCGCGTAGTCGATGACATCCGCCAGCAGCGCTCGCAGGGCGCTCCCGCGCTTCGATCCGGCGCTCACATCGCTCAAGGTCTGCCGCTCCATTACTTCGCGCGCTCCCGCAGCCCCGCAGCGATTGAGAAGATGAATCCCTTCGAGGCACGCATCGAGACTGAGGATATCACGGCGGTCACACGGCCGCGGCGGCCTTCGCGAAGAGATCCGCGAAGCGGCGCTCCGTGCGGTTCTTCCACGCGCCGCGGTGCCAGGCGTCGCTGGCCAGGAGCGGGAAGAGCGCCGAGTATTCGCCGAAGACCATCTGCTCGTGCACGATGTCCACCTTGCCCCACGAGCACGCCTCGCGCAGCGTGGAGCCGGAGAGGGCGCCGTCGCGCGAATCGGCCACCGTGAACTGCACGGCGTACTTGTGCATGCCGATGTCGCCCCGGGCCTTGCCGCCGCGGCGCTCGTGGAGCAGTTCGGCCGCGACCACGATGTCCTGCGCGAAGTTCTTCGGCACGCCGCCGCCCATCATGAGCAGCCCAGTGTCCTGGCAGGCGAGCTTGATCTCGGTGATTTCGCGGAAATCCGCCCCGGAATCGAAGGCGATCATCGGCCCGCCGCTCTCGCGCCGCTCCGTCTGGTGCAGCACGATGCCGAAGCCCGCGGAGCAGTCGGAGAACGCCGGCGCAAAGATCGGCACGCGCTTGCGGTGGCACGCCAGGACGATCGATTCCGCCTTCGGGCGGCGCTGCGCCAGGTAGGCGCCCATTTCGTCGATGAGTTCGCGGCTGGAATAGGCGCCGGCGCCCTTGCTGTCCGCCACGTGGTCGAAGATCTGTTTCGTCGCCTCGTCGCAGGCCCGCAGCTGCTCCTCGTCGATGTACGTGTCGTAGATGCGGTCGATCATCAGGTCGCGCAGCGTGGGGTCGTCCACCGGCGGCGCTTCGGGCGAGCCCGGCGCGATGTAGTGCCGGTAGCCCAGCCCTTCGAAGAAGTCCTGATCGACGATGTTGGCGCCCGTCGAGACGATCGCATCCACCATGTTGTGCTCGATGAGCGTCATCACCGCGCGCTTGAGGCCCGCCGAGACCATCGAGCCGGCCATGCACAGGATGACGGCGCACGGCGCATCGGCGAGCATGCGGTTGTAGATGTCCGCGGCGTGGGCCAGCGTGCGGCTGGTGTACGCCATGTCCCTGTAGGCGTCGATGATCGGGCGCGCATCGAACTTCGTGATGTCGATGTGCTCAACGGGGCGGGAGAGCAGCTGCTCCCGGGTCCACTTCTGCTTGGGCATGGTCTCGCCTCCTGGCGAATGGTGTCGCGGACGCGTCCCCCCCACGCCGCGGCGCTGTGGCACGCCCGGCGGGGGTGGCGCCGGGATCGACAGTGTAGGGACTCAACCGCCGCGAGTCCGCCGGTGCAGGGCGCACCCGCGGCGTCACTCCAGGTACGTGTAGCCGTCCAGCCCGTCGTTGTAAAACCGAAGCAGCGACTGGGATTCCGGCAGCGTCAGCGACTTGGCGCGGACGGCCTGCTCGATCTCGGCCCGCATGGCCCGCCGCAGTTCGTTGTGGTCGATCTGCACGTAGGACAGCGCCTCAGCCACGCTGTCGCCGCGGATCACCTCGCCGATGACGACCTCGCCTTCCTCGTCCAGCTGCACGTGCACGGCGTGCGTATCGCCGAGCAGGTTGTGCAGATCGCCCAGGATCTCCTGGTAGGCGCCGACGAGGAAGACGCCGAGGTAGTACGGCTCATCGTTCTTGAAGGGGTGGAGTTCGAGGGTGCGCTTCACGTCGCGCTTGTCCACGAAGCGATCGACCTTGCCGTCGGAATCGCAGGTGATGTCCGCAAGGATGGCGCGGCGCGACGGCTCCTCCTCCAGTCGGTGGATGGGCACGATGGGGAACAACTGGTCGATCGCCCACGAATCGGGCATCGACTGGAACAGCGAGAAGTTGCAGAAGTAGATCTCGCTCAGCACCTCGGGCAGTTCGGTGAACTCATCCGGCATCTCGGCGCCCTTGCCGGCGATGCGGGCCGAGCGCTCCAGGATCTGCCGCCCGATGGCCCAGAAGAGCCGCTCGCCCATCGCGCGCATCGGCAGGCTCACGTAGCCGAGGCTGAAGAGGCTCATGATCTCGTCGCGGGCCTGCGTGGCGTCGTGATACGCCTCGAGCAGATTGCGATCGTTGATGTTCTGGTACGTCTCGTGCAGGTCGATGATCGGCTGGGGCACCTCGGCCTCGGCGGTCATCGCCGTCTCCAGTTCATCCGGCGCCGGCGCGCCGTCGAAGCGCGAAACGCCCAGCACGTCGAACACGAGCACGCTGGAGAACGCCACCATCGCCCGCCCGCACTCGGTGATGATCGTGGGGTGCGGCGCGCCCGCGTCGTCGCACACCGCCTTGACGCGGTGCACCACGTCCGCCGCGTACTCGTTCACCGTGTAGTTCATCGAACTGTCGAACGCCGACTGCGAGCCGTCGTAATCGATGGCCAGGCCGCCGCCCACGTCGATCATCGTCATGCCCGCGCCCAGCCGGCGCAGTTCGGTGTAGATGTGCGCCAGTTCGTTGATGGCGTTCTTCAGATGGCGGATGTCGCACACCTGGCTGCCGATGTGGCAATGCACCATCTTCAGGCAGTCGGCCATGCCGCGCTTCTTCAGTTCGTCGAGAGCCTGCAGCACCTCCGAGATGAAGAGCCCGAACTTGGAGCGCACGCCCGCGCTCTGCTCCCACCGCCCCGCGCCCCGCGCCGAGAGTTTCACGCGCACGCCGATCTGCGGCCGCACGCCGTATCGCTCCGCGTGCTTGATGATCAGCTCCAACTCGCTGTACTTCTCGACGACCGGGATGATGTTCCGCCCCAGTTTCGTCGCGAGGATCACCGTCTCGATGTATTCATCGTCCTTGAAGCCGTTGCACACGATCGGCATGCCGGGCTTGCCCGCCGTCACGCCGAGCACGGCCAGCAACTCGGGCTTGGAGCCCGCCTCGAGGCCGAAGCCGAGCCCCGCGCCGAAATCGCGGATCTCCTCCACCACGTGCTTCTGCTGGTTCACCTTGATCGGATACACGCAGTTGTAGCCGCCCGTGTATCCATTCTCCTCAATCGCCTTCATGAACGCGCCGTGGATCTCGCGCAGGCGATGGGCGAGGATGTCGGAGAAGCGCAGCAGCACGGGCGTTGTGAGATCCCGCTCCTTCAGCCCCTGCACCAGTTCGAAGAGATCGATCGCGCGGGCCGGGTCGCGCTCCGGCATCACAATGAGCCGCCCCTCCGGGCTCACGCCGAAGAAGCCCTTGCCCCAGTCCGGCAGGCCGTACAGCGCCGAGGAGTCTTCCACGGTCCATCGGCCGTGAAGGAACGCGCTCTTGGATGCGGGCTGGCGGGCGAGTGTCGCCATCGAGGGTTGCTCCTGCGCCGCGGCGCTGGATCAATGGACCAAAAAACGCTTTCACGACAGAGAACGGCGATCCTGAACAGCCGCGGCGCCCGTCGCGCCGCGCCTCGGGATCGTGAAGCATCGTTCACACCGGCCGACCGCCGGCGGGACCCTCGGCGACGGTCCGTACGATATCCGCATTCAACGCTCCGACAAGCGCCGCTCCCCTCGACGCCTACACTTCTCCCGAGCCCGGTGCTTCCGCCGCACAGCAGAGGAGAAGCCATGAGCGTCGCCCCCCGATCTCCCGAAGCGCCGAAACCGGCGAACGTGGCCACCACACCGGCGTCCGTGAACCCCGACTACTCCGCAGCCATTGAGCCCAGCGAGTCCACCCTCCCCGAGGGCGCCGGACCCTCGCCCTCGGTGACGCGCCAGAGCCGCAAAGTCAGATTGGGCGTGCTCATCTTCTTCGCCTTGGGCGTCCTGGTGGTCGTGCCGATCATCTTCGGGGTCCGAGCACTGTGGCTGGGGATTGTGTTCTCCATCGTCATGCTGGCTGTGGGGGTGTGGCCCATGCTCGCCGCCGCTCGCCTTCGGGGCGTGGACAAGGACGACCTTCAGGCCCAGCGGGCGGGCGGAGACGGGGTTGCCTAGCGGGCGCCCTTCTACGTCTCTTCCCTTCCGGCCCCGGGCCACGTCCATGCGGGACCTCGAAGGGCCTCATGCCGCGTCCAGAGCTCGAACCAGTAGCTCCGGAATCGGTGCCTCCCGAACGTCTCGTAGTGCGCCGCCAGCCGCCGCTCGATCTGCCGCGGCGAGCCTTCCATCCCCAGCGCCTCCCTCCCGTGCTTCACCGCCTCGGTGTCCAGGGCCAGGCGGCTGTACCTGCCGAGCAGCTGCATGATGTTCGCCGCGGCATATGGACCCACCCCCGGCAGAGAAAGAAGGCGCTTGTAGACCTCCTCGTCGCTCCGATCGGGCGCCTCGAACCACTCCTGGGTGACTTCGCCCCGGGCGAACATCCGGCCGAGTTCGACGAGACGGACATCGCGGTAGCCCACGCCGCATCGCCCCCGGAGCGACGCGGGCCGCCGTTTCGCCAGTTGCTCCGGGCGCGGGAACGCAGGGTTGATCACCGCGCACAGCCGCTCGTTCATGCGCGTCGTGCCGCCCCACGTCACGTTGCAGCTCGTGATCGTCTTGACCACGTCCTCGAAGAGCGTGGGGCTCCGGAAGATCCGCCCGCGCCCTGACGTGCGCCAGCGCGGATCGACCTTGTGAAACTCCTGCACCGAGTCGTCGTCGAATCGCAGCATCCGGCCGAGGAGGCGCGAGGCCTCGCCCCGCTCGCGGCGGGAAAGGGCGCGGTCCGCCACGACGCGGATCTCAGCGCCGGGCCGGTCGTCCGGCTGGGCGAGCGCCAGCGTCGCGACGCCCTCGGGAAGGTCGAGGCGCCGGGCGAATGTCATCCGCCGCGGCGACCAGGCATTCGGCGCGAGCAGGAAGTACCCGTAAGAGCACACGTCGCGCTTCAGCAGGTAGTCGTCGGGAGGGCGCAGTGTGAAGCGGGAGCCCATGGCCTCAGAGCCGGACGGACGATTCCGTGACGCGCCGGCCCGTGGGCAGCAGGTACGTGGCCAGGTTCAGGCACAGGCGGTTGGCCACACGCGCGAAGCGCTCGTACTGCGTGTCCGCCTGCTCGGCGATCTTGGATTCCGCCAGCCCCGCCGCGGCCAACTGCTCCGGTGAGGATCGGGTGAAGACATCCACCATCGGCCGATCCGCCTCGAAGTGGAACTGGAAGCCGTACGAGCGAATTCCTGCGCGGAACGACTGAACGGCGCACGCCTTGCTGGAGGCCAGCGCCGTGGCGCCGGGCGGCGCCTTTTTCACCTCGTCCTCGTGATGGCTGAACTGGGGGCTGCGCCACGGAATGCCGCTGAGAATCGCATCCGTCTGGCCCGCTGGTGAGATTTCGATGTCGCAGAAGCCGATCTCAGGCTTCGGCATCCTCTGGACCTCGCCGCCCAGCGCCATCGCCAGCATCTGGTGCCCGAGGCAGACGCCCACGACCGGCAGTTCCGCATCATGCGCGCAGCGCAGGAACTCCATCTCGAGGTCCATCCACACCGGGCGCTCCGCGCCGGCGGCGCAACTCTGCGGGCCGCCGAGCGAGATCACCCCGTCCACGCCGTCGAGGTCGGGTGGAATCTCGTCGCCGCGATCGGGACGGAGGATGGTGAGCAGGAGCCCGTGATCACGGAGCGTGGCGCCGAGCCGGCCCGGCCGCGCGGAGTCGCTGTGTTGAAAGACGATCAGTGGCATCGGGTGCGGAGAATACCAGCCGCGAATCCGGCGCGAGCGCCCTCAAAACGCAGGGCAGCCGCCCGTGACACGAGGGGGCGTGGTCCGGGCGGCTGCCGGCGACGGGCGTGGTGGGTTGCCCGTCGCGTGCGAGGGGTAAAAGGCCGTGGGGCAAGCGCTCAGCGCGTTTTCCGCAAAGATCCGGCTGACCTGCCAGTCCAGCCGGATCGGTGAGCCGTGGCCTTCCTTCGCCCTCGAGTCGCTCGCCCCGCCGGCTGACGCGCCGAGGCGTCAGACGCCGGGGTCGTGGCGATTCCGGCGCGATCCGTGCGCCGACGACCAGTCGAATCCGTTCAGGCGGGCGATGACGCTCCTTCCGTGACCAGGGCCGGGCTCCGAACAAAGCAACGCGCGCAGACCCGCTGCGCCCGCCGGTCCGGCCGCCCCGTCCATGGAGCAACCGCCGGCGAAACTGCCTGCTGGTTTTCGGTGAGGCGTCGCGGGGCGGCCGAGGCGACGCGTCTCTCGCTGAAAAACCCGGACACGACCGTTTCCGGCCGCATCGGGCGCTTTCCCTCTTACATGGTCCGGTGCTCAGAGTCGGTCAGACCATCCGTGCTCTGACGCGGACCTCAAGATCCCTCTTTCCTCCGGCTCTCTTTGCTCTCGATTCGAGCCATCAACTCCGGCAACTTCTCCAGCCTCGACCTGCGGCTCTCCCTCCACGCCGCCCGGTCGCGAATCTCCAGCCATTCGCCCGCGCCGACCAGGGTCACGTCCGATGCGAGCCCGACCAGGTCCAACATGTCCTCCGGCAGGCGGATCCGACCCGCCGTGTCCATCTCCAGACGCGCGGACAACCCGAACAGGGTTGCCTGCAGCTCAGCCTCATCCTGATCAGGGGTCAGCCCCAGTCGCCGGTCCTTGGCCCGGTCAACGAAATCTCGTTCCGTGTACAGCCTGATGGTCCGGCCCACCCAGGGAAGGGCGTACCAAGCCCCGCCGTGCTCCAGCGCCTGCCAGCGGGAGCGGATGTCGGCCGGGATCGCAAGGCGGTGCTTGGCATCGATCGCGTGTTCGTACTGGCCGGTGAAGAGCAAGGGGCGTATTCCAAGACCAGGTCGGCCGTGCGCGGGAAAATACCCCACCACGTGGGAATTTGCAACACTCTGCGACACTTTCTGTCGTCAAAACTTCTCCACGACTTGTCCCCAAGCACGCCACGGCCCATGCCACTATCTTGGTCCCTCATCGGGGTGGTCCGGGCGGGTCGATGGATAGGGGTCGGAACCCCGGAACCCGCCTGGGCTTGCGAGGAGACGAGCCGATGCCCGAGGCCGCCGCGCCAGACCTCGAGGGGCCGCTGTCCCTCATCCCATCGGCCCGGTACGTCATGACGGCCTGTTTTGACGGGGACCGGGCCGGGATCCTTGTGGAATGGGTGCAGCGCTGCGCCTCGGAGCCACCCCTGGTGGCGGTGGCGGTGCGCAAGGGGCGGCCGATCGAGCCCATCATCCGGGACAGCCACGCCTTCGCCCTGTGCGCGATCGCGCCGGACGACACCTTCCTCCTGCGCAAGCTGGGCGACGGGGACAAGCACTCTTCCGATGTGCTCGACGCGATCCGCTGCGAGACGCTGCGCACGGGCTCGCCCTGCCTCACGCGCGCCCGGGCCGCGATCGACTGCGAGGTCGTGCGCCACTTCGATCTCGACGCCGATCATGAACTCTACGTGGGGCAGGTGGTCGCGGCGAAGTCGTATGCCGGGGCGAGCGCCGACAGCGCTGCGCAGCGCTAACGAGGACACCACGAGCAGCCCGGATGTGCCCGGCTCGCCTCCTATCATCCCGCCGTATGACGCCACACGCCGCGCGCGTTTCGCCCGCCAACCGGTTCGGCCTGGATTACCGCGCCGAAGCGGCCCGCTTCGGCCCGCCGGCCGCGCCGATCATCGATGCGCACACCCACATCAACGGCGCCCGCGCAGCGCGCATCTACGACGAGGCGCGCAGGCTCTACGGCGTCGCCGAAACGTGGTCCATGACGCAACTCTCGCAGGCGGATGACGTTCGCGCGGCGCTCGGCGACACGCTCCGGTTCATCGCCGTTCCCAACTACATGGCGGACGACCGCCGCCGCGCCTTCCGCGAAAGCCTGCTCGAAGACATCCGCGCCTGGCGCGGCCACGGCGCGCGCATCCTCAAGTTCTGGACCGCCCCCCGCTCCCGCGACATGATCGACGAGATCGGCGAGGACGCGATCGGCGCCCTCGATTCCCCGTGGCGCCTCCGCGCCATGGACCTCGCCGGCGAACTCGGCATGATGTTCATGATCCACGTCGGCGATCCCGATACGTGGTTCCGCACGAAGTACACCGACGCCTCGAAATACGGAACAAAGCCGCAGCAATACGAAACGTTCGAGCGCCTGCTCGACCGCTACCCCACTCCCTGGATCGCCGCGCACATGGGCGGCTGGCCGGAGGATCTCTCCTTCCTCGACGGCCTCCTGGGGCGCCACCCCAACCTCCACCTCGATTCCTCCGCCACCAAGTGGATGGTGCGCGAACTGAGCGCGCACCCGCGCGAGGCCATCATCGATTTCCTCACCCGCTGGCGCGGACGCATCCTGTTCGGCTCCGACATCGTGACCCTGGATGCGCACCTGAGCGATGATTCCGGCCCCCGCGGCATGGGCGAGCAGGCGTCCTCTTCGGACGAAGCGTTCGACCTCTACGCAAGCCGCTACTGGGCCCTGCGCACGCTGTGGGAAACCGACTACGACGGCGAATCCCCCATCGCCGACCCCGACCTCGCCATGGTCGAACCCGCGCGCTACGACGCCATGGCCGCGCCGCGACTCCGCGGCAAGCGCGTTCCGGCCGATCTGCTCCGCTCGCTCTACCACGACGCCGCGGCGGACCTGATGCGACGGTGGGTCGCCGAGCATCCATAGCCGGCGCCCTTATCATCGCGGCCCGTGCGCACAGCGATCGACATCGCGCTCATCGCCATATCCCTCCCCGCCGGCCTCGCGGCGGTGTATTTCACGCTCATGGCCGCGATGACGCTGCGCTCCGCCCGCAGCGTCCCCACGCTCCGAGGCGGGCTCGACGCTCCGCCGCCAACCACAGAGCCCCCCACCGTCTGCGTCATCGTTCCGGCGCATAACGAGCAGGACGTGATCGCGGGACTCGTCTCGTCCGTGCTGGCACAAGACCACCAGCCACTTCATCTCGTTCTCGCGCTCGATCGCTGCGCCGACGGCACAGCCGAAGCCGCCCGCAACGCGGCGGGCGCCGACCAGCGCCTCGAAATCATCGAGATCGACCATTGCCCGGAAGACTGGGCCGGCAAGGTCCACGCCGCGTGGCGCGGCGTTCAGGAATCCAACGCAGCCCGCAGCGCCGACCTGCTCCTCTTCGCCGACGCCGACACCGCCTTCGACCCCGCCTGCGTGCGCGCCGCAGTGAACCTCCTCGCAGCCCGCCGCCTCGACATGCTCAGCCTGCTCTCCACGCTCGGCAGCCGCCACTGGTGGGAACTGATCGCGCAGCCCGTCGCCGCCTACGAACTGCTCCGCCATTTCCCGCTCCATCGCGTCAACAGCGATGTGCGCGATCGAACTTCCTTCGCCAACGGGCAGTTCATGCTCTTCACGCGCGAAGCCTACAACCAGATCGGCGGCCACGAATCCGTGCGCGACGAACTGCTCGAAGACCTCGCCTTCGCCCGGAAGATGAAGTTCGCCGGCCTGCGCAACGGCCTCTTCCTGGCCGATGGCCTCCTCACCTGTCGCATGTATGCATCATGGCCCGCTTTCCTCCGCGGCTGGAAGCGCATCTTCATCGAATCCGCGGGCCGACGGCCGTCGCGCCTTGCCTCATGGGCCCGGCGCCTGTTCGCGACGGAAGTCGCGCTGCCCGCACTCGCGCTTATCGCAGCCCTAGGCGGCGCGCTCGGCATCGCGCGTGATCACTCACTCCCCGCGTCCATCGCCCTCGGCGCCGGAGCCGCGGGCATCCTCGCCTGGCTCATCGCCATGCTGATCATCCGCCGCCTCCAGGGCGCTCCGCTCTGGACCGCCCCTCTCGCCCCCGCCGGCGCAGCGCTCACCGCCCGCCTTCTCTCCGAAGCCGCGGCAGACCTCGAGCGAGGCCGCGCTGTCGAGTGGGCCGGCCGCGCCTACGCGCGCCCAACCCGCTGACAGACCGTCAGACCGTCAGACGATCTCCCCCAGCCGCCGCTCAAACTTCACACCCCGCTCCGGCGGGAACCGCTTCAGCCCATCCGCCCGCAACGCCGCGGCATGCTTCGAGACGTACTGCTCGTACATCTCGCGCGTGCCGAAGACGTAATGCGTCTCCACCCGGGGCGGATCGCCCTCCAGCCGCACGATCATGGCCGAGTGGGCCCCGTGGCCGACCACCTGGTCCACGTGCCCATCCTCCAGCCACGCCACGTACTCCCGGGCCGTCGCCTCGTCGGGCAGCGTTGCCTGAACCATGTACAGCACTCTGGACATGGGCCCAGAATAGCCCCGGCCCCCTTGCGGACACCCCGGAGGCCGGCCACCGGCCCGCACCTCCCACCTTGCCCCCCCGCAGGCCGTTGCTACACTGCCCGGCTCGCCGCGGTCCGGACCCGTCGAATCCGGGGGCCGGGGCGGTCCTTTGGAGCCCTCACACAGATGGTCAGAATCCGCATGAAGCGCATGGGTCGGCGCCACAAGCCCTTCTACCGAATCAACGCGGTCGAGAAGCGCACGCAACGCGACGGCGTGGTCATCGAGGAACTCGGCTGGTACAACCCGCTCGAGAAGGACGCCGCGAAGGCCGTCAACCTCAAGGAAGACCGCATCAAGCACTGGATCAGCCTCGGCGCGCAGCCCAGCGACACCGTGCGCGATATGCTCGCCAAGCGCGGCCTCGTCGATGTCGAAGCGTGGAAGAAGGATCGCGAAGCCCGCAAGCAGCGCCGCATGAAGGCCCGCGCCAAGCCCGCCGCGGCTGCCGAGTCCGCGGAGTGATGCGTCTCCGGCCCGCAACGGGGGCCGAATCGTGAGCGCCCAGCCTCTCCTGATCGACGTTCTGACTATTTTTCCCGCCATGTTCGAGCCCGTGCTGGGCGAGAGCATCACGGGCCGTGCGCGCGCCGCGGGGCTGGTCGAGTGGCGCATCACCAACATCCGCAGATTCGCCACCGACAAGCACCAGAAGGTGGATGATCGCCCCTTCGGCGGCGGCCCGGGCATGGTCATGATGTGCCAGCCGCTCTGGGACGCCGTGCTGGCCGTGGAAGCCGCGGACCCGCGCCCCGCGACGCGCATCCTCATGACCCCGCAGGGCAAGCCCCTCACGCAGGACGTCGTCGAGGAACTCGCCAAAGCGCCACGCCTGCTCATCATCGCCGGCCACTACGAGGGCGTGGACGAGCGCGTGGTCCAGCGCCTGGCCCCCCTCGAACTCAGCGTCGGCGACTATGTCCTGACCGGAGGCGAACTCCCGGCCATGATCCTGATGGACGCCGTGATCCGCCTCCTGCCGGGGGTGCTCGGCCACGAGGACGCCGCGGCGGAGGACAGTTTCTCCACCCGCGACCCCGCCTCGGGCCGGCCCCTCCTCGACTGCCCCCACTACACCCGCCCCCGTGTCTGGGAGGGCATGGAGGCCCCGGAGGTGCTCTTCTCGGGGGACCACGGGGCGGTCGCCCGCTGGCGGCACGAGCAGCGCCTGGCCCGGACCCGGGACCGGCGGCCTGACCTGCTCCCGGAAAATGGCTAGACTCTCCGCCCCCCTGCCGCTCGGGCGGGGGCTTGCCTCCTCCCCTTCAGATCCGGAACTCAGACATGGGCTCGCAGCAGATTCTCGAGAGCGTCGTTCAGGACCAGATCAAAGCCGACATTCCGCGCATGGACATCGGCGATACGGTCAACGTGCACTGCCGGATCATCGAGGGCGACAAGGAGCGCATCCAGGTGTACCAGGGCGTGCTCATTGCGCGCAAGGGTCGCGGGATCAACGAGATGATCTCCGTCCGCCGCATCGTGGACGGAGCGGGCGTTGAGCGCATGTTCCCGGTGCACTCGCCGCGGATCGCGAAGTACGAGATCGTCCGGCATGGCGACGCCCGCCGCGCGAAACTGTTCTACCTGCGCGATCGCGTGGGCAAGTCGCGCCGCCTGCGCGACCGCCGCCGCGGCTTGAAGAACGTGGAGGAGGCCGGCGCGGAGGCGTAATCGCCTTCGCGGCCCCGCCGCGGCTATCGTTCGGACATGAAGAGCACCGTCTTCGCCGGCGCCGCGTCCACAGCGTGCGCAGTTTTCTCGATCTGCGCCGCCATCGCCGCCCGGGGCCAGCCTTCCCCAGAGCCCGATGCGCCAGCGCGCGGTGCGGAAGGGAAGCCCGGCCTGCGCGAGGTCGCTCCGCACGTGCGCGTGGACGTGAAGGGGAGAATCGTCGAGTTCGACGGCACTGTGCCTATCGATGCGCACGATCCCCAGGCGCCGAACGTCTACCTGGAAGTCATCGCCTGCACGATCGACACCAAGGAGCACGAGGCGCTGGTGGTGACGCGCGCCCTGCCGTCGCACGTGCACGCGGCCCTGCTGGCCATCGGCCTCAAGGAGGGCCAGCCCGGCCGCTGGACGTGGGAAGGCGAAAAGATGACCGCGCACCCGCCGGAGGGCGACAAGGTGATCGTCGAACTCATCCACCGCGATGCGCTGGGCAGGGAGATCGTCGATCCCGCCGCGGCATGGGTGAAGAACGAGCAATCGAAGGAAGCCCTGCCCGAGAAGGCCTGGGTCTTCGCCGGCTCGCGCATGATGGACCGCGGCTTCGGCGAGCGCTACGACGCCGATGGAACCGGGACGCTCATCGGCCTCGCGACCTTCGGCGCGGAGACCGTGGCGTGGCCGGATGTCTTCAGCCCGGACGCGGATGTGGCCGAGCCCGTGTGGATCGCCGATGCGGCAAAGACGCCCGTGTTCGATACGCCGGTGATCGTGCGTCTGCGGCCGGCGGAGGCGCCCTGAGCGGGCGACCGACCTCAGTCGCCGCCGTGCTCATCGACGCTCGCGGGACGCGCGAGCGTGACCCACAGCCGCCTTTCGCCCTCGCGTCCGTTCTCGACGCGAACTTCCGTCGGCGCGCCCTGTTCGTTGAACAGCGTCGGAACGAATGCCTCGAACAACTGCTCCTCAGAGCGAACCCGGCTTCGACCGACCCGGATGAACTTCTGACCCGGCGCAAAGCCCGCATCCTCCGCGGGCGATCCTGCGGCGACTTCCGCGATCCGCACGCCGCCTTCTCCATCGGTCAGAAGCGTCACGCCGAACTGCGCCAGCGCCTCCCGCACCGCCCGGCCCCGGGCCGCGGCGCTGTCGAGCGTCGCGAGCCGCCCAGGCTCGATCGGCGCGAGGGCTCCCGCGGCGTTGACCACCGCGGCCATCAGCGTGACTTCGAGTTCAACCGACTCGCCCTCTCGCCACACGGTGAGTGCGACCTTCTCCCCCGGAGCGCGATTGCCGATCGCGGATCGCAGCACAGCGGTCGTCGGCGTCGGCCTCTCATCGACACTCGTGATCACATCGCCAAGCATTACGCCGCCCCGGTCGGCCGCGAGCCCCGGCTCGACACGGGTAATCAGCACTCCGTTGGCGCCCGTGAACCCGATCGCCTCCATCTGCTCGGGCCTCTCCCTCCTGACATCCGCGATGTCCAGGAGCGCCACGCCCAGGAAGCCTCGCACCACCACGCCGCGTTTGATCAGTTGCGATACGACGGCCTCGACCGTTTCCAGTGGAATCGCGAAACTGATGCCGCCGGAGACGCCGCTGACTGCGCCCGAGGGGGATGACTGCCGGTCCTCATCCGTGATGATCGCCGTGTTCATGCCGATCACGCGACCGCGCACATCGACCAGCGGTCCGCCCGAGTTGCCGGGGTTGATCGCGGCGTCCGTCTGAATGAAGTTCGTGTATCGGGTCTGTCCGGCGTCGGCGAACGCCTCGCGCCCCAGGCCCGAGACGATGCCCTTGCTCATCGAGAACTTGAAGCCGAAGGGCGATCCGAACGCGAACACGGTGTCGCCCTGGAACACCGGCTCGCCCGTGGCCCGCCGCGCGGGGAAGAGCACGGTGGGGTCGGGCTCGACCTTGATGACGGCGACATCCGTCGATTCATCGCGCCCGATGAAGGTCGCGCTGCGCACCTGGCCGTTGTTGAACTGCGCCTCGATGCGCACGGCGTTGTTCACCACGTGCGCGTTGGTCACGATGTGGCCGTCCGCGTCGTACACCCAGCCTGAGCCGGTGGAGCGGACGGTGCGGCCGCCCCCGATCCCGACGCGGCTCTCGATGAACACGACAGAGGGCTCGACCGACGCCGCGATGTCGCGCGTGGCCTGGTTGATCCGCTCCATCAGGTCGTCGCCATCGAGCCGCTGCTGGGCGAGCGTGACCGTGGCCGCGGTGCGGGCCGCCTGAATCTGGCGGATGGCGGTCGGCCCGGCGATGAGCGTCATCGCCGCGGTGATGAGCACGAGCAGCGCCGGCCCGTATGAGGCGAACTTGCGCATGGAACTCCGACCTCCGTTCACGCAGCGCCGGGGAAAACCGGCGTCAACGGCTCAGACCATCACTTTGCCGGACTCTCCCGGCTTCATGACGTACCGATGATCGCTCGCGGCGCGGCGCCTCACCCGGTCCACCCAGTCGCGGGCAGCGTCGCGGATCGCCTCGCCCATCTGGAGCATCGGCTGCGCGAAGCCCGGCTGCCAATCGGTCAGTCCCAGGAGGTCCTGAAGGACCAAGATCTGCCCGTGGCACGCCGGCCCGGCGCCGATGCCGATCAGCGGAATATCGGTCGCCGCGATGATGCGCTCCGCCACCTCGTGCGGCACGGCTTCGACCAGCAGCATCACGGCGCCCGCCTCCTCGAGGGCCCGGGCGTCCGAGACGATGCGCGAGGCGTCGGCCGCGGTGCGTCCGGAAGCCACGTATCCGCCGTGCAGGCCGACCTGTTGCGGGCGCGAACCGACGTGCCCGCAGATCGGCACTCCGGCGCGCGTCATCTTCGCGACAATGGGCGCGAACGACGCATCGGCCTCCAGTTTCACGATGTCGGCCATGCCCTCCGTCATGTAGCGGCCCGCGGCGTTGATCGCCTCCGCCTCGTCCGCGTGATAACTCATGAAGGGCATGTCGGCCATGACCACGGTGTTCGGCGCCCCGCGCTTCAGCCCCGCCGTGAGGGCGATCGAGACCTCCAGCGGCATGTGGATCGTGCTCTTGTGGCCGAGAACGATCTCCGCCGCGGAGTCGCCCATGAGCAGCACGTGCACACCCGCGCGCTCCAGCCAGCGAGCCGTGGTGGCGTCGTAGCAGGCGAAGCAGGCGAAGGGCTCGCCGTCGCGGGCCATGCGGCGAAGCGTGCGGAGTGTGACCGGTTCACGCGCGTGGTCTGTGGTCTGTGCGGGCACGCGGGGATTCTACGCGGGTGGCCCGGGCAAGGCGTCCGCGGACGATGCGCCCCACCCTCGCCGCGGCGCGCGGGGGGCTCTGCCGGATCTCGTGCTCCCAGAGGCGGATCACGCGCCAGCCGGCGCCGGCCAGTTCGCGCGAAACCCGGACGTCGCGGGCGCGGTTGCGGTCGATTTTCGCCAGCCAGTACGCCCGATTGCTGGAGGGCCGGCGGCAGTGCTCCGGGCATCCGTGCCAGAAGCACCCATCCACGAACACCGCCACCCGCGCCCGCACGAAGACCACATCGGGCTTGCCCGGCAGGCGCCGCTTCAGGCTGTATCGCAGGCCGCGGGCGTGCAGGGCGCGCCGCAGCAGGAACTCACAGGATGTGTCGCGCGAGCGCACGCGGCGCATCGTTTCGGATCGCTGCGCTTTCGTGCGGTCGTCGGCCATGCGCCGCTGAACCTACCTGATGAGCACCAGGCGGCACTGTCCGTGCTCCCACGCCACGTCGAGACGCGTGAAGCGCAGTTGGCCCGGCGCCACCTTCGCGCTGATGGTGTACACGCCCCCGGCCCGCGGCTGGAGGAACGCCCCGGCCGACAACTCCCCCATCCGGATTCTGGCCAGGAACTTCAGGATGTCCTTCTTGTTCTCCACCATGAAGTCGATCGCCTCGCGCGGGTCGCGCCGGGCGCGGATGTAGTCCGACTTGGTGCGCTCGCTCAGCACCTGCTCATACAACAGATCCAGCTCCCCGTCGATCAGCGTGCGCCGCACGTGGTGCACGACGTGCCGCGGCGCCTTGGAAATGAGCGTCACCGTGCCGTCCTCGTTCTGGGTCCGAAGCGGATCGATCGGCCGGCCTTCCTCATCGACGAGCGGCTGCAGTTCTTCCGAACTCGCCGATCTCTGGGCCGTCCCGCGGCGGTTCGCCTCGATCTCGTTCTTGATGCCCGACTGCGCCCCCGGCATGTTGATCAGCCCGCCGCGGGCCGACACCACGCGCTCCTCCATCTCGCAGCCGGCGCTCACGAAGAGCGCGCAAAAGAGCACGACCGCGAGACCGCCCGGATTGACCCGCGCGCCGCACTTCATGTCGCACGCCCCGCCGCCCCGTCCACCGGCTGCAACTCCACGGATTCGCTCCCCCGCGTCCACACATCGTGAACGTGGAACTCCGGCCTCGGCGTCGGGAAATCCGCCCGCGCATGGCACCCGCGCGATTCCTCGCGCCACAGCGCCGACCGCGCCGAAAGCGCGCCCGCCAGCAGCATGTTCTGCGTCTCCCACCCCTCAACCTCGTCGAAGATCTTGTCCAGGCAGTACCGGCCCCAGAAATCGAACATCTCCACCACGTCCCGCAGTTTCGCCCCCGTGCGCTCCACCCCCACGTTCCGCCACATCACCGACCGCAGTGAGTTTCGCACGTCTCCCAGGTCCAGTTCCCCGCGATCCGAGATCGGAATATCCGAAATGATCGCCGCGGGCGCCGGCCGCGGCGCCACGCCCCACCCGTTCGAGGCGTCCCGCATCTCCTCGCACAGGCGCCCCGTCTCCTCCCCCATCACCAGCCCCTCGAGCAGCGAGTTGCTCGCCAGCCGGTTCGCCCCGTGCAGCCCGGAGCACGCCGCCTCCCCCGCCGCGTACAGCGCCGGCACGTTCGTCCGCCCGCCGCCCTCCGTCCGCACGCCCCCCACCATGTAATGCGCCGCCGGGTGCACCGGAATGAGGTCCTTCGCCGGATCGATCTGAAACTGCCGCAACTGCGCAAAAATCCCGGGGAACCGCTTCTGGAACTCCGAAATCGCGCGCGCATCCAGAAAAACATGCGTATCGCCCGTACGGGCCAGATGCCGCAGAATCGCCCGGCTCACCACGTCCCGCGGCGCCAGTTCCGCCAGTTCATGCTCCCCCACCATGAACCGATGCCCTGATCGATCCACCAGCAGCGCCCCCTCGCCCCGCACCGCCTCGCTGATGAGCGATCGGCTCGCCCCCGCCACATACAGCGTCGTCGGGTGGAACTGCATGAACGCCATGTCGGCCAGCCCCGCCCCCGCCCTGTGCGCCATCGCGAGCGCATCGCCCGTCGCCACGCCCGGGTTCGTCGTCTCCCGCCACAGCGCTCCGGCGCCGCCTCCCGCCAGGATCGTCGCCTTCGCCCAGATGATCTGCAGCCCGTACCGCGCATGGTGCGTGATCGCCCCCATGCACGGCGCGCCCGCCGCGTCCGTCGGCGTGATCAGATCCAGTGCGAAGCACCGCTCAAAAACCCGCGCCCGATTCGCCCCGCACACCCGCTCCAGCAGACACCGCAAGATCTCCCGCCCCGTCGCATCGCCGCCGGCGTGCAGCACCCGCGCCCGCGAATGCCCCCCCTCCCGCGCCAAGGCGGGCCGCCCCAGTCCGTCCTCATCGAACCGCGCCCCCCAGGACGAGAGTTCTCGCAGCCGCTCCGCTCCGCCCACTACCACCCGTCGCACCACCTGCTCATCGCACAGGCCGGCCCCTGCCGTGAGCGTGTCCTGAACGTGGGACTCCACCGAGTCCTCCACGCTCACCACGCCCGCCACGCCCCCCTGTGCCCACGCCGTGTTGCACTCCCCCACCTCGTCCTTGGCCAGAACCACCACCTCCCCATGGTCCGCCGCGGCAATCGCCGCCCGCAGCCCCGCCACCCCCGCCCCGATCACGAGCGTGTCCGTGAAGATCTGCGGCAGCAGCGACCCCCGGAAAGGGATCAGGTACCTGCGGCGGGCGAAGAGGTCGTGCATGGTCGGGGGCCCTCGGCCAATCCGGCGTGCCGGGCCGACGAGTGTAAACCCCTCCACCCCCCGAAGTTCTGTGGGGCACTTGCCGCCCCAACCTCCGGCTGATACTCATTCTCAACTGGGCCGCCGACGCCCGGGTGGGAATCAACCATGCTCAAACGTCTCTTCCTCGTCGCGCTGCTCGCGCTCGTGATCGCCGTGCCGCCCGTCGCCCTGCGGCTGGCGCGAGCGCAGACGCCGCGGCCGCTCGTCGTCTATTCCGGCCGCAGCAAGACGCTCGTCGAGCCGCTCTTCCAGCAGTTCTCGACCGCCACCGGCATCGCCATCGAGGCCCGTTACGCCGGTTCGACAGACATGGCCAACCTCCTCCTCGAGGAGCGCGACCGCACGCCGGCGGATGTCTTCTTCTCGCAGGACCCCGGCGCGCTCGGCGCCGTCGCTGAGGCGGGGCTGCTATCGCCTCTGCCGGATTCCACGCTCGGCCTTGTCGAGCGCGCCTATTGCTCGCCGAAGGGTGAGTGGGTCGGCGTCTCCGGGCGCGCCCGCGTCATCTCGTGGTCGCGAGAGCGCCTTAAGGAATCCGATGTCCCGTCATCCGTGTTCGACCTGACGAACGAGCAGTGGCGCGGCCGCGTCGGCTGGGCGCCTTCCAACGCCTCCTTCCAGTTGTTCATCACCGCCATGCGCCACCTCCACGGCGACGAGAAAGCCCGGCAGTGGCTCCTCGATATGAAGACCAACGGCGCGCGCGACTACCCGTCCAACCGCCCCGTCATCCAGGCCATCGCCGATGGCGAAGTCGATCTCGGCCTCGTCAACCACTACTACCTGCACGGCTTCGTCCGCGAGCGCGGCCCCGACTTCCCCGTCGCCAACAAGTTCCTGCCCGATGACGTCGGCGGCATGATGAGCGTCGCCGGCGTGGGCGTGCTCAAGACCTCCACCAACCGCGACGCCTCCGCGAAGTTCGTCGCGTGGCTGCTCGCCGAGGAGGCGCAACGATACTTCGCCGGGCAGACGGGCGAGTTCCCGCTGGTCATCGGGCTGAAATCCGCGAATCTCCCGGCCGAAGCCCCCCGCGCCGAATCCCTCGAGCGACTCGGCGTCGATCTCGGCTCGCTCAGCGATCTTCGCGCTACGCTCGACCTCCTGCGCGAGACGCAAGTCCTCCCCTGAGCCGGCCGTGAGCCGTCGCACCGCGCCGGCTCGGCGCCCCCCGCGGAGCACGGCATGCCGAAACCATGGCGAGTAGGCCTTACGATCGCCGCCGCGATCGTTGCGCTGCTCGCCCTCTCCCCTCTCGGCTACCTGATGTCAACCATCGCGCGCGACCCCGCCTCGGCGTGGGAAGCCGCGGGCCGCGCCGATGTCTGGATCCTCGCGTCGCGCTCGATCGCGCTCGCCGCGGGAGTCACCGTTTCGGCCCTCGCACTCGCCGTCTCGCTCGCGTGGCTCATCGCGCGCACCGACCTCCCCGGCGGACGCCGCTGGCTCATCCCGCTTTCCCTCCCCCTCGCCGCGCCGAGTTTCCTCGTCGCCGAAGCCCTCCGCCGCGGCATCGGCGTCGAAGGCTTCGCCGGCGCCTGGCTCGCGATGACCATCATCACCTTCCCTTATGCGCTCCTCCCGCTCGAGGCCGCGCTCCGCCGATGCAGCCACGACCTCGAACTCGTCGCGCGCTCTCTCGGTATGGGGCCGTGGCAGGCCTTCTGGAGAGCCACGCTGCCGCAACTGCTCCCCACGATCGAATGGACCGCGCTGCTTATCGCGCTCTACGCGCTCAGCGACTATGGCTGCGTCGCCATGCTTGGCGTCAACGTGCTCACCGTCGCCATCGAGAGCCGCCGCGCCGCGTTCGATCCCGCGGGGGCCGCCGCGCTCTCCGCCGTGCTCACCGCGCTCGCGCTGCTCTGCCTCTTCGGCATCGGCCGCCTCCGCGCCTCGCACGGCGCGGGAACCGCCGACGCCCGGCTCGAGTGCGCCTGCGAGCGCCTGCGCCTCCGCGCGTGGAAGCCGCCCTCGATCCTGCTCGCCGCGGGCGCCGTCGCCCTCGGCGTCGCCCTCCCCGCGATCATGACCGCCGTGTGGTGGGCCCAAGGTTTCCGTCACGGACAGGAAACGCTCCTCGGCACGCTCGCCACCGTCGGGCCGCCCGCGGCGCGAACGCTCAGGGTCAGCGTCATCACCGCCGTCCTCGTCGCCGCAGCGGCGCTGCCCGTCGCCCTCGTCATCCACCGCAACGAGTACGTGCAGCGCGCCGGCAGCCGCCGCACCGCGCTCTCCCGCCTCATCGGCTCCCTCGCCCTCATCGGTTACGGCATGCCGGGGATCGTGATCGGCTTCGCCCTCGTGCGCTTCGCCCTCGAAGCCGATATCGGCGTCTACCAGACGCTGCCGTTGCTCATCTTCGGCTACTCCGTGAAGTGCGTGGCCGAGGCCATCGGCCCCACGACAGCCGCGGCCCGCCGCCTTCATCCGGATCGCCTGGATGCCGCCATCGGCCTCGGCGCCTCCTTCACGCGCACGTGGGCGCTCATCGGCTGGCCCGCGATCGCGCCCGGCGTCGCTGCGGGCGCGGCCCTCGCGTTCCTCACCGTCGTCAAAGAACTGCCGATCACGCTCATCCTGCGCCCGACGGGCTTCGAAACCCTCGCCTTCGAACTCTTCGATCTCCTCGGCGAAGCCCGCCACGCGCACGCCGCGCCCATGGCCCTCGTCATGCTCGCCGTCAGCAGCGTCGTCGTGTGGTGGCTCGTCGGGGGACGGCGTGAGTGACGAATGCACGATTCGTTGCGAGGCGTGGAAACACTCTCTTCTTCCACGAGCTCCTCCTCTGTGCCGCCTCAGTGTCCTCCGTGACTCGGTGGTGAACTTCTTCCCTCCTGCTCTGGTGGCTCGATCCCTCCGCGCGATACGATGCCCTCCATGCCCGACCCCGCCGGCTCAGACCGCCGCCTCGCGCTCCGCGTCGTCACGATGCCGCGCGACACCAACCAGTACGGCACCATCTTCGGCGGCGTCATCATGTCCTACATCGATCAAGCGGGCTTCGTCGAGGCCCGCCGCCACGGCGCCCACCGCTGGGTCACCGCCTCCATGGATCACGTCGATTTCCTCGCCCCCGTCAAACTCGGCGACATCGTCTCCTTCCACACCCGCGCCACGCGCCTCGGCACGAAGAGCGTCACCGTTCAGGTCGATGTCGAAGTCGAGCGCTTCTCATCCAACGAAATCATTTCCGTCACCACCGCAACGGTCACCATGGTCGCCGTTGACGCCGAGGGCCAGCCCATCCCCTTCCGCAGCCCGCCGACTGCGCCCGAAACCGGAGCGCCGCCGTGATTCAGGGCCGCATCGCCTCGCCCGGATTGCGCCTCGCCATCCTCATCTCCGGCGGCGGGCGCACCATGCTCAACCTCGCCGATCGCATCGATTCCGGCGCGCTGAAAGCCGAGATCGCCGGCGTCATCGCCTCGCGCGAGTGCCCCGGCGCCGACAAAGCCCGCGCCCGCGGCTTTCCCACCGTCGCACTCCCCGCCGCCGCCACGCCAGATTCCCTCTCCGGAATGCTCAGCGACCTCGGCGCGCACTGGATCGTCCTCGCCGGTTACCTGAGGCTCCTCGCGATCCCCCGGGGCTTCGAGGGCCGCGCCGTCAACATCCACCCGGCGCTCCTGCCCGCCTTCGGCGGCCCTGGTATGTATGGCGATCGCGTCCACCGCGCCGTCATTGCCGCGGGATGCAAGGTCTCCGGCTGCACCGTCCACCTCTGCGACGAGGCGTATGACACCGGCCCGATTCTCGTCCAGAAGTGCTGCCCCGTGCTGGAAAGCGATACGCCCCAATCCCTCGCCGCCCGCGTCTTCGACCTCGAGCGCGACGCCTATCCCGAAGCGCTCGCGGCGCTCGTTTCGGGCCGCGTCTCGATTGAGGGCCGCCGCGCGCGAATACTTCACCCGTGACCCCGAGCCCCTTCCGCACGCGCCGCCGCTCCCTCGCGCCCGCCTTCGCGCTCATTCTGGCGATCGCCCTCCTGCCGCCGGCGCACGCCGCCCCCGAAGCGCCCGCGGACCCCGCGCAGACCCTCCAGGACCAGGCCACCGCCGCCTTCGAGCGCAAGGACTACGCCGCGGCTCGAGACGCCCTCACCGGCCTTCTCGCGTACAAGAGCGACAACGCCGCCGTCCTCTACAACCTCGCCTGCGCCCTCGCGCAGACCGGCGAGATCGACGCCGCCGGCGAGCGACTCCTCGACGCCATCACCCATGGCTTCGTCGATTTCTTCCACATGGAGGCGGATGCCCACCTCCGTCCGCTTGCGGGCTCGCGCGCCTACGAAGCCGTCCTCCTCGGCTGGCGAGAACTCCTCGACGCTCGCGCCGACAGCAACTTCGAGTCGGCGAAGCGCGCCTTCGGCCCCCCCTACCACTTCGCGCGGAACCCGCAGCTCCGCCTCATCTACGCGGCAGCCTTCGACGAGCAGACGTTCGCCGAAGCCGAAGCCGATATCAACGCCGTCGCCGAGTGGGCCCTCGCCACGCTCTTCACCGACATGCGCCTCGACGATCCCGCCGCCCCCGAGCCCGATCCGCGCCCCGATCCCTGGGTCACCGTCATCCTCCCCACGCCGGAAGACTTCGTGCGCATGATCCGCTCCGCCAATGTTGGCGGCTTCTACGACCACGACCAGCGCCGACTCATCAGCCAGGACGTCGGCCCCAGCCTCCGGCACGAGTTCCTCCACGTGCTGCACTGGCGCCACATGATGCGCCACGGCCAGAAGCACCCCGAGTGGGTGATGGAGGGCCTCGGCTGCCTCGTCGAGGACATCGAGCGCTCCCCCGCTCCGGAAGGCTCGCTCACGCCCGCACCCTCCTGGCGCACCAACATCGTGAAGCGCCTCGAGCGCGCCGGCCGCCTCCTCCCGCTCGACGAACTCACCTCGATGCCGCGGGAGCGCTTCGTCACGCGCCGGCCCAACGCGCACTACGCCCAGGCCCGCGCCATCATGCTCCACATGGCGCTCACCGGCCGCCTTGGCGCCTGGTACGGCGCTTACGTCCGCTCCTTCGATCGCGATCCCACCGGCTCAGCGGCGCTCGAAGAAGCCTTCGGCATGCCCCTTCGCGAGATCGATCGCGCCCACAAGGAGTGGGTCCGCGCCCTGCCCGAAGTCGCCGAGGAAATCCGCCCCGGCATGGCCAGCCTCGGCGTCGTCGTCACGCCCGGCCGCGGCGACGGCCCCGCCATCGAAAGCGTCCTCCCCGGCTCCGATGCGCGGCGAGCAGGCCTCCGCATGGGCGATGTCATCGTCGCCGTTGACGGTCGCCCCACGCGCACCATGGAGGATCTCGTCAAGATCCTCAGCGAACGCGAGGTCGGCGAGCGCGTCGA
>CAZGVW010000057.1:0-3120 GCA_964529265.1 uncultured Phycisphaeraceae bacterium
CCACCGCCGTTCTTTCCTATCCCGCGGCGGAGTCGCACCCGCCGGAGGCCTCGCCGCGGCAATCGCCCTCGCGCTTCTTCACGCGCTACCGCCCGCCACCTCCGCGGCCGACTTGCCCTGCCTTCTCCCCAATCAGCACCGGCTCGTCGAGAGCGGCGTGGGCGACGCCATCGTCAACACTCCCGTGCGCCTCCTGCTCATCGGAGATTCGATCTCCGCGAAGACCTCCCCGCGCATGTCGGGCGGCATCCGCCGCACGTGGCCCGTCACCTGGGAGGCGGAGAGCACACCGCCCGGCATCACAACAGGTCACGACGGCACATTCGTCGCTGAGCAGAGCGCCGTCGGTCTCTCGCGCCTGACATACTGGTCGCACCCGACAATCTACGGCGGCGGCCAGGCAGCCCTCTTCGCCACACCCGTGCGCGAGTATGCATTTGCCTTCAATATTCCCGATGGCGTCGGCTTCTGCCAGCCGCGGATTGAAAGTCCCGCCGCGTACCCGCTGGGCGACTGGGTCGGCCACGCGCCCATCACCGGCCGCATGATCTTCTGGCGCGATGCGGGCATGCCCTCGAACCTGCGCGTGATCGCCTCCCGCGAAGGCGGCGCCGGCGCCCTCATCACGTCCGTCGATATGTCCGGCGCGCCGATGGTGGATTTCGTCGATTTTCCCGTGCCCGATGGCCCCGGCGCGCCCGCCGCCCGCCTCGAGTTCGCGCCCGGCGCATCCGAAGCCGGCCAGCGCATCTACCACGCCGCCACGCTCTTCCGCCGCACCGATCGCTCCGCCTTCTCCCTCGATGTCATCGCCACCGGCGGCGCCACCGCCACTGATCACCTGAACACCGCGCACTGCACCGACGCCAACCTCCGCGCCTACCTCGCCGCGACGGGCCACGGCGAACCCGCCGCACGCACCATCTTCGCCATCTTCCTCGGCACGAACATGACTCTTGCCGAAGGGGGCGCCGTGACGACATTCTGGAAATCGCGCATCGAGCAGATCATTGCGCGCTACGCCTCAGCCCACGCCGCCATCGCGAAGCCCGCTGCGCAGCCACCCCTCTTCCTCCTCATCGTTCCCTACCGCACCTACGAAGGCGTCGATAGCCGCCGCGTGCAGGTCGGCCAGGCCCTCCGCCAGATCGCCGATGCGCGCCACGATTGCGCCGTCGTCGATCTCTACACCGCCCTCCCCATCAGCCCCACCGGCAAAGGCGATGATCCCGTTCACCCCGAGAGCCCCGCCGAAGCCGACACAATCGCCCGCGCTGTCTGGCGCGAAATCTCGCTCGCCGGTCGCGACGACAACACCAACGGCGTCGCCGACGCGTGCGACGTCGCCGCGGGCGCCGCGCTCGATTGCAATAGCGACGGCGTCATCGATATCGCCGGCTCATGCCCCGCCGATTTCAACTGCGACGGCGCCGTGAACGCCGCCGACCTCGCGCAACTCCTCGCCTCCTGGGGCCGCGCCAGCTCCGCGCAGGACCTGAACGGAGACGGCGCGCTCAACGCCACCGACCTCGCGCTCCTCCTCGCCTCCTGGGGCGCGTGCCCGATCGACCCCGGATCCCCCGGGACCCCCGGATCGATCGGCCCGTAATCCGCGATTCGCGCGCGTGAGCCGCCTTCCCTCTTCAACTCCGGCTCATTCAACCCTCTTCAGCGCGCACCCTCCGCCCAGCGTCAGCGTCGCCGCGCCCTCGCCCTCGCCCTCGCCCTCGCGCTCCACCCCGAATCTCCGCGCCGACAACCCCGCTTCGTTGAACACAAACAACCCGCCCGCCTCATCCACATAGAGCCGCTCCTCCCGCCCCGGCGCGCGCGTCAGCCGACCCAGCAGGGCATCATCCGCGCCGAACACGAACACATCCGCCCGCTCACCCCGTTTGAACAGATACGCCACCCGCGCCATCACGCGATCCCGCTCCGCCCAGCATCCGATCACCTCCACCCCACGGAACGCCCCGAACTGCGCCTCACCCTCCCCGCGGATCCGCTCCCACCCCTCGCGCAACCGCTCCACCGGCGTCCTTCCGCCATACGCCTCGTGCAGCGGCCCCATGTCTCCCTGCACATACGCCTCTACAACCCGCCGCGTCTCACCCTCCGCCCGCGCCAGCCGCGCCGCATCCACCGGACCATCCGAATACAGCCCGGAAAGCACGCTCGACCCGCGCCCCACTCCCACCAGACGGTCCCCCTCCGCGCGCAACTCCAGCGTGTCCCCGTTCTCTGCTCTCCACACACCCGCCCACTGCTTCAACTCCGCCGCGCTCACCGCCGCCGGCGCGGGCAGATCCGGCAGCGCCTGCCCGAACGCAATCCGCCGCGCCACCGGCTCCACGATCCTGAACACCAGCCTGCTGTCCCCCAGCACGTTCCACTTCAACCCTTGCCTGGCGCGAGCACCGCGAAGGGTCGCGACAAGCCGATCGCGCCACATCGGATGCGTGGAGCATGGTCGCGCCCGGAGAGCCGCCCCCCGTTGTCGTGCGGGCGCGCCTCGAGAGCATCGCCGGCGGCCTGCGCGGTCGCTCTCGCTCCGCGGCGGGCGCCGCGGAAAGGGCATGCGCCCTCGACCGGCTGAGGCTCGCCCTCACCGGCCTCCCGGAAGACGTCCGCCTTCGAGTGCTCGAGCTGCGGATCGAAGGCGCGTCTTCGGAGAGAATCGTCCTCGAGGCCGAAGCCAGATCACATGCCGATGCGCGCCGCATCGCCACGGCCCTGCAGGAGGTGGCTCAGCCGCATGGATGGCTCGTCCAGCCTCCGCGCACCCAGAGCCTGCCGTCGCGGGGAGTCGCCTTGACCATCTCGGCAAACGCGCCCGCCCATGACGCGCCGGAGCAATCGCTGCAATGATCAACGGCCGCATGCCGACAAAGTGCCTCGCGCCGCTCGTGCTCCTCCTTGCGGCGGTCGCGTACTTCGCGCATGGCGCCGCGGTTCGGGAGGCGGCCCGGGCGGCCCACGCATGGGAGAGCGCCGGCGACTGCGCCGATCTCGCGGATGAGGTTCTCTCACTGCGCTCAACTCTGCTCGGCGCATCCTCGCGGCCCGTCGCTTCTTCCGACATCGTGAGCGCCATCGAGCACGCCGCGCTGGCGATCGGCG
>CAZGVW010000058.1:0-28776 GCA_964529265.1 uncultured Phycisphaeraceae bacterium
GTCTTCGGAGTAGTCCCAGCGGCACGCGGCGGTCTGGGTTCCGGGGCGGAAGTCGTAGCCGGCGGGGCCGCCGCGGGTGTAGGCGAACCAGGCCGACCTGTCGACGGTGGTGACGGGAAGCCGGCCGCCCCACTGTATCTCGACGGGGGTCGCCCAGAGTTCGCCAGCAGCCATGGCGTTGACGAAATCGAGACTGTGCGGGTTGGGCATCTCCTCCACAGGGCGCGAAATGCGCGCGCTGCCATCGACCATGACAACGGGGATCTCGGCGCCGGTTTGCGTGTAGACGTCCGCCGAATCGTTGTGGTCGGCGAACGGGGCGTAGAACATGACCTTGCCGGAGGGAAGCCGAAACTCGGCCTCGCCCCTGAAGAAGCGGTAGAAGGTCCAAGGGTTGTTCCAAGGCACAGCGCCCATCGGGATCTGGCACGTGCAGCACCTTCCCGGGAACCAGAAATCCCAATCCGCGCAGTGCTCATGCTGCCCGTAGATGCCCGCGATCGTGTAACGATAGCCCGGGTTCAGGCGCCAGGCTTCTGAATGGTCGGATGTCGGGTCAGAGGACAGCAAATGCCGCCCGAAGACATCGAGATTCTCAAGCGCCGCGGGATACTGGCCGTCCTTGTTCGCGCGAATGTCCTCCCAGTTTGCCGCAACGTCAATGAGTGGATCGGCTCCGGTGGAGATGAAGACATCCTGGAGCATGTCCACGCCCTGGCCCTCGACGAGGTAATCGCCGAAGGTGATGTGGTAGTTACGGTGGATGTCGTCGTGCGCGATGCCGCTGGGAATCACCCAGCCGTTGTGCTCGAAGCCCTCAGCGGCGAAGAAGCGCGACGGGCGATCCGGGCCGCCTGTATTGAAGCCGGAGGGGAGCCGCCCGCGGCCGGGCGGCGCGTTGGGCATGCGGCCCTTGTTGGCCGCAACGAAGTTGTCCTTCATCACGGCGTGCTGCCAGAGGTTGGCGAGGTCCATCACGAGGCGGCTCGTGAGGCGCGAGCCGGCGATGACGGGAGTGGCGATGAGGACGAGGAGCGTGAGAACGGCGATGGCGACGGTGAGATCGACGACGGTGAAGGCTCGTGTGCGCGTGTTCATGGTGCGGTGTCCCCGGTTTGCTTACTGGTTGCAGAGCCCCCATGAACTGAGGAGTTGGGCGAGGTCGCTTGAGCGGACGGGTCGGCCGTCGCCGGCGAGGAGTGTGGCGAGGTCGCTGCTGTTGACGTTGTTGTCTTCGGAGTAATCCCAGCGGCACGCGGCGGTCTGCGTTCCGGGGCGGAAGTCGTAGCCGGCGGGGCCTCCGCGGGTGTAGAAGAACCAGGCCGGCCGGAAGGGGTGCAAGACGGTGACGGGAAGACGACCGCGCCAGCGTATCTCGTTGGGGGCCGCCCAGAGTTCGCCGGCGTGCTGCGCCTTCAGGTACTCACGACCCAATGGGTCGGGCATCTCCTGTGCCGGGCGCGAGATTCGCGCGCTGCCATCCACCATGACAACCGGGACTTCAGCGCCCATCTGCGTGTAGACGTCCGCCGACAGGTTGTGGTCGGCGAACGGCGCGTAAAACATGACCTTGCCGGAGGGAAGCCGAAACTCAGCCTCGCCCCTGAAGAAACGATAGAAGGTCCAGGAGGTGTACCATGGGAAACCGATCCCCGGCGTATGGAAACAGTTTCTTCGGGGCAACCAGAAATCCCAATCCTCGCAGAGTTCGTGCTGCCCATAGATGCCCGCGATCGTGTAGCGATAGCCCGGGTTCAGGCGCCAGGCTTCTGAGCGGTCGGACGTCGGGTCGGAGGACAGCCATGCCGCGCCATCGACATCGGTGTTCTCGAACGCGGCGGGGTACAAGCCATCTTCGTTGGAGCGGATGCCTTCCCAGTTGGCGGCAACGTCAATGAGCGGATCGGCCCCGTTGGAGATAAAGACCTCCTGGAGCATGTCCACGCCCTGGCCTTCGACGAGGTAGTCGCCGAAGGTGATGTGGTAGTTGCGGTGGACGTCGTCATGTTGGATGCCGCGGCCGGGGATCGTCCACCCGTTGTGCTCGAAGCCTTCAAGCGCGAAGTATCGAGCGGGCCGCTCCGC
Organism: uncultured Phycisphaeraceae bacterium; assembly: GCA_964529265.1. GTDB lineage: Bacteria > Planctomycetota > Phycisphaerae > Phycisphaerales > UBA1924 > CAZGVW01. Next base: position 2,086 of record CAZGVW010000058.1, read on the forward strand.
TGGGCCGGTGTTGGCGCCGGAAGGGAGACGATCGCGGCCGGGCGGCGCGTTGGGCATGCGGCCCTTGTTGGCGGCGACGAAGTTGTCCTTCATCACCGCGTGCTGCCAGAGGTTGGCGAGGTCCATCACGAGGCGGCTCGTGAGGCGCGAGCCGGCGATGACGGGTGTGGCGATGAGAATGAGGAGCGCGATAACGGCGATGGCGACGGTGAGATCGACGACGGTGAAGGCTCGCGCGCGCGTGTTCATGGTGCGGTGTCCCCGGTTTGCCTACTGGTTGCAGAGCCCCCATGAACTGAGGAGTTGCGCGAGGTCGTTTGAGCGGACGGGTCGGCCGGCGCCGGCGAGGAGTGTGGCGAGGTCGCTGCTGTTGACGTTGTCGTCTTCAGAGTAGTCCCAGCGGCACGCGGCGGTCTGGGTTCCGGGGCGGAAGTCGTAGCCCGCGGGGCCGCCCATGGTGTAGGCGAACCAGGCGTAGCGACCAGGGCCTGAGAATGCGCCCAGCCAAGTAACTTCCTGCGGCGCCGCCCAAAGTTCTCCGTTCCGGATGGCGTCGCGATACTCGGGATCGTTTCGCGGGTCGGGCATTTCCTCGCGCGGATTGGAGACGCGGGCGCTGCCATCCACCATCACGATCGGAATGACGGCGCCGGCGGACGTGTAGTTGACCACGGGAGGACCGTGGCTTGCAAGGGGCGCGTAGAACATGACCTTGCGCGAGGGGTGCTGGAACTGGGCTTCGGTTCCAAAGACGCGGTAGTTGGTCCATAAGGCATGGAACGGCTGGGCGGCCGCGGGACCGCAAGGGCAGCATTGGCCGGGGAACCAGAAGTCCCACTCGGGGCAGATCTGACTCTGGCCATACAAACCGGCGATGGTGTAGCGGTATCCGGGATTCAGGCGCCAGGCCTGCGAGTCGTCGAACGTCGGTTCGGATGAGAGCAGCTGATAGCCATTCGGGACAACGGTGTTCTCAAATGCGGCAGGGTATTGGCCATCCTTGTTGGCGCGGATCTGCTCCCAGTTGGCGGCCACATCAATGGAGGCGTGCGCTCCGGTGGAGATGAAGACATCCTGAAGCATGTCCACGCCCTGGCCTTCGACGAGGTAATCGCCAAAGGTGATGTGGTAGTTGCGATGGATGTCATCGTGCCGGATGCCGCCGGGAATCTCCCAGCCGTTGTGCGGGGCGCCATCGAGCGCGATGAAGCGGGCGGGGCGGTCTACGGGCTCCGCGGCTGTTCCGGCGCCGGGCGGCGCGTTGGGCATGCGGCCCTTGTTGGCCGCGACGTAGTTGTCCTTCATCACCGCGTGATGCCAGAGGTTGGCGAGGTCCATCACGAGGCGGCTCGTGAGGCGCGAGCCGGCGATGACGGGGGTGGCGATGAGGATGAGGAGCGCGAGAACGGCGATGGCGACGGTGAGATCGACGACGGTGAACGCCCGCGAGCGATGAGAGGTCATCGGCGAGTCTCCTGCGGGGCGCGCGTGGCGAATCGGCGCGCCGGCGAACGAGTTGTGCTGCGTCCCCATGAAGTTTCAACGGGGAATGAGGACAGGCTGATGCTATGTCCGTTTCGGGGGCGCGGCGGTTCCAGGGTTTCCGGGGGATTCGGGGGACTCGGGGGACCCGGGGGGCTCCAGGGATTTGGGCGCGTGGGATTCCATGGCGCGAGGACACGATCTGCGGACAGGGGTTGAACGCCCGGTGGAGGCGGACAGGCGCGGGTGGGGCGGGGTTCTGGGTGCTTCCTTGACCGGGCGCCCGCGGCTGGCGACAATCCGGCGGTTCACAGCAGCGGGCGTAGTTCAGCGGTAGAACGTCAGCTTCCCAAGCTGAATGTCGCCGGTTCGATCCCGGTCGCCCGCTTTTCCGGAGCCACCACATCGCCGCGTCGGGAGTCTGATGGCGGGTCGCATCGCGCGGAGGCGTGACGGGGCGCATCAGGCGCTGTTGGTTTCGCCTGGCAAGGCGCTTCGTTCCGGCGGCTCTTCACGCCGGGTCCGGGGGCGCTCGATCCAGCACACGCACGCCCACACGACGATGAGCGCCGATGCGCAGAGGGGCAGGAGCCAGAGCGCATCGTCCGCGACGAGCGCTTTGGCGATGGGCCGCTGGGCCACCATCACCAGCCACACACCGACGACGAGCCAGCCGAGGACGCGGCCCACGGCGAGCCGGGAGCGCCAAGCCTCGACGGCGAGCCATCCGATGAACGGCGCGGCGAGCACGTAGGTGTTGTTCTCGGTGCGCGGGCTGAAGAGCAGCAGGTACGCCGCAGACAGGGGCGCGATCATGATCGCGGCCATCGCGTGGCTCTGCGATCTCCTGATCAGGAGCGCGAGCCCGAACGTCGCGGCGCCGGCAAGAACGCGCAGCGCGAGCGCGGCGCGCTCATCGACGATCACGCCGAACGTGCGGAGCATGCGGAACACGTCGCTGAAGAGGGCGCCTTCGGACGGCGTCACGCTCGAGGCGCGGAACATGTCCACGAAGCCGGCGTAGGACGCCACGACGTACTGCGGGCGCCCGAAGACGAAAGGCAGCGCCGCAAGGACCGGCAGCGCGAGCCCCATGCGCAGGGCGAAGCGCGGAAAGAGCGGCGCCGCCAGCAGAATCGGAACGACGGCGATGGGCTTCAGGACGAGCGCGAGGCAGGCCCACAGGGCCGCGATCGTCCATTGTCGGCGCTGCAGGGCGTCCGCGAGAAAGATGAAGGAGGCGCAGAGGGGGAGGTTGGTCTGTCCGTTTCGTGCGGCGCCCCACGCCAGGGGAAGCGTGAAGACGGTGAGCAGGAAGAACGTATCCATGCCGACGTGAGGCTCGATGGCGCGCGCAAGCCGCCGCACGCCGAGGGCGAGCGTCCCAATCGTCAGCACGCGCCACAGGGCCTCGCCCGGACTGAAGGGCAGCCACGCGATCGGTGAGAATCCGATGGCGAACTGGGGGAGGTACACGAATCCGGCCAGTTGGTCGGGGTACAGCGTCTCGCCCGCCCACCAGCGCAGGGATGCCTCTCTGTACGCGGGCGTCACCGTGCGCTCGAAGCCCGGGAGGGCGACCATCGTCGCCCAGAACGCGCAGAAGATCCCCCACCCGATCCAAGCGTTGCGGCGGTCTTCGGGTTTGCCGATGAAGCGCAGCCACCGGCCGGGCCGATGGTCACCGCTCAAGGTCGATGCAGAGATGGTCGCGATCTCCAATGGAATCCACCGGGGCCATCGCCTCGGCTCAGGTCATGTCACGCGCGAGAACCGGCGGCACGTTACCACCTGCGCCTCAAGCCGGTGGTGGCGAACTGCGGCGCTCATGGCGCCTGGAGCGAGCGATCGGAAGGCCGCGGGCGCACTCGGAGCGGGATGACCACTGGGCAAAGAGCATTCATCAGAGCGGGAAGCGCGTCTTCTCTTGCGCCACAGCGAAACCTGCCTCCTCGACGCATCGGCGCTCAGGGGAACCCGGCCACTGGGCAGGGTTGGTGTGGTTGAGGTGTGTGAATTGGATCTTCGCCTTCTCGCGCGCGGGGAGCGGGGCGAAGCGCTCCATGCTGTGCGTGATGAAGGGGTGCGGGAAGGTGGACATATCGCGCCCGGGGATTTCGCCGTTCGCGAAGAACGTGCCGTCAATCAGGGCGAGGTCCACGCGGGCGATCTCGTCTTCGATGCGCACGCCCGTCTCATCCCACTCCCGCCAGGAATCGATGTCCGGGATGTAGAGGACGGATCGCGTGGGGCCATCGATGCGGAATCCGACGACCTCCGAATACTCCTGCCTGTGCGGGACGAGGATGGGCGTGATGCTGAGATCCGCAGCGAGCGCGACAGGCTCGCCCGGGGCGAGTTCGCGCAATTCGATGTTCCCGAGGCGCACCAGCTGCCCCCACGGGCCGCTTTCGCGCAGAAACGCGGCCATACGCGGCATGGCGTGGACGGGAATGCCGCGGGCGCCCATGGATTCGTGGCCGAGGAACATGAGGCCGGTGTAGTGGCCGATGTGGGCGTGCGTGAGGAAAATCCCGGCGAGGCCGATGGAGTCCTGCGCGGGGTCGGCGACGCTGAGGTCATGCGCTTGGGCGCGGAAATCGGGCGTGGCGTCGATCATCCAGCGGCGGCCGGAGCGCGGATCGACGATTCCGATGCACGCGACGCGTCGGGCGAGGGAGGAATCGAGGCGGGCGGGGTGATCGAGCGGCGAGTTGACCTGCGGCGAGCCGCCGTCCTGGGCTGTGCCGAGGATGAGGATGCAGGGGTGATGCTCGACCGGCGCGGCGTCTTTCGACATCCGACCGTGCGCGCACGATGTGAGCAGCGCGCAGGTAAACGACATGACGAACAGCCATGCGGCCCGCGCCCCCGCGAAGACTTGATGCAGCTCGCGCCTCACACGCTCACCCCACGATGAACATCCCCGCCACCGCCCCCGTCGTCCAGCACGCCAGTGCGCCCGCGAGCATGGCGCGGAGCCCAAGAGAGGCAAAGTCGGCCCGCCGCTCCGGGGCGATGGCGCTCAGCCCGCCGATCTGGATCGCGATCGACGGAAGATTCGCAAACCCGCACAGCGCATACGTCGCGATCTGCGCGCCGCGCGAGGAGACGGCGCCTTCGCGAATCCCCTCCGCGAGCGAGGCGTAGGCCACGAACTCCGTCGCGACCACAGCCTCGCCCATGCGCGAGGCGACGAAGGGCGCATCGCCCCACGGCGCGCCCATGGCCCACGCGAAGGGCGTGAGGATGGCGCCGAAGATGGTCTGGAGCGTGAAGGGGGGCAGGCCCGCGCCCTCGCGCCACGCGGCGATGGGCCCCCACTGCGACAGGGCGCTCAGCGGCCAGTTGATCATCGCCAGCAGCGCGACGAACGCGATGAGCATGGCGGCGACGTTCAGGGCGAGTTTCATGCCGTCGGTGGCGCCCGCCGCGGCGGCGTCGAGGACGTTGCGGGTCGGCTTCTCTTCAGCGGCTTCCAGCGACCTGAGGTGCTCATCCGGTGGGGATTCGGTCTCCGGGAGCATGATCTTGGCCATGAGCAGCCCCGCGGGGGCGGACATCACGCTGGCGGTCATCAGGTGCTTGGCGAAGAGGATGCGCGAGGCCTCGTCCTCGCCGCCGAGCAGGCCGACATATGCCGCGAGGACGGAGCCGGCGATGGTCGCGAAGCCGCCGGTCATGATGGCCATGATCTGCGAGCGCGTCATGGTCGGGATGTAGGGCTTGACGCAGAGGGGCGCCTCGGTCTGACCCACGAAGAGGTTCGCCGCGGCGGAGAGGGCCTCGGCGCCGGTGACGCCGAGGGTCTTGCGAAGAGCCCACGCCACGCCCGCGACAAGCCGCTGCATGACGCCCAGGTGGTACAGCACGGCGGTGAGGGAGGCGAAGAAGATGATCACCGGCAGCACGCGCACCGCGAAGACAAAGCCCCAGGGGCCGCCGGGATCGGCCAGATCGCCGAAGAGGAAGACGATGCCGTCATCCGCAAAGGTGATGACCCGATTGACCCCCGCGGCAAACAGATCGAACGCGCGGACGACGGGCGGGAAGCGCAGGAAGAGGAAGGCGAGCACGATCTGAAGCCCGAGGCCGACGCCGACGAGGCGCCAATCGATGCGCCTGCGGTTGGTGGAGAGAAGGACAGCGATGGCAATGAAAAGGGCGACGCCGAGAAGCCCGGTCAGGCGCGGCATGGGAGGGTGGGATACCAGAATCGGGGCCGGGGCGCCCGGGGGCGGGCCGCTTGGCGGAGGCCAGTGCTTGTCCCGGAGGGCTGAGTCGGGGAGCATCGGTTTCATGTGCGCAGATGGCGATGCGAGGCGCGGGCCGGTCGTGATTCCATGGGACGCTGCGCCCGCGCTGATTCTGGAGGCGCTGGTGGAGGGTGTCGGCGCACCCGCGCGCGGCGGCTTGATCGGCGTCACCGGCGCCGTCGGCTCGGGCAAGTCCACACTCGCGCGGCGCCTCTCAGCGTGCGTCATCAGCACGGACGACTACCTGCCGGACTATGACGAGGTGGAGGTCCACGAGCGCGACCTGCCGGAGTTCGCCGACCTGGAGCGGCTGGCGCGAGACCTTGAGTCGCTGCGCGCCGGGCGGCCGACGGCGATCCCGACGTGGTCGTTCCATACCCACAGGCGCGCAGGGGAGCGCATCGTCGAGCCGGCGGATCTGATCGTGTGCGAAGGTCTGCACGCGCTGCACGAACGGGTGGCCGATGCGCTCGATCTCGGCGTCTTCGTCGAGGCGCCTGCGGACGTGCGCTGGCGCAGGCTCGAGGCGCGGGAGAGAACAGGCCAACGCGGCTGGGGCGTCGAGGAAACGCGCGAGTTCTTCCACGCCGTCGCGGAGCCGACCTTCCACCGCCTCGCGCCGCTGTACCGGGCGCGGGCGGATTTCATCGTGGTGAATGAAGAAGGGGATTGAACCCGGAGGAAGACGGAGGGAGACGGAGGGAAGAGGGCAGGAACGCTGAGGATTCGCGGAGGGACGCGAGAAGAAGGGTGAACGCCCGGCTGACCAAGGACGGCTGAATCCGCGGAGTCCGCGATTCGTGGGCCACGTCCCACGTCAGGCCACTTCATGGGCCACCCAATGCCCTATCGCCTCTTTCCGATTGCCCTTCCTCCATGCTTCCTTCTCGTCTTCCTCTGTGCCCTCCGTGCGCCCTCTGTGTGCTCCGTGTTGAACTCTTCCTCTGCTTCCCTTCCTCTGCTTCTCTTCCTCTGCTTCTCTTCCTCTTCTTCTCCCCCTCCGTCTTCCTCTGTCTTCCTCCGGGTTCGATCCTCTTCTCCGCGCTCCTCTGCGTTCCTGCTACCGCCCCGGCGCCCGGAACTCGTCGAACTTCACGAAGTTCAGGATCTGCTGGTCCGTCGGCTCGCTGGCGGTCCACGCCGCCTCGTACATCGCGGCGAGCATGTCCGCCCCGTCGATCAGCCGCGCCTCGATGAACTTCCTGCCCGGCTCGCCCTTGAGCGCGCCGGTGCGCTCCAGTTCATAGAGCGGCGCCACCTGCTCGAACGATCGCTCGATGTGGCGCAGCGCATCCGTCCACGGATCCTCCGCGTTCACCGATCGCGAGCGCTTCATTATCGACGCCAGCGACGCTTCGCCGATCCCGTGCAGCGTGAGCACGTCGCCATCGATGTACGCGTGAAAACGGTAATCCGTCGTGTACCCGTTCGGATTCTCGCCGACCCAGCCGTGGTGGTGCTTCGTCGTGTGCAGAGGCTGCGCCACATCGCCCACGAAGTGGCTCAGCACGCCCATGTGGTAGATGACGTTCGCCTTCTCCTGCTCGATCTGAAGCGCCCGCGATGGCTCCTCCAGCGCCTCCATCATGCGCAGCGTCTGGAATGACGACCGCAGCTTCGCGTAGTGCTCCATGATCGCGTGCGGCGCGAAGCCGGGCCATTCCTTCGTGCGGTCCTTGTCCTTCGAGACGTCATAGGGCGAGACCGATTCCGGATGCTCGTGCTTGGCGATGATGAGCGCCCGCAGGTACTCGTTCCGCAGCGGCGGCACCGTGTCAAGCGTGAGGCCGAACTCATCCAACTGATCCACATCGATGTAGTGGTCCGGCGCATTCTCGTGCGAGAGATGCACGGACGGGCAGCCGCGCCAGCGATCCGGCTCGCACGCCTGGTGCGCAATGCGCTCCCGCACGCCCGGGTCCTTCAGCCACGCGGGCATTGAGGTGGGCAAGGCGTCGATCGCCAGGACGGTGACGGTGCGGTGGCCGTGGGCGTTCCACGCGGAACAGGCCGCGGCGAAGAGGCCCATTCCCGCGGCAAGGCACGCAAAAGCGCGAAATCGCATGATCCGGCTCCAAATCGGGGGTTCAAAGGCCCCAAAGTGTAGCAGCGGGCGCGAAAAAACGGCCGCGTCGGGGTCGTGACCCGGCGCGGCCGCTCTCCTCCAGCCCTCTCGCCTCCGACTCTCCTCCAACCGGTGGCCCCGCGGGCCCAAAGCCCTCTCCCCAGCCTGTGGGCAGGGGAGAGAGCGGAAGAAGAACATGAACGCGGGCACGGTATGCGCGCATTGCTCGCGGCGGGCGCACGCGGCGCTCAGATGGCGTCATTTTGGACCAAACTCAGCGCTTGCGCCGAGGCCCTTCACCCCGCGCGCCACTCGCCCGATTCGATCACGCGCGCAAGCACATCGATCGCGCGCAAATACTCGCTCACAGAGACATGCTCATTCGGCGTGTGATCGAGCCGGCTGTCGCCCGGGCCATACGCCACGATCGGGCATTGCCACACGGGGCCGACGACGTTCATGTCCGATGTGCCCGTCTTCAGTTTGAAGGCCGGGCGCACGCCCGAAACCCCCGCGGCGCGGATCGAAGCGACGAACGCACGCGCCAGGCCCGTCGTCCGAGGCGATTGCCAGGCGCGCTCGTGCCCTGTGCACTCCACGGTCGCATTTCCCGCGTTTTCGCGCGCAACTGCTTCGAGAGCCGCAGGATCCACGTCCGGAGGCAGGCGAAAGCCGGCTAAAGCCTCCACCGTGTCGGTGATTCCGTCCGAATCCGTGTTGATGTGGCGCAAAGAGGGCAAAAGGCGCTCAAAAAGCGCCTCACGCCCCTCATTGAACCGCTCCGCGTGCGCGCGGAGCGTGTTCCACCACTCCACAGCCTGCTCGGCGACCGAAACATCGGGCCCGGCCGTGTGGCTCATGGCCTGCTCGAGCCTGTATCGGGCGAGGAGGCGGCCCTTGTAGCCGAGTGTGACGGCGTCCCAGCCGCTGGGCTCGCCGATGACGACCGCCGCGGGGGCTCGTCGCGTCGCGGCAATGTGCCGGGCGCCCTTCGAGGTGGCGACTTCCTCCTCAACGGCGCCGATGACGGCGATTCGCGTTCCGGTGGGCAGTTGGGCCTTTGCCGCGGCGCAGATGAAGGTCGCGAGGGGGCCCTTGGCGTCCACGCTCCCGCGGCCGTAGAGCAGATCGCCCTCGATTCGGACGGGGATCCGGCCGGGGACGGTGTCCATGTGGCCGAGGAGGATGAGTTCGTGCGTGATGGCCCCGGCGTTGTCCGGGCTCGATCGCTCCCCCACGGCGTTGCCCGCCTCATCGATGTGGGCGTTCTCGAAACCGAGGGCCGTCATCTGTTCCACGAGGAACTCGGCCAGGGGCCGCTCGTGGCGCGAGAGGCTTTCGATCTCGAGCATGCGCTGGAGGAGGGTGACGGGGTCCATCGGGGGGCAGAACCCGGAGGAAGACAGAGGAAGAGGGAGGGGAAGACGGGGGAATGCAAAGGGAGCGCTCGTCGGCGGGATCACTCGAAGACGGTGCCTTTGCCCTGGAGGGCGGCGCGGACGGGGGATTGGCCGCGGGAATCGCCGAGGATGACGCGCTTCACGCCGCCGGCGAGGGCTTCCTGCGCGCCGAGGACCTTCTTCTTCATGCGGCCCTGGGCGGATTCGGCCGCGGATTCGATGTCGCTCTTCGGCACGCGCGCGATGAGTGATGATTCGTCGGGGAAGTTGCGAAGGAGGCCGGGCACGTTGGAGAGGAGCAGGAGCGCATCGGCCTTGAGCGCGACGGCCATCGCGCCCGCGGCGCGGTCGGCGTCCACGTTAATGGCTTCGCCCTGCTCGCTCACGGCGGGGGGCGTGAGGACGGGGAGGTAGCCGTTGTCGAGCAGGAGCCGGAGCAGCGGAACGTTCACTCTCTCGACCACACCCGTGTAGTCATCGCGGATGATGCGCACCTTGCCGCCTTCCACGGCGCGGATCGCCTCCTTGCGCTTGCCCTCCCAGAGGCGGCCATCGAGGCCGGAGAGGCCGACGGCGTTCACGCCCGCTTTCTGCAGGCGCTCGACCACGGACTTGTTCACCTTGCCGCAATACACCATCTCGAAGATCTCGAGCGTGCGGCGATCGGTGCGGCGGCTGGTGTGGCCGGAGGGCGACGTGATGAACTGCGGCGGATGGCCGAGCGCCTCGGCGACGACGTTGGTCTCGTGCGAGCCGCCGTGGATGAGGATGAGTTGGACGCCCTCCTTGCGCAGCGCGGCGACATCGTCGCACACGGCGTCAAGGTCCACTCCTTCGCTGCCTCCGACTTTGATGACGATCACGATGCTGGTCCTGTGTGGAGAACTGGTGGCACAGGCGTTGACTGGTGGCACAGGCATTGACTGGTGGCACAGGCGTCCCGCCTGTGTCGCCGCGAAGCGGCGAGCGAACGGTCAGGCGCGCCGAGTCGTCAACCGCTCGCGGCTGCGCCGCGACACCGGCGGGACGCCTATGCCACTGAAACCGGACACAGGCGGGACGCCTGTGCCACCGGAACGGGGACGCAGGTTAGCCACCCGGCGGGCGTCAGTCGATGGCCTCGAAGCACGCGAAATCCTCCGCGGCTTCGGCGAGCGTGCCCAAGCTGACATACTGGCTGCACGCCTCGAAGCGGGCCCAGAGGGCGTGGACCTCCGGATGCTGATGGGCCCGGTCGATGGCCGCGGCATCCGTCCACTCGGAGACGTGGATGATGACCCCGTCGCGGGACCGCATGTCGATGGCCTTGCGGTCGGTGGCCATGCCGAGGCGGCGGAGCAGGGGCAGGCGGTCGGCGATGACCTTGAGGAGTTCCTTCTCCTTGCCGGGGTGGGGCGTGAAGGCGGCGACGCTGATGATGCCCATGGGTCATATGCTCCAGTGTTGGGAACGCCGCGGAGCAAACCGCGGCGGCGCCAGTCTATGGGGGGCGGCGAGCCGCCAAGACTGCACTTATAAGTGCGTGCTCGAATGGGCTGGAGCGCTCGGCGTCGAGCGGGAAGGAGGCCAGGCGATGGGCCAGCCGAGGCGGAGCGAACGGGGAGGATTGAACCCGGAAACATGCCCCGTGACCGCGGCGATGGCCGTGATCGCCGGCAAGTGGGCCGGGATGGTGTGGTGGCGGCTGAGCGATGGCCCGCGGACAGCCGCGGAACTGCTGGAATCGATCCCCGGGGTGTCGCGGAAGATGATCGCGGAGCAGTTGCGCGTGTTCGAGGAGCAGGGGATTGCCGTGGCGACGGCGCCGATGCCGGGGGATGGCGTGCAGACCCCCTACTCCCTGACTGAGCACGGCCGGCGGCTGGCGGCGGTGTGGAAGGCGATCGCGGAGTGGGGTGAGGAGCATCTGGAGCGCGAAGGCGCCGCGGCCGAGGCACTGGCGGCGTCGCGGTAGTCAGATCGGATGCAGCCCCGAGAACTCCAGCCCAAGCGTCTCCTCGAATCCGCACATCAGGTTCATGCACTGCACAGCGCTGCCCGCGGCGCCCTTCATCAGGTTGTCGATGGCGCTGAAGCAGAGCACTCGCTCGGAGCGCGTATCGCGCTCGAAGCCGACGTCGCAATAATTTGAACCGGCGAGGATCTTCGGCTCCGGATACCGGAACACGCCCTGCTTGTCCTTCACGATGCGGACGAAGGGCTCCGTGGAGTACGCCTCGCGATAGAGCGCCCAGAGTTCCTTCTCGTCGAGTGGCCGCGTCGGGAAGACGTGCGCCGTGCACATCACGCCGCGGACGAGTTCCACCGCCGTGCCCGAGAAGTGCAGTTCAAACTCGCCGAGTTCCTGCTTCATCTCGGCCTGATGTCGATGCCCCTGCGGCGCGAAGGAGCGCACCACGCCCACGCGCTCCGGATGGTGCGTGGCGAGGCTCGGCTCGTTGCCGCCCTCGCTCGAGCCCACCTTCACCTCGATCACCGCGCGCTCGATGAGCCCCTGGCGCGCGAGCGGCCACAGCGCCAGATTCACCGCGGTGGCGTTGCAGCCGACGCCGCTGCAGTGCTTCGCGCCCCTGAGCTGCTCGCGATGCAGTTCGGGCAGGCCGTACACGAACTTCCCGAGCCACGACGGCGCGGAGTGCTCCCAGCCGTACCACTCTCGATACGCCGCGGCGTCGCGCAGACGGAAATCGGCCGAGAGATCGATGATGCGCCCGGCGAGCCCGGCGAACTTCTCGATGCTCCCCGCCGCCTTCCCATGCGGCATCGCCAGAAAGAGCACGTCGCAGGCCTGCACTTCCTCGACGGTCGTGAACTGGAGTTTCGTTCGCCCGCGCAGGTTGGGATGCACCGAATACACGAACTTGCCCGCGTTCTGCTGCGACGTGGCCTGCGCGACCTCCACCTCCGGGTGCGAGAGCAGCAGCCGGAGCAGTTCGCCGCCGCCGTAGCCGGAGGCGCCGATGACCGAGGCCCTAAGCACGGGCCCCGCTCCGTGTCACGTGCGACGGCGCGGGCCGCTGCACCGAGGGCGCTGCGCCGAACCCCGCCGTCGAGGGAATATCGATGCGCCCCTCCCCGACGCCGATGCAGTAGTCGATGATCTTCCCGGGGATGTTCACGCCCGTCGGCTCGACGGAGTTCTTGAACTCCATCGTGTAGTTCACTTCGTTCACGAGCAGTTCGCCCTCGGGCGTTTCGAGCAGATCGATCGCCAGCACGCCGCCGCCGACCGCCTTCGCCGCGGCCTGGCTGATCTCGTGCAGCTCCGGTGTGACCTTGTACACCGAGGCCTTCGCGCCGCGCGCCGTGTTCGTGATCCAATGCTCGCTCGATCTCGCAATCGCGCAGATCGTCTCATCCCCAACCACGAACGCGCGGAGATCCCGCCCCGGCTTCTCGATGAACTCCTGAATATAGAAAATCGAGTGGTGGTAGGAGCCGAGCGTGGCCTTGTGCTCCAGCAGCGCCTCAGCCGCGTCGCGGTCGCGGATCTTGGCGATGAGCCGGCCCCACGAACCCACCGCGGGCTTGAGCACCACCGGATAGCCCATGCGCTCGATCGCCTCCAGCGCGCTCTCCGGCGTGAGCGCCAGCTCCACCTTCGGCGTGCGCACGCCCGCCTTCACCAGCGCAAGCGAGGTGTTCAGCTTGTCGCCGCAGATATCCGCCACCGGAAACGGATTCACCGCCGGCACGCCCCACCAATCCAGAATGCGCAGCGCCGTGAGGGCGCGCGAGTGGCTGATGCAGCGCTCGAGAATGACGTCGTACTGCTTCCAGCCCGGCTTGTCGAGGTCGAACACCACCTCGGCAATGTCGATCATCTCGCAGTCGATGCCGCGGCGCTCCATCTCCTCCAGGAGCATCTTCTCCTCGAGGCGGACGCGGAAATAAAGCATGCCGATGCGCACGATGAGGCTCCAGAGAATGCTGAGAAACCAAGGTCGGTGGCACAGGCGCCCCGCCTGTGTCGCGGCGCAGCCGCGAGAGATCAGGAAGAGGCGGAAGCACAACCCTCGCCGCTCCGCGGCGACACAGGCGGGACGCCTGCGCCACCGGCAAGACCCGGTCGCGGGCTCACTCGCCCCAGTCTTCCTCAACCTTCGGGGCGATATCCACCGTGATCGGATTGACGCCGGTCACTTCCAGTTCGACGCCGCACTCGGGGCACGGAACGACCTCACCGGCGACGATGCGCCCCGAAAACTCGACCGAAGCCCCGCACTCGGGGCATGAAACGCTGGCCATTGGACTTCTCCTGTGGAAACGGGGCGACAGTGTAGGAAAATGAGCGTCCCGCGCCCGCACACAGGGCGGAAATTCCTCAACGCCTCCCGGAATGCTCGCGAAACCCACGGAACCGTGACCCTCGGCCGGAGCAGCCAATGACAGGCCACGAACCTCGCCGCGCTCCACCGAACCCCCCGTCCCGCGGGCGGCTGGAGGTCATCTGCGGCCCCATGTTCAGCGGGAAAACCTCGGAACTCATCCGCCGCCTCCAAGCCGCGGCGGAGGCCGGCGACCGTGTCATCGCCATCAAGCCCAGGGCGGATATCCGCTGCGGCCCGGCACAGATCGCGACCCACACGGGCCGCTCATTCGCGGCCGTGGCCGCCGCGGCGGCCTCCGGCCTGCACGGGGCCGCCGGACAGGCCCTCGTGATCGGGGTCGAGGAGGCCCATTTCTACGGCCCCGACGCGGCCGGCCCATTGCGGGCTCTGGTCGCCGCTGGGAAGCGGGTCATCGTGGTGGGCGTCGAGATCGATCACCGCGGCCGACCCTTCGAACCCTTCGCGACGCTTCTGCCCGAGGCTCATGAGGTGACTCGCCTGACAGCCATCTGCGCCAGGTGCGGCGCCGCGGCCATCCACTCCCAGCGGCTCGTCGCGGCGTCCGGACGGATCGTCGTGGGCGGGGCGGAGGCCTACGAGCCCCGGTGCGAGGCCTGCTTCGAGCCCGCCGCGGAATGAAGCGCACGAAAAGACCCCGGCCGCGGGGCCGGGGTCTGGAGTGAGTCTGATCGGGATCGGGGGTCCGGGGTCCGAAGTCAGCCTGCGGCGCCCCACGAGCCCAGGAGCAGCGCCAGATCGGTGGCGCCGACAGCCCCGTCGCCGTCGAGGTCGCCGATGCACGGCATGCTCTCGCACGGGCCCCAGTTGCCCAGCATGAGGGCGAGGTCGCCGGCGCCGACGATTCCGTCGCCATCGAGGTCGGCGGGGTTGGCGGTCAGCGGGAGCACGCCGAGGATCTCGACATCGTCGATGTTCCAGCCCGGGTAGGACACCGAGCCATCGGTGGGGCCGATGCCCCAGCGGATGTAGACGGTGGGCTGGTTGTCGGCGATCGCCGAAATGTCGTACTCAAAACGCTGCCACGACGCCTGGTTGATCGCGGGGCCCGCGTGGGTCCACACGTTCGTCCAGTTCGCGTTGTCCGTGCTCACATCGATGAACGCCTTGTCGAACGTGGCGGACTCGATGCCGAGCCATCGCTGGAACGCGAGGGTCGTGCGCGTCATGGCGCTGCAATCGATGGCGGTCGTCGTGAGCCACAGGGTCGTCATGAGGTCGTGGGCATAGTCGCCGGCCAGGTTGTAGCCGTAGACAAAGTCGCCCGTGAAGCCCGACATCGGATCCTGATTGTGCGTGCCCAGTCCGAGGGGCTGGCCGAACTGCCACTGGCCCATCGTGCTCCAGCCCGGATCGGTGTCGAAGGGGAACGTGTATACGACGGCCGGGATCCCGACCTCGATCGCGACATTGGCGATGTTGGAGTCGCCGCCTTCGGGCGCGACACCGCCATCGTTCACCTTGTAGGTGAAGCCGTCATTCGCGGTGAAGTTGAGGTCGGGGATGTAGGTGACGTCGCTCCCGCCCGCGGCAAGCGTGTAGGGCGCGCTGTTGATGAGGCCGCCGTTCGGGTCGCTCAGGCGGCCGTCCGCCGGCAGCGTCTCGATGATGTAGGTGAGGCCGGCGGGCGGATCGGGCAGCCCGTCATCCGAGCCGACGAGCGCGATGGGCAGCGCCGTGTTGGAGGGCGTGCCGACCGACAGCGACGCGGCGCCCGGCGGACGCGGCCCGCAGGCCCCAAAGGCCGCGGACAGGTCGTTCGCCGTGAAGAGCGGAGGAATGCCGCCGCCGTTGGAGACGCCCACGAGGCCGCCCGTAATGCCGACATCGAGCCACGACATGCTGATGCGGCCGTCGAAGAACATCTCCACCTGGAACGTGTTGGCCAGCGGGTTGGTCGTGCTGTCCGACGTGACGTTGAGATAGGTGACGACCGCGCGATCGGTCATCTGCTTCCACGTCACTTCGCCGTTGACGAGGGTGGGATTCAGGTTGTCGAAGAGCATCGAGATGCGCGGCGTATCGAAGTGGTCGGCCAGCGACTCCGTGAGATCGGTGTCCGATGCTGTGAACGTGATGTAGCCGTTGGAGCCCACGTAGAACGATGAATAGGACGTGCCGTACAGGCTCACGGTCGCGCCGTCCTGCAGCATGACCTGGATCGAGTTGTCGTCGGTCAGCGGCAGTTCGGTTCCGCCCGCGGGGTCGGTGGGCAGCGTATCGATCACCTCGGAGCACGCGGCGTAGAAGTCAACCGAGCCGTTCGGCGACAGCATGATCATGCGGTTGTCGATGTCGTTGGGATTGCCGGTGTTGAAGAGTTCCGTGAAGTAGTCCGGAATCTCGGGCGTGGTGAAGGAGAAGCACACGCCGCCGTTGTCCGCCGTGGACATGTTGCCCGCGGGGTCCTCGGTCGTGAGGGAGAAGGAGTAGGTCGTGTTGTCCTGCAGGTTGACGAGGTTGATGGTGTGCGAGGTCTGCAGGCTGTTCTGCTGCGCCATGTTCGTCGGGGCGCCGCAGGACAGGCCGTAGAGGACGGTGGACCGCGCCGGCTCATCGGTCATGAACGTGACCGTCGCTGACCGCGCCTCGAGGTTGGTGACCTGCACATCCGAAACGACCGGCGGCGCGCAATCAACGCCCGCCGTCGCCGTCACCACGACGTTCACGCCGCCCATGCCGTCGTCGGCGTCGATGTAGGTGAGCGTGATGGTGTCGCCGTTCGTCACATGCAGCGTGCCGGAGGCATCGGTGGCGCTGATCGGCAGCATGGCCTCGAACGCGGCCGTCTGGGGGCCGGTCTCGACGAGCAGAACCGCCTCGCCCGAAGGCTCGGTGTTCGACGTCACCGTGGCCATCACCATCTCGACGACCTTGTCGTCGGTGTTCAGGTCACAGTCCACGACGCGAAGGCCCGCCACGTCCTCGCACGGATAGACCTGCGCATCAAGCCGCGCAGCCCCCGCGGGCGAGCAATCGACCAGCAGCGGCGAGACGCCCACAGAGAACGTCTGCGGCCCCTGCGGAACCGCCGTGCCGACGATCTCCACCGTCCACACGCCAGCGATCGGCGCATCGACGAGCACCTGCTCGATGTTGTTGACATGATCCTCCTGCGTGCGCACCGCATTGGTCGCGGGCGACGCGGGATTCAGCGTCCACGGATAGTGCCGGACGCCCATGGGGTCGATCACGCGCAGGTCGAGGTCGTTCACGAGGTTCGGGTAGACGTTCGGCGTGCCCGGGAAGTCGTCCCACGCCATCGTGATCTTGAGCTGCGTGTCTGACGGGCCGACGACCGCCAGCGCCTGATGCACCTGCCCCTGCGCGACTTCGCCCTCGATGAAGGCGCCGCTGCGCATGAACTCAATCGCGGGCACGAGCCGCACCGAGCCGTATCCGGTCATGTAGTCCGGCCCCGGGTTCTGGATGTCCTGCGCCGTGTGCGCCAGGAACACCTTCAGCGTCGAGGGCAGCATGTCGCCCTTGCCGGGGAACTGCACGCGGTAATCCTCGATGAGCAGCACGCCCATGCCGCACACCGTCGGCGACGCCATCGACGTTCCACACTTCGAGGTGTAGGACGTGTCGCTCGCCGAGCCGCACGACGTGACCCCGTTGTCACCACCTGACTGGCAGCCCGGCGCCGAGATATCCGGCTTGATGCGCCCGTCTTCCGAAGGGCCCCACGACGTGAAGCTCGTCACCGAGTCATCATTCGAGTTGAGCGCGCCCACCGTGATGTGGTTCTTCGCGCACGCCGGAGGCGCCGTCGTGAGGTACGTGCTTCCGCACCGGGCCGTGCCCTGGCGCTCGTTGCCGTTCGCCCACACGATGCGCATCTTCTGGCCCAGCGACCCGCGCACCGCGCCGTCGATGAGCGACGACATCAGGCCGTAGTTGCCCTCGAACTCGCACGGGAACCCGTTCGGCGCCGTGTTCGTGCCGATCGAGTTGTTCGCGATCACCGCGCCATACGTGTTGATCGCCGCCCCGTAATCCGCCTCGAAGTCACCCGGGTTCGTATAGAGGAACGTGCCCGTCCCGTCATACTCGAACCCGAATGAAACCAGGTTGCACCCCGGCGCCATGCCGCGGTTCGTTCCGCCGCTCGCCGCGCCGGAGCCGCCCACCGTGCCCGCCACGTGCGTCGAGTGGTCCGACACCGAGTCCGTGTCGCCGTTCGTCAGCCGGCCGCCGAAGTCCATGTGCGTATTCCGGCAGCGGCCGCCGTCATAGATCAGCGCCGTCACCCCGGCCCCGCTCAGCGAGTACGGCGGATCCTGCGCAATGTCCGCTCCGACCCGCACGCGGTTCTGCGCGTTCAGTTCGCTGAACTTCGGCAGCGCCGGCTCGATCCACTGCACGTCGTCCTCCGCCGCCAGCGCCGCCACCTTCGACATCGGCATCTCGACCACCAGCGCGTTCACCGTGCGGGCCTGGTCGCGGACCACGCCCCCGTGCCGCGCCGCCATGTTCCACGCCGCGAGATCAAGCGTGACGTCCTGATGCAGCATCACGTAGACACCCACCACCGGATCGGCCTTCGCCGCCTCCTCCGCCGGCAGGTGCTTCGCCGCTTCATCCTCCAACAGCCCCGGATCGACCACCGCCCACGACGGCGCTTCGTCGCGCAGCAGCATCGGATCGATCTTCCACTCGGCCTTCACCCCCTGCACCACCGCCAGCGATTCAACCGTCGCCGCCAGCGCCCCGTCCGCCCCATCAGCAAGCGACGCGAAATACGCGTGATCCCCCAAGTAGCTCAGCAGCCTCACACCCGCCTGCGCCAGCTTGTCGCGCTGCTCCGTCGAAACGGGCTCATCGAACTGGACCACGACGCGCCTCAGCGTCTCCCGCGTCGAGAGCCGAGTCACGGCCTCGCGCAGCTCCACCGCGTCCATCCGCTCCGCCGCCCCGTCGAGCCCGGTCTTCCAGCGCACCTGGGCTGACGCGGGCGAACAACACAGGGCCGCGGCTTGTCCACACACAGCCGCCAGCGCCCACATCGACATGCGCGCACGCGGCGAGCGCATCGACCAATTCGGGTCTGCCTTCACTCCTGGTTCTCCTGCTCTTGACACTTCGTGTGCCCTGCGGCGATCCCGATCGCGCGGGATCAGCGCCCATCACGCTCTCCCCCGGCGCGCACGCGCCGAGGACGGCTTGCAGTTGAGGGATCACTCCGGGCGTCCAGGATCGTCGAACCTGAGAGCCTGACGCCCGCCGCCGTGGGATCAACCATCGCCCGCCGCGATGCGCATCCCGCATCGCGCACAGACGCACTCCCTCCACGCGGCTGCCGTGAAGGAGACAACACCCCGACGGCACACTCGCCTGCGAAGACCAGCGGTCAGACTAACGCCCCCCAACCGTCAAGTCCATGAAAAACAGTGTTACGGACCCCTTCGGGGGCCGGCGCCCGTCTTCCTGAGACTGGTCAAATGCCACCGGAACTGGGGGACGGGAATCCACCCGGCTGGCCGGTCTCGCGCTCTATCGCGCCGCCGGCGGCTCCACCCACGCGCTGAGCAGGAACGCGAGGTCGGAGGAGTTCACCACCCCGTCCGCGTTCAGGTCCGCAAGCGCCGAAGCCGTGCCCCAGGACGCCAGGAGCAGCGCCAGATCGCTGCTGTTGACGTGCCGGTCCCCGTTCAGGTCCGCACCGCTCGGCTCGATCGTGTTCCGGTCCACCGCAGGGAGCGGCGTCGGCGCACACACCGTGGAAGCCTGCACCATCCGGCCCGCGACCCTGACCCGGGATCCAATCGGGTATCCGCCCGTCCGTTCCACCTGCCGGCTCTGCCCATCGGGGGTCACCAGCATGGGGCATCCCCACGGTCCCGTCGCCAGCACGCCCGATTGCTCAAAGCCCGGGGAGATCTCGTTCCCTTCAATCCCGAACCCCCCGTTTGAGAGCCCGCACTCCGTTGGATGCCCCGCCAGGCGCCCTTCCACGAAAACCCGTTCGCCGTTCAGGAAGGCGCCCGTGTGCTCGACGAAGAACGTCCGCCCGTCGGAGGTCACCACCCGCGCGCAAGGGCTCGCGCCGTCCGTGCGAAGCACGCCCACGGCCGATGAGTAGGCGCCGATGGTGTTCTCGACGATGCACCTCGTCGCCGGGGCGCATCCATCGCACTGGGAGTCAACGAGGCCCTCCACCCACACCTGATCGCCGACGCCGAAGTCCCCATAGTCCTCAAGCGTGAACGTTCCTCCCGACGCCGACTGAAACAGCACGCCGCACTCGGACGTCGCCAGGAGCCAGCCGCATCCGCTGAAGGGTGTGACGCCGAGGTGGCCCCACATCACCTCCTCGGCGTCGCCTCCCATGGCGACGTTCCGGAAGTACACCGTCCCGGGCGATCCATCCGACCTCGCGCGAAGCCGGAACTCCCGCGCATCGTCCTTGGACACTGTGTGCGACCCGAACTCACCGCTCTCATCACCCAGCGCGAACAGTCCCAGCCCGTCCCGGCCCGACCGCCACCTGATCATCACGCGATTCCACCGGTCGAACGGAATCCTGCCCGCGGTGTTCACGGCGCCGCCGAAGGCGATGTGCATGCGCACGTCGGGCTCGCCGTTCAGGTCCGTGTCGAAGTGCCCGAGCAGCGCCGCGAGTTCATGCTCCAACCCCTCCCCCACGCGACCCCAGTGGAACCAGTTCTTGTACGGCGATCCTCCTTGGGCCAGTGTCGATGAATCGATGTACATGTCGAACGCCAGGAAGATCTCGGGCGGCGCCGGGAAGGGCGCCGGGATCTTCCACTCGCTGTGCAGGCCGAACTCCCCGAACACGCGGCAGCGCAGCGCCGGCGCGCCGTCCGGCGCCGTCGCGATCACTGGAATCGTGTTGTTCGGATTCGCGGGATTCGGATCCTCGTCCGTCCGCACCGAGGCGCCGTACAGCGCCAGGTCCGCGGACGTCGTCATCGGCCAGCGCCGGATGAACTCCGGGGGCGCGATCGCTGTCCACTCCGGCCCCCCCACCGCCGCGGCCAGCGTGTTCGACTCATAATTCCGCGGCGCGCCCGCGCCCTCGTTGAAGTACATCTCCAGCGCGCGAATTCCAACCTCGCGCTCAATCCTCAGGTACGCCATCGCGCCCGGCGTCCCGTTCGCGCCCGCGGACTGGCCCCACACCTGCTGAGAAAGCCCCGCGCCCACCAGCGGCGACGTCCCTTCCGACGCGAACACCGTCGCCGGCTGCGTCGAGGTTCCCACCAGCGCCGCCCCCGGGCTGCCCGTCTGCCACAGCAGCGATCGCGCAGCGCCATCCACGTAGAACTTCGCCGGCGCGCCCGCAGCGTGCCTCACCTCAACGTCTCGCCACACGCCGTCAGCCGTGAACGCCGCCGCGGCGACATGCGCCTGCGCGCTCTTGAGCGCGAACACCATCGCCCCGGCCGCAGCGTCATACGCCAGCGCATACCCGTGGTCCGCCCCCCCCACTTTCAGCAGCACGTGCCCGCCCGTCGCCGCCGGGTCGATCCGCACGCGCATCATCACGCCCACGTATTCCCCAGCCGCGCCGATCGCCGCCGCCGAACTGTCCGCTGCCAGCCGCAGCCGCTGCGACGCCGATCCATCGAACTCCAGAGCGTTCCACCTCGCCCAGCCCGGCGTCTCAAACGCCGGCGCTTCCGCCTCGGGCCCAGGGCCCCCGAACGCACCAACAGCCAGCGCCGCGAGCAGCGCGCCCAACACAACGAGTTGCCGGACCATCTTCTCCAACCCTTGACCTTCCGCGCCTGTGCGAAGGCGCGAAGGCAGCGGCCGCCGCGCGCTCATGAGCGCTCCGGCGCCACGCAGTTCGCCCACTGTGCCCGCGGGCGACGACTCCGACAGACAGTGTACAACGCCTCCCGCCGGTTCAAGCCGGAAATCCGCGCCCACCGCGCCGCCCCGCCTCGCCGGTGATGCCTGCGCTATGAATGGCCCGGCCCCTGACGCCTTAATACCCACTCGCAGGTCCGAAAATGGTCGTAACCATCGCCATCCAGACCCCCCGCCGCGGCCTCCTCGACATCACTCAGGACATCCAGGCCCTCGTCGCCCGCTCCGGCCTCCGCCAGGGCCTCTGCACGCTCATGATCCAGCACACATCCGCCAGCCTCCTCATTCAGGAAGCCGCGGACCCCTCCGCCCGCGCCGACCTCGAGCGCTGGCTCGACCGCCTCGTCCCTGAGAATGACCCGCTCTTCACGCACACCGCCGAAGGCCCCGACGACATGCCCTCCCACATCAAGGCCGCGCTGACCGCCGTCTCGCTCTCGATTCCGTTTGCGGACGGCCGCCTCGCTCTCGGAGCCTGGCAGGGCGTGTACCTCTGGGAGCACCGCCGCGGCGGCCGCGAGCGCCGCATCGTCGTCCACCTCGGAACTTGAGTTTCCGCGCCGCTGCGCAGGCGCGCCTTGGCGCGCATCGCCGATCGTCGTTCTCGGACGTCAGCGCGCTCCGGCGCCCCTCCACCCGATTCCGGCCCGCGACGCGCTGCGCGTGCCCCATAACGCCCGAGCGGCGCTCCGCATCGCGCAATCACTCCCCTCCCCCATGTGCGCACTCCTCCGCGGCCGATGCACTCGCCGGCGCGCAACGCCGGATCGCCGGCCCCCGCGCCGGGTGGGGCTTTGGCGCCCAACTCCGCGGACTCCCCCCAAGTGACCCCCCCGATTCGTCGATGAAGCGGACTGAGCGCGAGAAACCCCAGGTGGACTCGCCTTTCCGATTCCCTCGTTCAGATTCGCCGCCGCCACGGCCTCGCGGGCGACTTCCCACTCGGTCGACACCCATGCCCCCAACACCACGCAAGGCAAACCGGCGAGCCAAACCAAATCAGTCACGCGCGAAACGACCGGCCTCAAAGGGAGGACCGGCCGCGCCCGCAACTTCGTTGGAGCAGACCGTTCAACTCAAGGAGACCTCGCTCATGCACACGATGACCTATCCCTTCACCGGCGTGAACAACACGTTCTTCAACCCGGTGAACGTCCCCAACTTCATCAATCCCTGGACGCCCAACGTCTACGGCGGCTGCACGCCCATCGGCTGCGGCCCCATCCCGACGTTCAACCAGTTCCCGATCAACCAGTTCCCGATCCAGCAGGGCCTCAATCAGCCCTTCTGCGGCCCCGTCGGCCAGCCCTACTGCGGCCCGATCAGCCAGCCCTTCGGCGGCCCCATCAGCCAGTGGAACAACACGCCCTACGGCGTCTGCCCGCCCGTCGGCGGCTTCACGCAGCCCTGGAGCGGCTACAGCCCCGTCCACGGCGGCTTCAACCCCATCAGTCAGTACAGCAACCCGATCAACGGCTTCTGCGGCCCGATCAACGGCAGCCCGATCAACACCTTCCCCGGCCAGACCTGGAACTCGCCCTTCGGCCAGAACTTCGGCGGCCCCATCGGCTGCACGCCGAACTTCATCAACCCCCTCACCTACGGCCAGAACTTCGTGCCGCCCTTTCTCGGTGGCCTGAACACGCCGTTCGGCTTCAACTCAGTTCCCTCTTACGGCCAGATTCCCTCCCCCGTCGGAATGCCCCTCGGCTTCGGCGGCTGGAACACCCTGCCGACGTGGAACCAGGGCCCCACGACGCCCTTCGGCCTCAATAACTGGAACAACTGCGTCCCGCCCTCGTTCGTGAATCAGTTCGCGCCGTTCACCGGCGCCGTCCCCTTCAACTTCGGCCTGAACACGAACATCCCCGGTTGGAGCCCCCTCCACACCGGCTCGACCCTCCCCTACGCCTGGAACACGCCGTTCAACTACGGCTACAACCTCCCCTTCCAGGGCCATGTCAACACGCCCTTCACCGGCGTCCCCTACTTCCACGGTCAGCACCTCATGAACAACGGCTACCCGCACCCCTACCACCTCAACCACGACGGCCTCACCGTCACGACCTCCGTCAGCCCCAATGGCGTTCCCCACGGCGTCAAGGGCCCGGTCGTGCACCGCGAAGCCGCCTGAGTTCCTGCACACTGAACGCGCATTTGCGCGTTTCCAGACTTGCTCGCATGATTTCGACGACCGGCCCGCTCGGAAGAGTGGGCCGGCTGTCTTTTTTGCGCGAGGACACGTCACCGTTTGACGCGCTCCACTCAAGTCATTCTCATGTCCCCTCACTTCGAGCCGCCACGCGGCCCAAACACAGGAGCGCGGACATGAGAACTCCTGCAGCGGCGCTGCCGCTCTTCGCCCTCTCCACCTCGGCCCTCGCCGGAGCATGCGCCCCCGCATGGGATACCGCCTTCGGCGATCCCGGCGCCAACGGCATCGTCAGGGCCCTGTGCTCCGGCGCCACCGCCGGCGCCCCGACCGAACTCCTCTACGCCGCCGGCTCATTCAACACCATCGATGGCGTCAACGCCAGCCGCATCGCCCAATACGATGGCGCCTCATGGACCCCCCTCGGCGCGGGGGTCAACAATCTTATCTCAGCCCTTACATTCTTCGATGACGGCGCCGGCCCTCAACTCGTTGCAGGAGGCAACTTTACGATGGCTGGCGCCGTCCTCGCCAGCCGCGTCGCCCGCTGGGATGGCGCCGAGTGGTCCGCCCTCGGCGCCGGCGTCGGCGGCCCCGTCCGCGCCCTCTGCGCCCACGACGATGGCTCGGGCGGCGGCCCCGCCCTCTTTGTCGGCGGGGGCTTCGCCACCGCGGGCGGCGCCGCCGCGGCCAACATCGCCCGCTGGGACGGCGCCTCCTGGTCCGCCCTCTCCACAGGCCTCACCGGCGGCGCCCAGCCCGCCTGCCTCGCACTCGCCTCCTTCGATGACGGCGCCGGCCCCGCCCTCTTCGCTGGCGGCGTCTTCACAACCGCCGGCGGCGCCCCCGCGGCCAACATCGCCCGCTGGCGCAACGGCGCCTGGACGCCCCTCGACGCCGGACTCAATGCCGAAGTCAGTGCCCTCGCCTTCTTCACCGATTCCACCGGCCCCGCCCTCTACGCCGGCGGCCTCTTCGGCCAGTCCGGCGCCACCGTCCTTCCACGCGTCGCGCGCTGGCGCTCCGGCGCCTCCGCGTGGACGCCCCTCGCCTCCGGCGTCACACATGCCGCAGCAACTGTGCGCGCCCTCACCGTCTTCGATGACGGCGCCGGCGAAGCGCTCTACATCGGCGGCGTCTTCCTCGATGTCAGCGGTGTCGCCGCATCCCACATCGCGCGCTGGACCGGCGATGAATGGCAGCCCGTCGGCCCCGGCGCCAACGCCAACGTCATGTCCCTCGCGCACGGTCCCGATTCGCTCGACCCCATGCTCGCCCTCGGCGGTCAGTTCACCTCCGCCGGCGGCGCCGCCGCATCCCAGATCGCCGCGTACATGGGCTGCGCCTCCTCCGCCCTCCTGGGCGATCTCAACGGCGATGGCGCCGTCAACTCCTCCGACCTCGCGCAACTCCTCGGCGCGTGGGGCGGCGCCGGCGCGCCCGACCTCAACGAAGACGGCGTCGTCAACTCCTCCGACCTCGCCATCCTCCTCGGCAACTGGGGCGGCTGATGCCTCGCGCCGCGCCCGACGCAAGCCTCCGCGCACACTCCGCGCGCGCAAACACGGGCAACACTCCCTGAAAGAGAGTCGTTGCCCGTTTCGCCCGGCTCAGTGGTTCTGGCCGGATTCATCGCATCGAGGGCGGCCCTGGTCAGGCGGTCGTGCGGCCGCGCATCATGCGAACTCAGAAGGAGGATCCGTGATCATCGGCGCCGGCGACCGGCGGCAAACGCGACAAGTCCGAGCAGCGCGGCCGTCCCGGGCGTCGGAACAGTCACAACCCAGCCGATCACACCCTCGGACGGCGAAAGCCCGAGTCCGGAATAGGTGAGCCCGTCGCCCGAAATCGCCAGCGGCACCGAGAACAGGAAGCCCGGCTCGTACGCCACGCCCGCCGACGTGAAAAAGTCCGCCAGCGTCATGACCGCGCCATCCTGCCACACCACGCCCGTGCCGAAGATCGGCGGGCCGAAGTCGCGCACCGACCCCACGATCGTCGAGCCGTCATCGCTGATGCCGGTGCCGAACGCCGTCGGGAAGAAGAAATCGCCCGCGACCGGCTCGAGATACTCGAACGCTGTCGTCACGGTGTTGTATCGCCACGACTGGTTGCTGAACGCAATGCCCGTCACCCACTGCCCATCCGCCGAGACAGACTGCGCTTCGCCGACGTTGAAGCCGTCGCCGTCGAGGATGACTGTCTGCACGCCGTCGACCCACACCGCGCCGTTGCGGCCGCCGAACTCGCCATCCTGCCACCCGACCACCACGGAGCCGTCGTAATCCGTCCCGTTCGCGCGCGATGACATGCCCGGAACAGTGGATCCCATGTCAACCGTGCCCGTGCCCTCCGCCCAACGAGTCGCGTGCGCCGTCCCGGCGTCCACCCAGCCCAGCCCCACAACGTGCTGCCCATCACCGGAAATCCCCCAACCCGACGACGTCGAGAAATCGGAGAATCCGCCGATGCCGCCCAGGTTGTGCCACTGGCCGCTCGTGACGTCGTACCACGCCATCTCGCCGCGACCGGTGTCGGGATTCACGTTCGTCCCGCCGATCCGCAGACCATCCGCCGAAATCGACGGCGTTCCGCCGAATCCATCGCCCGGAAGCGCGCCGCCGATCCCGACGATCCCCGCCTCCTCAGTCCACATCGCATACCCGCCGTGCCCCGGCGAAAGCGCGGCCACCACGCCGGTATCGCTGATCGACCACGGTTCAACGTTGGGGCCAAGGTTGAAGAACTGCGCCGACGCCGCGGACGACAGAGCGCCCGCGCTCACGATCAGAACGATCGCACGTTTCATGGTGTTTCTTCCTCTTCTTCTCGCTCTCCCAAGCGATTGACGTGTACTCGAACCTCCAGAGAAAAGCCCGCGGCAAGCCGTGGCCGCTGGGCCCTTGGGAACCAATCCCGTCCCCCACGCTAGCGGCGCAACCCGTTCCCCGCAATATTCCTCAGGGAAGATTGAGAAGAAACTTGCGGAGCGTGGCCACCACCCTCTAGAATGCCCCGGAACCGGGTGATTCCCCCAAAGCGGCGGCCAGATCCCGCCGATAACGCCCTGTGAGGCAAGCACTTGAAGGCGGTGACCGCGGCCAAACCAACTTTCGATGAACACTGCCGGCGATCCGTCCAGGGTCTC
>CAZGVW010000059.1:0-7967 GCA_964529265.1 uncultured Phycisphaeraceae bacterium
TCGGCTGATCGGACGAGAAGTGGTCCAGAATGTCGTCCGGAACAGGGGCGAGCCGCTCAGCGGGTCGCTTCTCGCGTTTCGGTGTGCGGGGCATAGGGGCTCCTCATGCTAAACCCCACACACGAAATTCCTGACAGGCTCTCCGCGCACGTCACGCCGTATGCCTGGAGTTTCCATGGCCTCCCGCGCGACTCCGCAATCGACACGCGACGCTCATCCGCGCACGTCACGCCGTATGCCTGGAGTTTCCATGGCCTCCATGAGCTCCATGTTTTCCGGGTATGCCTGGAATCTCCATGACCTCCATGAGCTCCATGTTTTCCGGGTATGCCTGGAGTCTCCATGACCTCCATGAGCTCCATGTTTTCCGGGTGTGCCTGGAGTCTCCATGACCTCCATGAGCCCCATGTCGTTCCAACTGGCACGAACGGGGGATCGCGTTGCTCCATGCGGGCCATTCACGGCCCGGCGCCGCATCGCTACTCTGGGTGGGTCCCTGGGTGTCGGGCGGACAGCACTGCGACGTAGTTCGGTCCGCCCCCTCCCCCACACCCAGGGCCGGATTCCTCCCACGTGGAGCGCCGGGCCTTCAGGCCCGGCCCGGGCGGACCTGAGGGTCCGCCCCTCCATTTTTGACGCGCACTCTCAGCGATCGGAAACCAGTCCGTGGTGCATGGCGGCCAGCGCCAGCTCCACGCGCGTGGAGACGCCCATCTTGTCGAAGATGTTCGAGACGTGGTGCTTGACGGTGTTCTCGCTCAGCTTGAACTGCTTCGCGATTTCCTTGTTGCTGCAGCCGGCGACCACCGCGGACACGATCTCCATCTCGCGCGCGGTCAGGTTGAAGCGCGCCTGCTTGGCCGCCGCCTCCGACTGCGTCACGAGCTGACGCAGCGTCTGCACCAGGTCGCGCACGCTCTCGCGCTCCACCCAGTACTCGCCGTTCTGGACGCAGCGGATGCTCTTGAACAGCACCTGCGTCGCCGATTCCTTGCGGACGATGCCGCGGGCGCCGACCTGGAGCGCGGTGACGATCTCGCTGTTGGCGAGCGACGCGGTCAGCAGGATCGTCTTGACCTCGCCTTCGAGCTCGCGGAGCGCTTCGAGCCCCGTCATCCGCGGCATCGACACGTCGAGCAGCAGGATGTCGGGCTTGATCTGCTTGGTGAGGCGCACCGCCTCCTCGCCGTCGCCGGCCTCGCCGACGACCTCGAAGTCCGGCTCGCTCTCGAGCAGGCGGCGCAGCCCCGCCCGGAAGATCTGGTGATCGTCGGCCATCAGGACGCGGATGCGCGGGCGGCCGTCAGTCAAGGCGCCGCTCCGGGATGCTGATCGCGAGGCGCGCGCCGTGGCCCGGCTGCGAGTCGATTTCGAGCGTGCCGCCGATCGCGCGCACGCGCGCGCCGATCACGGCGGGCGCGCGCCGCCCCGGCTTCAGCTCGGCGTTCGAGACCCGGCCCGAGAACGGGAAGCCGCGGCCGTCGTCATCGATCGTCAGCAGCCAGCGGCCGTCGCCGCGCGAAAAGCGCACCTTCACGTGCTGGGCGCCGCTGTGCTTGCGCACGTTCACCAGCGCCTCGCGGACGATGCGGGCGATCTCGTGGCACACGTCGTGGTCCAGATCGATGCTGGACACGTCGCAGACGAACGACGTGTTGATGCCGGTGCTCCGCGAGAAGCGCGCGATCTTCTCCTCGAGGTGCGGGATGAGCTCGCGCGGATCGAGCGACATCGACTTCATCTGGTCCATCAGCTCGCGGAGGTTGACGACCTCCTCGCGCACCAGATCCTGCAGGCGGCCGAGCTCGCCGGCGAGCGACCCGCTCGCGTTGCGGCGGACGACGTCGAGATGCATCTCGAGGGCGACGATCGACTGGATCACGCCGTCGTGCAGTTCGTGCGCCAGGCGCGCCCGCTCGACGGCGCCCACGCGCGCGCGCCAGCGATCGAGCAGCGCGATGGCGTACATGGCGGGCGCGATCTGTCCGACGAGCCGCCGGAACAGCCGCGCGGCCGTCGCGATCGACATGCCCGGCCGGGGATCGAACAGGAACAGCCGCGCGTCCCAGTCGTCGCCGAGCCGCAGCGACAGACCGAGGTGCGCGCGCCCCGCGTGCCGCGCGATCAGCTCCGCCGGCGGTTCCCACGATCGCGGCGCGAAGGTTTCGTCTTCGCCGATCGCGGCAATCGTGAAGCGCGACTGGCCGCGCCAGCGGCTCGACGCGTACCAGACGTCGCCGTCCACCGGGAAGAAATACGTCTCGCGATCGGCGTCGTCGAGCGCCTCGAACGTGTCCTCGGAGGCCGCGCGCGCGGCCTCGTCCGCGCTCTGCCAGCGGTAGAGATCCGATCCGCCGGGCTGCCGGAGCACGAGCACCGCGCGCTTCGCATGGAAGAAGCGCAGCAGCTCGATGGCGGTCGCGTCGAGCGTGCCGCGCAGATCGCGTCCCGCCTGCACGCGGCTGAGGATCCGGGCCGCGACGACGCTCTCGGCCCGGCGGCGCTTCTCGCTCTCGGCGAGGTAGCCGAACACGACGGCGAACGGCATGAGGTAGAGAATGCCGCCGCCCCACTGGAACGGGCCGAGCTCGGTCAGCAGCGACTGAATCTGCGGCGAGTTGGCGAACACCGCCGTGAACAGCACGAGCAGCCAGGCGCCCGCGACGGCGGTCGCGACGGTTTCCCACAGGCCCCAGCGATACGCCGCGGCGACGAGGACGAAGACGAGGAAGAAGAACAGCGGGCCGCTCGCCGGCGCGGTGACGATGGTCAGCGTCGCCGCAAAGGGGACGTCCACCGCGTGCAGCATGCCGCCGGCACGCGCGAGACCGAGCCGCCGATGGCGGACGAGCGCGGCGGCGCCGTAGCTGTAGATCGCGTAGCCGCCGAGCAGGCCGTACGTCAGGCCGGGGTTGACCAGCGGACCGGACGGCAGCAGCACGAGGACGAGCAGCGAGATCGTCGCCAGCAGCGCGCGGCCGGTCGCAATTTCCGACTCGACGCGCTCGTCGTTCGTCGCGGGGGTCCGCTCGTGCTGGTCGGTCATGCCGGCCATCGACAGGGCGCTCAACACGCGTGACGTCATGTGACCCGAGCCAGCCATAGCGCAAACCTGGTGCCGCGATACCCGGTCCGGGATGTCAGGACGGCAAGGAAGGGACTTGCCCTGTCCGGTGGCACTATTGTGCCATACAGACAAAAATGTAAGCGGCCGATATCCTCAATGCCTCGGGAGAATACGCACGGACCCCGCCAGCGTCCGTGGTTCCTCGCTGGGTCTTAAGTGCCATTGGCAGGGTGACGTGTGCCCGTTAGTATAACGGGTCGGACCCGTCACACCCTCTCATGACCTGCACCGGCTCCCCACAGACTCGCCCGCGCTCGCGGCATCCGCTCGCGACCGAAGGCTCGGCGGCGGTCGAGCTCGCGCTGATCATCCCGGTGCTCGTGCTGATCATGGTGGGGCTGCTCGACATGGGGCGCGTGTTTTACGGCGCCATCACGGTGGTGAGCGCGGCGCGCGCGGGCGTGTCGTACGGATCGCTCAACACCTTCAACGCCACCGACACGGCGGGGATGCTCGCCGCGGCGCAGGCCGACGCGCAGGACATGACGGGGCTGTCGTTTGCGGCCGGGCACGACTGCGAATGCCCGAGCAACTCGCCGACGGCCGTGGCGTGCAGCGTCACGGCGTGCGTCGACGGCTCGACGCCGCTCATGTACGTGTGGACGACGGTAACCGGCACGTTCAGCCCGACGCTGCCCTATCCCGGGCTGCCGAATTCGATCACGCTCACGCGCACGGCGCGTATGCGGGCGCAATAAACGGAGCCGCGGGTCTTCAGACCCGCGGACGGTTCGAGGTTTCGGGTTCGAAAGATGTTGATGCGACGATTGGTTCGACGGGGGAAGCGAGACACACGCGGGGCGAACCTCGTCGAGTTCGCGCTGCTGTCGATCCCGTTCCTGGCGATCACGCTGGGGCTGGTGGACTCGGGGCGCGCGATCTTTGCCTATAGCGCGCTGGCGCACGGCACGCGCGAGGCCACGCGGGTCGCCATCGTCCGCGGCGCGCAGAGCGGAGCGGCAATCACCCAGGCGCAGTTGCAGGATCTCGTCCGCCTGCGCGCTATCGGCCTCGACCCGGCCGGCGTCACGGTGACAGTCACGTGGATTCCCGACAACAACGCAGGCAGCAAAGTGCGGCTGGACTCCACGTACACGTTCCAGCCGTTGACGACGTTCGGGTTCAAGACGCCCATTTTTCTGCGTAGCCGCGCCGAGATGGTCATCATCCGGTGACGGGACCCCGAGACCGCCCCATGACTCCCCAGACGTCCTCCCGCGCCTCGGTCCGAAAGTCACTCGTCCGGCAGACACTTTCCTGCCCGGGGAGTGCCGTACGTTTTAGAGATGCGGGGCCGTAATTCCAGCGCAAACTCGTGGAATAATGCTTCTGTCTTTCTACATTCGAAACGTCGTCTTGCAGTCAGGAGAACGGTCATGAACGGCAATCGCGGGAAACGTGAAAGCGCCTGGCCGAACGACTCGGGACAGGTGCTCGTCGCCGTCGCGCTTCTGAGCGTGGTTCTCGTCGGCTTCCTCGGCGTCGCGATGGACGGCGGCTACATGTATCTGCTGCGGCGGCGCGCGCAGACCGCGGCCGACGCGGGCGCGTACGCCGGCACGCTGGAAATCTGGCAGAACCGGCTGGCGAGCATCACCGCGGCCGCGCGCACCGATTCCGGGATCAACGGCTACACGCACGGCACGGGCGGCACCGTGGTCGATGTCTACAACCCGCCGATCTCCGGGCCCTGGACCGGCAACGACAAGTTCGTCGAAGTCGTCGTCACGAAGCCGTACGATCCGTTCTTCATGCAGGTGCTTGGCTTCGGCGCCTCGCCGGTCCGCGCGCGCGCGGTCGGCGGCGTGGTTGGGATCGGCATGGGATGCATCCACGCGCTCAACCCGGAGGACCAGGCGACGCTGATGGTGACTGGCGGCGCCACGGTCAACGCCACCTCGTGCGGCGTCATCGTCAACTCCAACGACCCCAACGCGATTCACAACACCGGCGGCGGCTGCATCAACGCCGGGTCGGTTGACGTCACCGGCGGCGTGCACCAGGGGGCCTGCATCACGCCGACGCCGAACACTGGCGTGCCGCCTGTGGCCGATCCGCTGGCGGGGTTGCCAAAGCCGCCGATCACCGGCTGCGATTACACGAACTACAGCAGCTCCGGCGGCAACGTCATCCTGAATGCGGGCACGTACTGCGGCGGCATCCACGTCAGCGGCGGCGTCGTCGATTTCAACCCCGGCCTGTACATCCTGAACGGCGGCGGCATGAGCATCTCGAGCACCGCCAACGTGCGGGGCACCGGCGTGACGTTCTACAACACCCAGTCGCCCGGGTACAACTACGGCAACTACAACTTCACGGGACAGACCTGGGGCTACCTGAAGGCGCCGACGTCGCCAACGGATCCGTGGGCGGGGCTGCTCATGATTCAGGATCCGACTATCCCGACAGCGGACGTGCAATCAGGAGGCAATTCCTTCTTCGCCGGCGGCTCGGACATGGTGCTCGAAGGAATCATCTACATGCCCGACTCGCTCATCACCTGGTCGGGCGGCAGCAACACGGCCACTTACTCGTCGGTCATCGCCTACGAGATCAAGTTCACGGGCAACAGCACGTTCAACAGCGACTGGTCAGCGTTCGGGGGCGGCGGGCCGCTGTTCAAGCCCAAGCTCGTTGAATAGCTTCGCCCCGAAGTACGGGTACTGACGCTGGAAGTACTGCAGACGGGCCGTCCCGCCGAAGTTGCGACGCAGGAGCGTTCAACGTCGGCGGACGGCCCGTTTGATGTACGGGCGCTGGCGCGGGAGGCATTGCGCGGCTTCGCCTCGAGGCAGCTACGCGCTGTCGGTACGACGGGTACGACGGGTACGACGGGTACCAGGAGCGAGCTTCGCGGGTCTTCTTTCCTGGACGCGGGCCTGACCGCCTCCGCTCTTCGAGCTTCGGCGAGTTCGCCGGTGCCTCGCGACGGCGAAGGTTCGCGTACGCCGACCGGATCTGCGCCTCAAACCCAAAGAAAGATGGCCAGCGATAGCGCGTTCCGTGTACCCGTCGTACCTTGTCGTCCCTGTCGTACCGACTCGCGTTAGAATAGGGCCCGTCGGCCGATGTCCTCACGCATCTTCCGAGCCCTGCTCGTTGTCGCCGGCACGCTCTGCGTCGTCCTGGGCGTGCTGGGGATCTTCCTGCCGCTGCTGCCGACCACGGTGTTCCTGCTGATGGCGGCGGCGTGCTACGCGCGGAGCTCGGAGCGCTTCTACCAGAAGCTCATCACCAACCGGTATCTCGGCAGCTACATCCGCAACCATCGCGAGGGGCGCGGCATGCGGCGGCGCGACAAGATCGTCACCGTGGCGATGCTGTGGATCGGCATCGGCGCGACGATGATCTGGACGGTCGAGGCGCTGTGGCTGCACCTGCTGCTGCTCGCCATCGCCATCAGCGTGACCGTGCATGTCGTGAAACTGCCGAGCTTCGAACCGGAGTCGGTCGTCGTCATCGACAATCGGTAGTCCGCCTCCGCTGAAGCTTCGTCGTCCAGGCCGTTCGAGCTATAGACAGCGGGGCTGCCCACACGTCGCGGGGCGCGGTCGCCGCGCCGCAGCCATCGGCCGATCGCACGGGCGCGCATCACCCGAACGTGCCGTGGCGGTCGACCGGGTGCGCCTCTATACTCCCCCCGGTCCGTTCGTCCGCCACGCTCTCCTGAAAGGCCTCCCCATGACGATGATGATGATGAAGGTCGCAATGCTTTCCGCCGTGCTGGCCTTGCCGGTGTGCGCGCAGCTCGACGCGGGCCAGCAGGCGTCTGCCGCGCAGGCTGGCGCGGCCGTGCAGGGTCCCCACCAGTTCAAGATCGGCCAGCGCATCGAGGGCTGGATCACGGCTGAATGGCTGCCGGTCACCCTCGTGCAGATTGGCGGCGGGCCGTGGCCCGACGCGCCGTTTCTCGTGGAGTACGGCACGCCGATCCGCGGCATCCAGCCGAAGCGGTGGCTGTCGGCGAAGGACGTCAGGCCGCTGTCGAAACCGGCGCCGGACACGTCGGCGACCGGCCCCCGCACCGGCAGGTACATCGTCCTGTCGTACGGCGCGAATCCCGCAAGTCCGATCAGGCTGGGCGAGATCGAACTGATCCCAGGCGGCACGTACCGCTACTCGGCCGTGGGCGGACGGCTGCTCGGGTCGGGTCGCTACACGTTCGACGCGGCGAAACGCGTCGTCGTCTGGCAGGACGGGATCCTGAAGGAGCAGGGTTGGACGGGCACGTTCACCGTCGAGCGCGAGGGGAAGACGCATCAGATTCGTCTGATGCGGACGACGATCGCGGTCAACAGTATCGATGGCCGGTGAGAACCGCGTCATCGACCATCGGCAATCCGCCTGCGCTAGAGCTTCGGCGGGACCGCTCGCGGGCGCGATCGCGACAGCGGTTTCAGTTCGGCGTCGCCTCGTTCTGCCCGCCCTCCGGCTCGCACGCTTGACGCGACCCAGCTTGATCGGGCCTGGGCCGCGTCGCTCGCAACGTCGGGCGGACGGAACGAGGCGCCACCAAACTGGAACCGCTCCAACCCCGGATCCCGCTTGGGTTGACGTCGTCATGCGCCGACTCGGAGTGGCCCGATGCGCGTGCTTCGACGGGCCCAGCACGCCCCGAGCAGGGTCGAGGGGCGGCAGCGCGAGATCGCGCCGGAGGGAGCGCGTGTGTCGAGCGCAAGCTCCGGAGGCCTGCCGGGCACTCTCGAGGGCTTCAGGACTTCCGGGATTAGCTTCGGTGGGACCGCTTCGCGGACCCGCGGCTGATTCCGCGTTGCCGATTCAGCGATCGATCTGTCTGCACATGTTGCCGAATTCTCGTACGTGACCGAGACGGACGAAC
>CAZGVW010000060.1:0-13768 GCA_964529265.1 uncultured Phycisphaeraceae bacterium
CGGAAGGTATCAATCTCTTTCGAGGGCCGAAGGACTGGCTGATGGCGTCGCGTGGTATGGAGGCGCCGCATTGGTTGCAGAGGGGAAGGCGGCAATCCTTCCAGCAGCGATCCGTGGGCGATTTCGGGATGACGCCGAGTACTGCGAACTTCTGCGCAACAAACTGGGAATCCAAAAGGCGATCGATCAGATCGACACGACGATACGGGAGATTGCGAGCGGTAAGATCAGGAATCCAGACGGGCGCGGTCCTGTGCGATCGTTCGGGTCACTGATTGTCGTGTGGGAGAGTGTGGCGCTGACGCAGTTCGCTAACAGCCTGTGGGATCGCGTCATACCGCAGAAGGAGGATCGGACCGGTCCTCGGATCCTGCGCCCCCAAGTCGTGAGCGTTGACGAACTTCTGCGGCTGCGAGGGTATGCGCAATGGTCGCTGTATGAGATCATAAGAAAGAAGAACGACGAATCCGTGCTGCGAAACGAGTCGCTCTTGACGTACCTTGAGGTGTCAGGATTTTCTCGGGTCAGAGGGCTGAGAAAGCTGTTCCCGATTACTGATGTGATTAACCGAGCGTCTGAGTATTTTTCTGTCGATGGCGGCGCACACTCAGACGTGAGACCTCACCACTCCGGTCCGCCGTTGTAGCGGCCGTAAACATCGGCGATGGCCTGGACCATTTCGCCGAGTGTGCAGTTGGCGAGGGCGGCTTGGACGAGGGCGGGCATGACGTTTTCGGCGCGGCGGGCGGATTCGCGGATGGTGTCGAGGGCTTTGGCGGCGGCTTTGGGGTCGCGCTTCTGTTTGAAGGCGCGGAGGCGGGAGACCTGATCGTCTTCGACGGTGTGCGGGATCTGGAGGATCTCGATGGGGCGCTTCTCTTCGCGGTCGATGTACTCGTTGAGGCCGACGATGATGCGGTCGCCGGCTTCGCACTCCTGGGAGAAGCGGTAGGAGGCTTCGGCGATCTGGCGGCGGAAGTAGCCGCGGTTGATGCCGGCGACGACGCCGCCGTAGCCGCCGGAGGGCTTGAGGGCAGAGGCCTGAGGCGTAGAGGAAGACCCGGCTCGGAGAGCCGGGCCACCAGGAAGCGGGGCACCAGGAGCCGGGGCACCGGGGGCTTTGGCGGAAGCGCGCGTGTCGATTCCCTTCCACGGGCCGCCGCCCATTTCGTCGATTTCGGCGATGTAGGCGAGGGCTTCGGACTCCATCTTGTCGGTGAGGTCTTCGATGAACCATGCGCCGCCGAGCGGATCGACCACGCGCGTGACGCCGGTTTCGTGCGCGAGGATCTGCTGCGTGCGCAGGGCGACGGTGACGGCCTGCTCGGTCGGAAGGCCGAGGGTTTCGTCCATGGAATCGGTGTGGAGGCTCTGGCAGCCGCCGAGGACGCCCGCCATGGCCTGGTAGGCGACGCGAACGATGTTGTTCAGCGGCTGCTGCTCGGTGAGGGAGCAGCCGGCGGTCTGCACGTGCGTCTTCATGTACCACGATTTCTCGCTCTTCGCGCCGTATCGGTCGCGCATCATGCGGGCCCAGATGCGGCGGGCGGCGCGGAGCTTGCAGATCTCCTCGAAGAACTCGTTGTGGCTGTTGAAGAAGAAGGAGAGGCGCGGCGCGAAGGCATCGACGTCGAGCCCGCGGAGGAGCGAGGCTTCGACATACTCCATGCCGTCGCGCAGGGTGAAGGCGAGTTCCTGCGTGGCGGTCGAGCCCGCCTCGCGGATGTGGTAGCCGGAGATGGAGACGGAGTGCCACCTGGGCACGTGCTTCGTCTGGAACTCGATGGTGTCCACGACGAGTTTCACCGACGCTTCGGGCGGATAGATGAACTCGTTCTGGGAGTGGAACTCCTTGAGGATGTCGTTCTGGAGCGTGCCGCCGAGCGAATCCCACGAGATGTTGCGCTGCTTCGCCATCGCGAGGTACATGGCCCAGATGACGGCGGCGGGGCCGTTGATGGTCTGGGAGACGGTGACCTGATCGATGGGGATATCCGCGTAGAGGCGGTGCATGTCCTCGATGGTGTCGATGGCGACGCCGCAGCGGCCGACTTCGCCCGCGGAGAGCGGGTCATCCGAATCGCGGCCCATGAGTGTGGGGAGATCGAAGGCGGTCGAGAGGCCGGTGTTGGCCTTGGCGCCCCCGGAAGTCTTTGCCGCGGCGAGGAGGTACTTGAAGCGGCGGTTGGTGTCGTCGGCGGAGCCGAAGCCCGCGAACTGGCGCATGGTCCAGAGGCGGGTGCGGTAGCCACTGGGGAAGAGGCCTCGGGTGTATGGGAACTGGCCCGGCGCGGCGATGTCGCGATCGAAGTTGGAGAGGGATTCGATGTGGTTCTGCGGTCCATAGACCGGATCGAGCACGACGCCGGAGATGGTGACGGCATGGGGATCGACCCCCCCTCGGGGCGAGGAGGTCAGGGTCGAGGAATGGAGGGGGCCGCCGGGGCGATTATGCTGTGACGATGCGGTGGTCATGCTGGAAGTTTAGCGGGCAGGGATGGCGGGAGACTGGGGCGTGACGGCGGCGCAGACCATGGGCGACGAGGGGCCGGACCACCCCCGGCCTGAGCCCAACTCCCGGGCCCACCCCCACCCGGGGCGCCGGCCGCGGCTGCACGCGTGGCTGTCGCCGTTGCGGATCGCGGGGCTGTACATCGTGGCGGGGGCGGTGTGGATCCTGGTTTCGGACCGGGTGGTGGACACGGTGTTTGCGGAGCCGGAATCGCAGCACTTGGCGCAGACGATCAAGGGGTGGTCGTTCATTGCGGTGACGGGGGCGCTGCTGTGGCTGCTGGTGCGGCGGTTTGCGCGGGAGGTCGCCGCGGCGGCGCACGAGAGCGAGGAGCGGTTCCGGAACCTGGCGGAGCGGAACGTGGTGGGAATCTGGCACGTGACTCAGGAGGGGCGGACGCTGTACGCGAACCCCTCGATGTGCGCGATGCTGGAGGTGGATGGTCCGGAGGCGCTGGAGCGCGGGACGTATCACCAGTTCTTCACGCCGGCGAGCCTGGAGGTGATGAAAGTCGAACTGGCGAAGCGGCGCGCGGGGATGGCGTCGTCGTACGAGGCGGAGATGGTGGGGCGTCGCGGGACGAGGCGTCGCGTGATCATCAGCGGCGCGCCGCACGTGCGGCCGGACGGGACGCGGACGCTCATCGGCACGTTCACGGACATCACGGAGCGCACTCGGACGGAGGAGCGGCTGGAGCAATCGGAGGAGCGGTATCGATTTCTGTTCCAGCGCGCGCCGGTGCTCACGGTGGCGATCGGTGAGGATGGCGAGGTGCGCGACATCAACGAGGAGGTGTCGCGGCGGCTGGGGTGGAGGCGTGAGGAAGTGATCGGGCGGAACGTGGGCGAGTTCGTGCTGGAGGAGCAGCGCGAGCAGGTGGCGAAGCTGCTGGAGGCGGATTTCCGCGGCGAAGAGACGCCCGAGACGGAGATGGTGATCTTCGGTCGCGACGGACGGAGGCGGACGGTGTTCCTCGCGGCGGGGCAGGCGCTCTTTGATGATGAGCAGGGGCGGCGGACGGCGCTGATCACGGGAATCGACGTGACGGATCGGATGCTGTCGGAGGAGCGCTTCCGGATGGTGGCGAGCGTGGCGACGGATGCGATCTACGACTGGGATCTGATCACCGATCGGCTGTGGTGGAGCGAGGGGATGCAGACGCTGTTCGGGTTCGAGCAATCGGAGATCACGCCGGACCTGGCGTGGTGGAGCGAGCGCGTGCATCCGGACGATGGGCAGCGCGTGCTGGACAGCCTGAACGCGGCGGTGGAGGAGGGCGCGGAGGATTGGTCGGAGGAGTACCGGTTCCGGCGCTCGGACGGGGGGTATTCGGACGTGATCGACCGCGGGCGGATTCTGCGGGACGAAACGGGCCGGCCGGTGCGGATGGTGGGGGGGATGAAGGACATCTCGGAGCGCAAGACGGCGGAGCGGCGGCAGGCGCTCATGATGGCGGAGCTGGACCACCGCGTGAAGAACAACCTGGCGGCGGTGCTCTCGATCGCGGAGACGTCGCTGGCGAAATCGGATTCGCTGGAGGCGTTCCGGAGGTCGTTCACGGGGCGGATCGCGGCGCTGGCGCGGGTGCATGCGCTGCTGGCGCAGGGGAAGTGGGAGGGCGTGAGCCTGCGGCAGCTGATGGAGCGGACGCTGGCGGCGTATTCATCGGGGGCGAAGGCGGAGGTGAGCATCGAGGGGGAGGAGCATCGGATTGCGCCCGCGGCGGCGCCATCGCTGTGCATGGCGTTTCACGAACTGGCGACGAACGCGGCGAAGTACGGGGCGCTCTCGAACCGGCAGGGGCGCGTGAGCGTGCGGTGGGTGACGGCGGCGGGCGGGAACGGTCGGGCGGAGGTCCGGATCGAGTGGGTGGAATCGGGCGGGCCGGCGGTGGGGAAGCCGGAGCGGCTGGGGCTGGGTTCGGAGATCATCCGGGGCGCGATCGAGTACGAACTCGGGGGGAAGGTGGCGCGCGAGTTCCGAGCGGAGGGGCTGCGGTGTGATATCGTGCTGCCGGCCGCGAGCATTTTGGCGGTTGAAGGCGGGGCGGCGCGGGGGCGCGGGGCGACGTTCCTTGGAGCGAACCCATGATGGAGTCGCAGCGAAGCGAATCGCTGGCGGGTCTTCGCATCCTGGTCGTGGAGGACAATTTTCTCATTGCATCGTCGCTGCAGCGCACGCTGATGTCGTGGGGGTGCACGGTGGTGGGGCCTGCGCCTTCGGTGCAGGAGGCGGTGCGGCTGGCGATGACGGAGGCGGTGGACGGGGCGATTCTGGACATCAACGTGAAGGGGGGCGTGAGCGCGCCGGTGGCGGAGGCGCTGCGGCGGCGGGGGCTGCCGCTGTTCTTCATCACGGGGTATGCGAGCCCGCAGATGCTGCCGGCGCAGTTCAAGACGATCCCGCGGCTGCACAAGCCGATCGACCGGGAGGAGCTGAAGAGCGCGATGATGGACATGTTCCTCGAGATGTGCTGAGGGGCTGATCAGGAGACGACTGCGCGTGAGTCCGATGGCGCCTTCGGGATGGGATGCAGCGTGGTCGGTGGCGCCGTTTGCGCTGGCGATCGGGCTCGGGCTGCTCGTGGGGGTGCAGCGGGAGCGGGCGGCTTCGGCGCTGGCGGGTGTGCGGACGTTTCCCTTGATCACGGCGCTGGGCGCGATGTGCGCGATGCTGGGGGACACGTACGGGGGTTGGGTGATCGCGGCGGGGATGCTGGCGGTGGCGGCGGCGATCGTGATCGGGAACGTGGCGAAGATGCGCGGGGGTGTGGCGGACCCGGGGCTGACGACGGAAATTGCGATGCTGCTCATGTTCGCCGTTGGGGCTGCGGCGTGGACGGGGCCGACGGTGGTGGCGGTCGCGCTGACGGGTGCGGTCATGGCGCTGCTGCACGCGAAGGCGGCGCTGCACGGGTTTGTCGAGCGCATGGGTGAGGAGGATGCGCGGGCGATCGTGCAGTTCGTGCTCATCAGCCTGGTGATTCTGCCGGTGCTGCCGGATACGACGTTCGGGCCGTATGGCGTGCTGAATCCGCGGAACATCTGGCTGATGGTGGTGCTGGTGGTGGGCATCAGCCTGTTGGGATATGTGGCGCACCGGCTGATGGACAAGCGGCTGGGGTTCCTGGTGGGCGGCGCGCTGGGCGGGCTGGTGTCGAGCACGGCGACGACGGCGTCGTTTTCGAGGCGGGCGGGCGCGACGGCGGACCTAGCGGGCGTGGCGGCGGTGGTGATCATGCTCGCGACGTGCATCATGCTGGTGCGCGTGCTGGTCGAGGTGGCGGTGGTGGCGCCGGGGTTTTTGAAGGCG
Source organism: uncultured Phycisphaeraceae bacterium (assembly GCA_964529265.1). Taxonomy (GTDB): domain Bacteria; phylum Planctomycetota; class Phycisphaerae; order Phycisphaerales; family UBA1924; genus CAZGVW01. Next base: position 5,825 of record CAZGVW010000060.1, read on the forward strand.
GTGGGGCCGCCGATCGGGGCGCTGCTGGGGGTGGGGGCGCTGACGGCGGGTGTTCTCCATGTGCGGGCGCGCCACTCGAAGGTTGATCCGCCGACGCCGAGCAACCCGGGTGAGTTCAAGACGGCTCTGCTGTTCGGCGGGCTCTATGCGATCGTGCTGGTGGCGGCGGCGGCGGCGAAGGATGAGTTTGAGTCGCTGGGGCTGTACGCGGTGGCGGGAATCTCGGGCTTGACGGACATGGATGCGATCACGCTCTCGACCGCGCGGCTGGTGGAGGCGGGGCAGGTGAGCGCGGACGTCGGGTGGCGGGCGATCGTGATCGCCTCGATGTCGAACCTCGTGTTCAAGGGGTGGATCGCGGCGACGCTGGGGGGGCGGCGGCTGGCGATGATCGTGTTGGTTGCGTTCGGCGTTTCGCTGGCGGCGAGCGCGGGGGTGCTGGTGGTTTGGGGCGCGCCTTCGAACTGATGCGCGGTCAGCGCTCGATTCATTTCTTCGAATAGTCGTAGACGCCGCGGGCGGTCTTATCGCCGAGGCGTCCCGCGGCGACGTACTGGCGGAGGAGGGGGCAGGGGGCGTATTTCGGATTGCCGAGCCCCTCGTGCAGGACGTTCATGATGTGCACGCAGGTATCGAGGCCGATGAAATCGGCGAGGCGGAGGGGGCCCATGGGGTGGTTGCAGCCGAGTTTCATGATGCCATCGATGGCTTCGGGCTCGGCCACGCCCTCCATGAGCGCATAGAACGCTTCGTTGATGAGGGGCATGAGGACGCGGTTGCTGACGAAGCCGGGGCGATCGTTGGCGACGAGGGGGGTCTTGCCCATCTTCTCGGCGAGGGCGATGGTGCGGCGGGCGGTGTCGTCGGAGGTCTGCATGCCGCGGATGACTTCGACGAGCAGCATGATCGGCACGGGGTTGAAGAAGTGCATGCCGATGACGCGCGGGGCAGCGTCTGCTGCTGAAGCCGCGATCTGCGTGATGCTGATGGAGGAGGTGTTGGAGGCGAGGACGACGTTCGGGTCGGTGAACATGCCGGCGAGCGAACGGAAGAGATCGGTCTTGACCTTCGCGTCCTCGACGATGGCTTCGATGACCCAGTCGGCGCCCTTGAGGCCATCGAGCGATTCCGTGAAGGAGATGCGTTTGAGGGCGGCGTCCATATCCGCCTGGGACATCTTCTGCTTCTCGACAGCGCGGGCGAGGAGCTTCTTGTGCAGGGCGCGGCACTTCTCGATGGCGCCGGCGGCGGCGTCGTAGAGGACGACATCGATTCCGGCGACGGCGGCGACCTGGGCGATGCCGCCGCCCATCTGGCCGGCGCCGATGACGGCGATCTTCTTCACGTGCTGCTGGCTCATGGTGTCGTTGTAGCGGAATGGCGGGCGGGACGCGAGGGGAGGCTGGGGGGGGCGGGGGCGAGCAAAAAAAGCGCGCAGGCGCCAGACGGGGAGAGGCGGGCGACATCTCATTTTCGACGGCGGCCGGGCGAGTGTCGGGGCCGCCGACGGGGCAATCCAGACGTGAACCGGCGAATCGCGCCCGGCTTGGCGCGGCGGTGGGTGGTGCGCTGCCGTTGGCGGCCCGCGCGAGGGCGCGGCGTGCGCTGACGGCGCGGCCGGGTGGCCGACAGGCTTCTTCCTTCTGAGGCATCCCCCGGCGATGGGTTCGCCGGGGGATGCTTCCTTTGGGCGATGCGGCGGGGGGCCACTCAGAAATCGCGTCGGGCGAAGATGAAGCAAGCGACGGCGAGGATGACGATTTCGAAGCCGAGGGAAGTGCCGATGATGAATGCCGCGGGCTTTTCGCGGCGCTCCTTTTCTTCGCGTTTGGCTGCTTCGATCTGGGTGCGCGTCATTTCTTCGTGGCGGCCGCGGCGATCGGCGGTGGTTTCCGGCTGTTCGGCGGATGCCTCGGGCTCGGCGCCGGGGTCCGGCTGCTCGGGCGTCTCGTTGGGCTCTTCCTCGGGCGGAAGGTTCATGGAGCCGAGCACGATGTCCTGCATGGTCATGTTGGCGTCGCGGATGAGCCAGCGATCGAGGAGCGCGATGGTCTCCTGGTTCTTGGGAAGGACGGCCATGAGCACGAGGGAGCGATCGTGCCAGGCCTCGAGGGCCTGCGCGGTCCTCCGCTTCGACTCCTGCTCCGCTTCGAGTGAGGCGATGGTGCGCTCGATCTGATCCGGGGAGGTGAGGGCGGCGCCGAGGGATTCCCGGAGGCCGCTGGGGTTGCGGGCGCGATCGAGGCGGATCTTCTGCGTGGCGATGCGCGCCTCGAAATCCTCGATCTCCACGAGTTGCTGCTGGTGGAAGCCGCTGAGGCTCTGCTCCGTGCTCTGCGCGATAAAGAGCGCAAACCAGAAGAGCATGGTGAGGAGCAGCGCGGCGATGGTGGAGCGGGTGACGATCGCCACGAGCGTGTGGAAGGCAAAGAGATAACTGAAGAAAATGACGACGATCGCGGCGCCGGCGAAGATCATCCAGTTCCATTCACCGAGCCTGAGGCCCGTGATGAGGAAGACTCCCCCGCAGAACACCAGCGTCTGCAGACCGACGAACAGGAGGGCGCCGGCGTACTTCACCAGCACCAGTTTCACGCGCGACAGCGGCTTGGAAAGGACAAGGTCTACCGCGCCCTCGGACATCATGTCCGGGAAGGTGCTGCTGGTGGAGATGAGGCCGAGGATGACGGCGCCCCAGCCAAGCCACACCGGCACCACAAAGTTCGTGAAGATGCCGAGAAGGAGGACGCGCGCCCAGGGGCTGTCGGAGGTGAAGCGGGGGTCTTCGAAATGGAAGGCGCCGAAGAGGATCGAGACGCCGCGGTCGTCGAAGCCGATCGAGCCATACGCCACGACGAGCAGGCCCGAGATAAGCATGGTGATCCAGAACAGCCTGCGGGCCATCAGGAGGCGGAGGGAATCGTGAAGGAGGGCGAGCGTCTGCATCAGGCGGGCTCCCTTCGCCCGCTGCGGCCGCGGCGGCTCTTCCGGTTGTCGGCGGCGCCGGGCTTGAGCGTCTCGCCGGTGGCCGGATCGGTGACGGCCTGCATGAAGAGGTCTTCGAGGGAGGGGCGCATGGGGCGGAGCGACTTGATGGGGATGCCGCTGGCCCTGAGGCGATCGATGACGGGCTGGACAGCCGCGGGATCGACGGTGCCGATTCGGATGACCGATTTCTCGATCTCGACGGGTTCGCCGGTGGCGAGGGCGCCGGTCATGATCATGCGCTTGGCGACGATGGGCTGCGAGGACACGGATTCCACTTTGGATTTCGGGGCGGCGTCGGGCACGGCGCCGGGGGTGGGGGCGGGGAGTTCGCGCGGGGTGAGCGTCGCCGGGAGGGCGTTGCGAACTGCATCGGCGCGGTGGTCGCCGTCGGGGAGGGCGAGTTCGATTTCGTAGCGCTCCTGGCCGCGGGTGAGGTCGGCGATCGTGCCCTGCTGGGCGACCACGCCCTGCACCATGATGCCGACGCGGTCGCACACCATCTCGAGTTCGGAGAGGAGGTGGCTGTTGAGGAAGACGGTCTTGCCCGCCTCCTTCACTCGGAGCATGACGTTGCGGATATCGCGGCGGCCGACGGGATCGACGCCATCGGTGGGCTCGTCGAGGAAGACGACGTCGGGGTCGTTCATGAGGGCCTGGGCGACGCCCATGCGCTGCTTCATGCCCTTGGAATAGCCCTTGATCTTCTTGTTGGCCCACGCGGACATGCCGACGATTTCGAGCATTTCGGCGGCGCGGCGGCGGCGCTCCCGCCGCGGGACTTTGGCGAGCGCGGCGAAGTAATCGAGGGCTTGCGCGCCGTTCAGGTAATCCGGGAAGCGGAGGTGCTCCGGCAGGTAGCCGACGCGCGCCAGCGTGGGCTTATGGCCGACCGGGGCGCCGAGGAGCGTGCCCTCGCAGCGCGAGGGGCGCACGATGGTGAGCAGGCACTTGACGAGCGTGCTCTTGCCCGCGCCGTTGGGGCCGAGGAGGCCGAAGACCTCGCCCGCGTGGACCTGCATGCTGACATCGCGCAAGGCGCGGACCTTGCCGCGGTAGGTCTTGGAGGCGTGCGCGATATCGATGGCGAGGGACATGGGGAGCGGTGGGTGGAGGGCGATGGATTCCGGGAGTGGAGGCGGGGAGGCGCTGAACTTCGTCTGCTTCTTCCGAATCAGCGCTCGCGGATTGCTCGAAGTAGGATGCGGCCAATGTACCGATCGCTGGGCGAGTTCGTGAAGGCGCTGGAAGCCGCGGGGGAACTCGCCCGCGTGCGTGCGCCGGTGTCGCCGCTGCTGGAGGTTGCGCAGATCGCGGACGTGGAGAGCAAGTCGCGCGTGAGCGAGGAGCGGATGCCGAGCGCTTCGGCCCGGCGGAACGATCCGCGCTTCTGCGGGTTCGGCGGGCGGGCGCTGCTCTTTGAAAACGTGACGGGGTCGGAGATTCCTGTCCTGATCAACGCCTTTGGCTCGTATCGAAGGCTGGAGATGGCGCTGGGCTGCAACGAGGCGGGGCGGGGCGTGGCGGCGGGGCATACGCCCGGCGGGTTCGATGCGTTGGCGGCGAAAATCGGGGCCCTGGTGAAGCCGGAGCCGCCCCGGGGCTGGCGGGAGGCACTGGGAAAGGCGCGGCAGTTCGCGCCGCTGCTGCAGATCCCGCCGCGGGTGGTGCGGAGGGGGGCGTGCCAGGAGGTGGTCCTGACGGGGGACGCCGTGGACCTGACTCGGCTGCCGCTGATCCAGTGCTGGCCGCTGGATGGGGACCTGGCGGCGGTGGGGTATCCCGCGGAGATCAACTCCGGCGTTCGGGGGGCGGATCTGGCGGGCGATCCGCGGCAGCGCGGGCGGTACATCACGTTCGCGGGGATTCACACGATTCACGCGGATGACGCGGGCGAGGAGAAGCCGCGGTCGCACAACATCGGGATGTATCGCGTGCAGCTGGCTGGGCGGCGACTGCTCGCGATGCATTGGCACATGCACCACGACGGGGCGCGGCACTGGCGGTCATGGAAGCGCCGCGGGGAGCGCATGCCGGTGGCGATTGTCTTCGGCGGCGAGAGCGTGATGCCGTTCGCGGCGATCGCGCCGCTGCCGCCGGGGATCAGCGAACTGCTCATGGCGGGCTTTCTGAACCGCGGCGGGATTCCACTGGTGAAGTGCCGGACTGTGCCGCTGCGCGTTCCGGCGAACGCGGAGATCGTGATCGAGGGATGGGTGAGCGCGGAGGCGGGGCCGCCGGGGTACGACCCGCGCGATCCCGCGGCGGGGCCGCTCGGCCCCGGCGCGTTCTTCGAGGGCCCCTTCGGCGATCACACGGGGTTCTATTCGCTGCCGGATCGCTACCCGCTCGTGGAAGTGACGGCGATCACGATGCGCGAGAGGCCGATCTTTCCGGCGACGATCGCGGGTCTGCCGCCGCAGGAGGATTACGCACTGGGGAAGGCGACGGAGCGCATCTTCCTGCCGCTGCTGAAAACGCTGATCCCGGACGTGGAGGATTATGACCTGCCGACGTTCGGCGCGTTTCACAACTGCGCTGCGCTGCAGATCCGCAAGGAGTACCCGCTGCACGCGCGGCGCGTGATGCACGCGGTGTGGGGCGCGGGGCAGATGGCGTGGACGAAGATGATCTTCGTGGTGGATGACGACGTGGATCCGCACGATGTGCGGGCGGTGCTGGCCGCCGCGGCGGAGCGCTGCCTGCCGGGGCGGGACATCGAGATCGTGAACGGACCGCTGGACATTCTCGATCACGCGGCGCCACGGCTGGGCGCGGGGTGCAAAGTCGGCTTCGATTGCACGCGGAAGATCGCGGGCGAAGAGGTGAACGGCGTGGCGGTTGCGGCGCAGGGCGCCGCGGCTGAGGGAGAGGATGCGGGGCTGAACGAGGGGCTGCGGAACGACCTGCTGAGCAAGGCGAAGCGCGTGCCGGGCGTGAAGGACGCGGCGTTTGCGGATGAGGGCGCGGGGTGGCTGCTCGTGCGGATGGCGCCCTCCGCCCCCGGAAGCGCCCCCGCCCCCGGAGGTGTTCCCGGGGGCGCCTCAGGCGCGGGAACTGCATCGCCGACAGCGAATCACACCGGCCGCGACGTGCTGGAGCGGGTGCTGGAGGTGGTGGAGGGGCGGAGCGCGTGGCCGCGGTTCGTGATCGTGGTGGGGCCGGAGGTGGATGTGGGGAACGTGGACGAGGCGCTCTTCCACGGGTGCGCGAACATGGACCCCGGTCGCGACGCGGTGCGGTGGGGCAGGCGGATGGGGTTCGATGCGTCGCCCAAGGCGCCTGGCGCGATGATCGCGGGCCAGCCTGTGCGCGACTGGCCGCCGGTGATCCGGATGAGCGAGGCGATGGTGGAGCAGGTGAGGCGGAGGTGGGGGGAGTATGGGTTGTGACTTGCAGCGAACCCAACGGCCCGAACGACGTTAGACATGCATGGTCGCAAGGCTTGGCGCGGCGGCCGAGGAGTAGAGCCCATGGGTTCTCGAAGCACTCGCACTGTCACTGTCGCCCTCGCGTTACTCGTGATGGTCGCTGGCCTCGGAAGAGCGGGGGACCGTGCATCCATTATTCGGATTGAGGCGACCAGAGTGAGGCCGGATCTCTGGCGTCCATGGACCACGGCTGAGCCTGTTCAGGCATCGGGCTCCGGCGTCGTCATCGATGGAAACATCGTCCTCACCAATGCTCATGTGGTCGAGTACGCGACGCAAATCCTCATCGAGCCGGAGGCCGTGCATCAAAAGTTCGAAGCGGAGATCGTCGGCCTGGCGCCTGGGCTTGACCTGGCCGCGTTGCGCATCGTCGGAGGGGAAGCGCCCGATTGGCGGCCGGTGCGCCTTGCGGCTGCGACGCCGCAACCCGGCGCCGAGGTCGAGGTCCTGGGATACCCGCTTGGAGGTTCCCTTTCCGTCACGCGCGGAGTGCTTTCACGCGTTGAGTATGAACAGGGCCAGGTGCGGGAAGGAATGCTTCGGCTCCAGATCGATGCAGCGGTCAACTTCGGCAACAGCGGTGGGCCCGTGTTCAGCGGGGACGCCGTGCTTGGCCTTGTCTACTCGATGCAGCGGGCCCAACATGCGGAGAACATCGGATACGCGGTCGCCGTGGAGGAGATCGCAGCCTTCCTCCAGGACATTGCCGATGGCAAATACAACGGAAAGCCTCAGTTCACAATGGCATGGCAGAGGCTGGAGAATCCAGCGCTGCGCGCATCAATCGGGTTGCCCGACGAGATGACCGGAGTGCTTTGCCTCTCCGAGCCCGCGATGTTGGCCGATTACCCGCTCCGGCCGGGCGACGTCCTCCTTGCGATCGGTGGCTTCTCACTGAGCAACCAGGCGGAGACGGTGATCGGCGGCCACCGCGTCGCGTTTCCTTGCGCGATTGAGCGAACTCCCGACCCTGTGTCCCTAAGGGTGTGGCGAGACGGGCAAGAAGTCACACTGACTGCGCCGGCTCAAGCGCTCAGGCCGTTGGTCATGCCACGACTCAATGGAGGTCGTTTGCCCTATTTCATTCTGGGCCCTCTCGCTTTCACGATTGCGGTCGATGACCATGTGCAACAGCTGCTCTCAAGGGGCGAGCGGTGGGCAACGTACCTTCAGGCGACAGGGAGCCCGCTCCTTAGTCGGCGGCTCAGTCATGTCAACTTTAAGGGCGAGGAGCTTGTGATGGTTCCGGCTCAGCCGTTCTCGCATCGTACGGCACGGGGATATGACTTCTGGCCTCCGGTGACCGTCCACTCCGTCAACGGCGTCGTCATCCGCAACCTGCGCCACCTCATCGAGACGCTTCGCGACGACAAAAGCGAGTTCATCCAGATCGAGTTCGCGGAGCGATGGTCTGATCGCCTCGTCTTCCGCCGCGATGAGGCCATCGCGGCGACGACGGAAGTACTGGACGCCAACGGGATCCGGCGGCAATGCTCGGATGATCTGAAGGACCTGTGGCCGGAACTGG
>CAZGVW010000061.1:0-9257 GCA_964529265.1 uncultured Phycisphaeraceae bacterium
CCCGTCCTCTCGAACGCTCAATCGCGTCGCGGCGCGGCCGAAATCCAGCCGCGGAGCGAACTCCACGATGGCCCTGCCGCGCCCCTCCAGCCGGCGCACAAGGTCCACGCGCCCGGCCCGCTGCCAGTGGCGGCCGCCGGAAACATCGAGATAGTCGATCGCGGTGAGATCCGCCCATTCCGTGCGAAGGATCAGCGTCTTGCCGTCGTATGTCTGTTGTCGCGGACGTTCGCCGCCGCTCGCCGGCCGGATTGAGAAATACCCCGCGGTCGGCCCTCCCAGCAGTTCAGCGAAGAGCGCCGGTGAATCGAGTCGCGGCGCGCACAGCCACGAAATGCGCCCCGTCGAAGTGACCAGCGCCACCGTGCGCAGATCGGAAAGCATCGAATGCTTCGCGATCGGCTCGGCCTCGGCGCCCGCGAGCCACGCGGCCCGAAGCTCCGCCAGCCGCGCAAGCGCCTGCGCCGCCTCCGTGGTGTCCGCGACGCGGTAGCGCGCCGCCGTGTCCCCCGGCCCAACCTTCACCGCGATGTCCGGGCCCGCGAGCGTGGTGAACGCGTCCTCGTCCGTCTCATCGTCGCCGAAGAAGACGGCCATCGTCGCTCCCACCCGATGGCGGATCGCGCTGAGCGCAGCGCCCTTGTTCGTCGCCACCACGCTCAGTTCGACGATCTTCTTGCCGTGCCGCGTGTGCACGCCCTCGTACGCCGCGGGGCCCGCCAGCACCGCCGCCAGCGCCTCCTCCGCCTCCTTCTCGTCCGCATTCCGGAAGTGAAACGTCACCCCCGCCGGCTTCTCCTCGACGATGAATCCTCCGCCGCGGCGTGAAATCTCAGCGAGCTCCGCAGCGATCAGATCGCGCAGGGCCTGCTCCTCCGGCGAGAGCCGCGCGGCGAAGTCCGGATCGAACTCGCTCCCATGACTCCCGACCAGGTGCACCTCGTCCGGCGCTCCGGTCAGCGCCGCCAGATCGCGCAACGCCCGCCCGCTGATCACCGCCACGTGCGTCTGCGGCATCGCGGCCAGCGCCTTCAGCGCGACGATCGACTCCCGATCCGGCGCAGTCTGCGATGGATCGCTCACGATCGGCGCCAGCGTGCCGTCGTAGTCGCTCGCCACCAGGAGCACCGGCGCCCGCGCAGCCTCCCCAAGTCTCTCAAGCAGGTCGCTCAAGCGCTGAGGGCCTCCAAAAACGAATCGGACCACCGATGCACATCGTGCTCCCGCACGATGCGCCGAAGCGACGTCATCCGCCGTCGCTCCTCGCGCGTCGAGAGCGTCAGCGCCCGCTCCAGCGTCGCGGCCACGCCGTCGATGTCATAGGGGTTCACGAGCAGCGCGTGCCGCAGCTGCTCCGCCGCCCCCGCGAACTCCGAGAGCACCAGCGCTCCGTCCCGGTTCACGCGCGACGCGACATACTCCTTCGCCACCAGGTTCATGCCGTCCCTCAACGGTGTCACCACCATCACGTGCGCCGCAAGGTAATACGCCGCCAGCTGCTCGTGCGGCACAGTCCGCCGCAGGTAATGCACCGCCGCGCGCCCCGGCTCGCCGTATTCGCCGTTGATCTTCCCCACCAATTCCTCGATCTGCCTCCGCATGTCGGCGTATTCGGCCACCGATTCCCGGCTCGGCACCGCAACCTGCACCATCACGCACTTGTCCGACGTGATCGCCCCGCGGCGAAGCATCTCCCCGAAGGCCCGCAGCCGCACGTCGATGCCCTTGGTGTAGTCGAGCCGATCGACGCCCAGCAGAATCTTCCGCGATTCCCCCAGCCGCTTCTGCAGGTCCAGCGCCTGCGCCGCCGCCTCAGGACGCGCCGCAAGCGTCTCGAACTTCTCGAAGTCGATCGAAATCGGAAACGCCTCGACCCGCACCATCCGCCCGCCCCACGCAAGCGATGAGCCTGTTCCGCGCGCCCCCGCATACTGCCTCGCCGCCGCAATGAAGTTCTGCGCCGCATGCCGCGTCTGAAACCCGATCACATCCGCCCCCAGCAGCCCCTCAAGGATCTGCCGCCGCCACGGCAGCCGCGCAAACAACTCCTCCGCCGGAAACGGGATGTGCAGAAAGAACCCGATGCGCGCCTCCGGCCGCGCTTCCCTCAGCATCGCGGGAACCAGTTGCAGGTGGTAGTCCTGAACCCACACCAGATCGCGCGGGCGCATCTCCGCCGCCGCGGCTTCTGCGAACTTCCGGTTCGCCGACTCGTACGCCGCCCACCACGGCCGGTGAAACTCCGGGGTCCGCATCCCGTCGTGATACAGCGGCCAGATCGACGCGTTCGAAAAGCCGGAATAGAACCGCTCGACCTCGCTCTGCACAAGCGCCACCGGCGCCAGACGCAGACTTCCGTCGCTCCACGGCTTCATCTGCGCCCCGGCGGTCCCCGGCCAGCCGATCCACGCGCCCCCGCGATCATCGAGCATCGGCTTCAGCGCCGAGACCAGACCGCCCGGGCTCGTCTCCCACCGCTCCACGCCCTCTTTCCGAACGCGCCGCACCGGCAGCCGATTCGCCACGATGAGCAGCCGCCCGCGATCCACTTGTCTGGCCATCGTGCGCGCAAGCTTCGCCTCGACCGTGGCCGAGGCGTGTCGTTCGCCGGCTTCAAGCAGGCCGACTGTGGCTTTCGCCGCCAGATCCCCGGATCTGGATGCGGAAATGGCGCGCTCCTCCTTGCGATTGACTTATCGGTGAAGAACCGATGGTAGCCCGAAATCGCTCGCGCCGCCACCTCGCCGCAGAGTCTTCATGCGCGCACGTATGAACGTCCGCTCATTCTCCCGCAGAATCCTCGATCGAATCCGCGCCCAGTTCCTTGTGCAGTCGCGCTCGGATGTACCGCCACCGGCGCTCCACCGTGCGCCCCGATATGTCCAGGGCCTGCCCGATCTGCTCCGACGTCAGCCCCGCAAAAAACCGCAGCATCACGATCTGGTGATCAACCTCATCCTCCGTCGCCAGCCGCTTCAGCGCCTCATCCAGCGCCAGCATGTCCGTCGCCGGAGCGTCAAGCCGCAGATCCGATTCATCCGCCTCCACGCGCTTCCGCCCGCCGCCGTGCTTCAGCGCCGCCTTCCGCCGCGCCTGCTCCACCAGGATGTCCCGCATCGCCTGCGCCGCCGCGGCAAAGAAGTGCCCGCGATGATCCCATCCCGGGTCCTCCCCCCCCACCACCCGCATGTACGCCTCATGCACCAGCGCCGTCGGCTGCAGCGTGTTCCCCGGCGGCGTCCGCGCCAGCCGCGCCCGCGCCAGTTTCCGCAACTCGTCATACACCGCGGGCAACAGCCGCTCCGCGGCCAGGCGATCACCCTGCCCCGCGGCCTGCAGCAGCCGTGTCACGGTGTCGAGCGATTCGTCCACGGGCCCTCCGAGCCTGCCGGCGCCCTCATTCGGCGTCCTTCAATGATTCCGATCCCGCCGACTTCACGCAAGCGGGAAGCATCAAATGGCCGCCCCCACCCGAAAAGAGATCGTCATCCGCCGACCGCGCTCCGCCGCGACCCGGCCGCCTGCTTCTTCGACTTCTTCTTCATCGGCCGCTTCTTCTTCGGCCCCCCCGCCGCCTTCTGCTTCGAAAGATCCCTCAGCGCGTCCTTCCCCACCCACCGCGCCGCCGCGTCCGATGAGCCCGCAAGCCGCTCCGCAACCTCCATCGCCCCCGAATGAAGTTCGCCGCCGCGCCTCCCGATGGCCCGCAGCGCCCAACTCACCCCCTTCTTGACGAAGTTCCGGTCGTCCGTCGCCGCGCGCTCCACGAGCGGAAGACACCGCGCGAACCACGCCTCATCCGCGTCCTTCCGGTGCAGCGCCAGGCACGCCAGCAGCGCGAACGCCGCCCGCTTCACGAACTCATCGCGCCGCCCCGACCACTGCTCCACCTTCCGGAACGCATGCGGCGTCCGATCGAACAGATGAAAGCACACCGTGTCGCAGATGCCCCAGTTATCGAAATCCTTCGACCACCGATCCATCTGCGCCGCCGTCACGCGCTCCGGCGCCTCCACGAACGCCGCCACCATGCGCGCCTCGTACCACCCCGTCTCCCACAGCGCCTCCGCAAGATCGTGACTCCGCCCCAGCCGCTTCGCCAGCGCCTGCATCGCCGACATCGATACGCCGAACGCCTTGTCCGTGTGGACGCCGTACCTCGGGCCCATCTCGTCGCGCATGCGCTTCGAGCCGAGCCGCTTCAACTCCGCAACCACCGCCTCCGCCTGGGCCTCCGCCGGTTCCCCGCCCGCGCTCACTCGCCCCCTCGCTCCGGCCTTGCTCCGCGCCATGCCCATCTCCCGATCGCCGCGCGCCCCAGCCGCCACTACCCATTCACGCCGCGGCTGGCGCAACCATAACTCCCCCTCAGGAACCGCGCCCCTGACCCCCCACACCGATCCCCACACCGATCTCGATGTCCTCATCGTCGGCGCCGGACCCACCGGCCTGATGCTCGCCAACCAACTCGCCCGCCGCGAAGACCTCTTCGCGCAACTCGACGACACACGCTTCACCCTCCTCATCTTCAACGACCCCGCCGCCTCCCCGCGCGCACCCCCCACCCAATCCCCCTCCCCGGCCACCTCGCCGACCTCATCCGCACACTCGCCATCCCCACCGACCCCTCCAACACCCAAGCCCTCACCCGCGCCCACATCTCCTGCCTCTCCTTCTTCCTCCTCCGCCCCGACGGCCACATCGCCCTCGCCGGCGCCCACCCCCACCCCCGCAGCCATCGACCGCTACTTCGCCGAGCGCATCCACCTGCGAATGTGGTCCGATAACCTCAGAATCCGCAAACTCCCCTTGACCACCAACTCAACCGATAGTAGACTAGTCTACGACTGGTCTAACCCATGAAGCCCATCAAGCAATCCCAAGTCGGCGCCTACGAGGCCAAAACCCACTTCTCCGAACTCCTCGAACGCGTCGAGCACGGCGAAGAGGTCACCATTACCCGCCATGGCGCTCCCGTCGCTCGAATGGTTCCGCTGCGACGCATATCCACGCCCGCGGAACGTCGGGTCGCCATCGAAGCCATGCGCCGCGCTGCCCGAGGCCGGTCGCTTGGCGGGCTCAAGATTCGCGACCTCATCGAAGAAGGACGCAGGTGAGCGCCGAAGCAATCATCATCGATTGCTCCATCACCATGTCGTGGTGCTTCGAAGACGAATCGCCCCCTGCATCCATGCAGGTCCTTGATCGCCTTGCGGACGGCGCAGCGCTTGTGCCTCCCCACTGGTTCCTTGAGGTTGCCAACGTCCTCGCCATGGCCGAGAAGCGCAACCGCATCACCGCCGCTGCCGCGACTGAGTTCCTCAACCTCCTTCAGACGCTCGATATCGAGGTGGATGACCAAGGCCCCTCCCGAACCTTCGCCCACGTGCTCCCCCTCTGCCGCGCGCACGGCCTCACCAGTTACGACGCCGCGTACCTCGAACTCGCCCTCCGCCGCGCCCTGCCGCTCGCCACACTTGACGAGCAACTCCAGAAAGCCGCGGCCGCCATGGGTGTGCGAACCGCCGGCGCCCCCCCGGCGTCATAATCCCGCGGCTATGGAATCAACACCCTCAACCCCCTCACCCACGACCACCACCGATTCCACCACCCAAGCCCTCATCGCCCCCCACTCCCCCCGCCGCCTCCACGCCCTCACCGATTCCCACCTCGACCAACTCGCCGATCTCCTCATCGATGGCGTCGAAGGCGGCGCCTCCATCGGCTTCATGCACCCCCTCGCGCGCGACCGCGCTCTCGCCTTCTGGCGCCGCATCGCCGAAGACGTCGCCGCCGGCCGCCGCTGCATCATCGTCGCCGAAGATGCCCGCGGCATATGCGGCTCCGTCCAACTCCTCTTCGACCTCCCCGAAAACCAGCCCCACCGCGCCGACCTCGTCAAAATGCTCGTCCACCGCCGCGCCCGCCGCCAGGGACTCGGCGCCGCACTCATCCGCGCCGCCGAATCCGCGGCTGTCGAATCCGCACGCACACTCCTCGTCCTCGACGCCGTCACCCGCGGCGACGCCGCTCGCCTCTACGAACGCCTTGGCTGGATCCGCGCCGGCGATATCCCCGCCTACGCCCTCTTCCCCGACGGCCGCCTCTGCAGCACCACCTACTACTACCGCGATCTCCGCCGATGACGCCTTCGCCCATCTCGCCGCGAGCCACCGCGCCGCCTCACCCCCCACCCGTCGCCCCGATCGTCCCCAGCCCGCATCGCCTGTCTCCCCAGCCCGCGTCAGCGGGCTTGCCTGCTTGTAGGCCAGGCCTTCAGGCCTGGTCTCGACCCGCATTCCGTCTCTGTTTCCCTTTCCACCAGCCCGTTTCAACGGGCTTCCCCCTCCGGGCCTTCAGGCGATCTGAGCCACGCCTACGAACCGCACCTCGGCAAACCCCCCGGCCCCACCGTCCATGGCCCCCTGCTCCCACCGCCCACCACCCCCCAAACCCCACCGCGTTGCTCCCCCCCCACCTCCCCCATACACTTGGCCCTCCACTGCGGGGCGTAGCGCAGCTTGGTTAGCGCGTCTGACTGGGGGTCAGAAGGTCGCTGGTTCGAATCCAGTCGCCCCGATTTTTCGAGAGATCAAGCCCTTCGACGAGCACATCGAAGGGCTTCCTCGTTACAGGGACAAAATAGCGGCGCCGGGAAACGGTCCAATCGTTCAGCGTTGTGGCGCCGAGAACGCCGCATTTTTGGCTGACCGTTGACAGGATTTGAACGCTGCCGCCGGTTTGCTTTTCGCTGCGGATTGCCGGTGTGCGACTCGCTGGGTGCTTTCGTTCACCACCAGGGCGCGCCGGAGTGGCTCGCGGTAACGCGAGCCACTCACCGGGGAGGGTCCCCGCAAGCATCCACCCGAATGATCTTCATTTCACATGCCCTTCACGGCCGGCTCATCGCCCGGAACAAGAATCATGAGTGCTTCCTTTGCGCGCCGAACTGCGCGTTGCGAGTCCGCCCGCTCAGAGAAGTCCGGCATCCGCGCGCACCTATTCGGAGGACATCCAATGAGCACAATCGTCGAGGCGCCCCCGTCTGCGGCTTCGTGGGGTAGTTGGGTGTGGGTGGGATGCATCGGCGCGGTCGCCGCCGCGACCATCGTGGCGTGTTACGCCGCCTCGTCGCGCAACGGCGATGGCGGATCGGCCCGGATGGAAGGGATGGCGATGCGTCAACCGAACGACCCCGGCGCCAAACACGACGGGGGCATGTTGGAAGAGGGCAAGAACATCTTCCGCGACGACACCTTCGGGAGCGAGGCCTTTTGGGGCGATCAGCTGGGGTTGCACCGCGCCCTGGCTGGCGGCGAGAACGGAGGAGTGGGCGAGGGCGTTTCCCCCAACCAGGCCCTCAAGCTGGGCCTCAAAGTGGATGCCGACCGCGTCCCCAAGGCCCTGGCCGCGGGGATCAAGGCGGGTACGGTGGACCTCGATAGCCCCGCCTCGACGCTCGCCCTCCTCGAAGCCAACGCGGTGGTCGGCGTGCGCGGCGTCTTCGACGGCAACCACCGTATAACATCGGTCGGGATTACCTGCGCTCTGTGCCACTCGACTGTCGATGATTCCTTCGCGCAGGGGATCGGCAAGCGGCTCGACGGTTGGCCCAATCGCGACCTCAATGTGGGCGCCGTCGTCGCCTCGGCGCCGAATCTCAAGCCGTTCATGGACATGCTGCAGGAGGACGAGGCGACCGTCAAGAAGGTGCTGACAAGTTGGGGTCCGGGCAGGTACGACGCCCAGCTCAATCTGGACGGGAAGGCCTTCCGACCCGATGGCAAAACCGCCGCGACCCTTCTGCCCCCCGCCTTCGGTCTGGCGGGCGTCAACCAGCACACCTGGACCGGCTCGTGGGGTTCGGTCAGCTACTGGAACGCGTATGTGGCGAACCTGCAGATGCACGGCAAGGGTAACTTCTACGACCCGCGGCTGGATGATGCCGCCAAGTACCCGGTTGCGGCCCGCAACAGGCTCGGCCACAAGCACGACGCCGTGGACCTCATCACCGCCAAGCTCCCCGCCCTGCATGTCTACCAGCTCTCGCTCGCCACACCCAGGCCGCCCGAGGGCGCGTTCAGCACCGAGGCCGCGGGTCGGGGCGAGGAGATCTTCAACACCACCGCCAACTGTGCCGCCTGCCATGTTCCCCCGCTCTTCACCGAGCCGGGGTACAACCTGCACACCGCACACGAGATCGGGATCGACGACTTCCAATCGTCGCGATCTCCCGACGGCCGCTACCGGACCGAGCCCCTGCGGGCCCTGTGGAGCATGGACAAAGTGCACAAGGGCGGCTTCTACCACGACGGCCGCTTCGCCACACTCATGGATGTGGTCAACCACTACAACCAGCACTTCAAGCTGAACCTGTCGGAGCCGCAGAAGCGGGACCTGATCGAGTACCTCAAGTCGCTGTAGCCGATGACGACCGCCGCCGCGCCACACCCAATGACCACAAATGCTGCGGACGCCTTGCACGGCGGCGTCGGCGCCCGCTGGTGCGAACCCTCAAGCCCTACCTCCTCGCCTCATACCGCATCGCCACCGCCCCCGAGCGGAACTCCACCCGGCCCACCAGTCTCAAATCGGCAGGCTTCGAGAGCCCCGCGAACAACGTCGGCCCATGGCCCGCGATCCTGGGGTGCACGACGAACTCGTACTCATCGATCAATCCCAACTCCGCCAGCGCCCGCGGCAGCGTCACACCTCCCACGAACAGCCCCTTCCCCGGCGCCCGCTTGAGCCGCTCGACGGCCTCCCCGAGATCCCCGCGCACCAGTTCCGCGTTCCAATCGACCCGGTCCAGCGTGCTCGAGACGACGTGCTTCCTCGCCGCATCGATCGTCCGCGCGAAGGGTTCCATCCACGGCGCCATCCACTCAGGCCTCGCCCCCGCCTGCGCCGCCGGCCGCCACGCCGCCTCCATCATTTCATAAGTCACACGGCCGAAGAGCAGCGCATCCGCCCGCGCGATGCTCTCGGCCCAGTAACGATGCAACTCCTCGTCCGTGGACACTGCCTCGTGATCGCAGCACCCGTCCAACGTGACGTTGATGGAATACCGAAGGGGTCGCACGCCAGAAGAGTACCGCCGATGGGCGATCCTCTCCGAGCCGCGCGCCCAAGCCGCGAGCCGCATTCCACAGCCGGCAGAACCCGCAGTCCAGGCCGCCAGGCCCGAGTCTCCCGCGCGAGAGTTCAACCAGCGGATCACCCCGCGGCCACTCCCTGTCGGCCCATGGGGTGGAGGG
>CAZGVW010000062.1:0-15716 GCA_964529265.1 uncultured Phycisphaeraceae bacterium
CCGCGCAGGACCTGAACGGAGACGGCGCGCTCAACGCCACCGACCTCGCGCTCCTCCTCGCCTCCTGGGGCGCGTGCCCGATCGACCCCGGATCCCCCGGGACCCCCGGATCGATCGGCCCGTAATCCGCGATTCAGTGCCATGGGAGTAGAGACAAAGCAAGCACGCAGGCGCACGCGAACCATCTGCGCTTGGCCCCGGAGGGGCCATCGCCTGTTGCCAGGGGCTTCAGCCCCTGGAAGCCGCCCCAAGAACCGGAGTGCCCCGGAGGGCACGCGAAGGCTCGCCAACTTGCGTCATAGTGCCCAGCGACCACCCATGCCAGGTTTCAGGAGCATCTCGATGGACTGCCGCCGCACCATGATCACAACGCTTTAAGGCGTGGACGCCATGAATCACCGCAAGCATCTACAAAAACTCGCCGTCGGCGACTGGATGGCCCTGCACTGGTGCGCGCATTCGCGCACGCTCTGGAAGGAGTGGTATCCCCACGGCGAACGGCACGGCGGCGGCCCTCCCCGTCTCGACCGCACTGACGAAGCCCAAGCCGCCGCGACTTTGGCAACAACTGGCTTGACCCACGCGCTGACCATTAACCAATGACCAACACGCGAGTTCCCCTCCGCTGGAGGGAGGTGCGGAGGGAACCGGCAGGTTCCCTCCGCATCAGCGCCAGAGCGCAAGCCGCATCGATCCCCGCGGCTGTCCTCAACAGACCACGCGACGGAAGGACGGCGCGCCCCAGCCCCTCCGATCTCGCCTTCGCCAGTCGTCGCTGACCGCTGTCCGGAGTGCGGCAAGTTCATTGCCAATCGGGTGGTGACGCCGATGGATCATGCCGCGCGCGCCCGCGACACAGGTCGCTTCCCGTCCCCGGCCTCAAAGCCCAGGCCTTCCGCTCCCGTAGTGACACGTTTTGTGCGCAAATCTTCCATAGTGACGCCCTTTGTGCGCGCATTTCAGGTCACTTCCCGTTTTCCCCCTTGCGGACTCCCCGACTCCCCCACACCATCTCCTGTCCGTCCCCTCCTCCTTTCCCCGCTCCTCTTCTTCCCCACTCTTCTTCCCCACTCTTCTTCCCCACTCTTCTTCCCCTCTCTTCTTCCCACCTCTCTTCCTCTGCCCTCATCTTCCTCTGCCCCTTCTTCCCCTGCCTCTTCCTCCCCCATATTCCCTCTTCTCCGTTTCCCTCTGTCTTCCTCTGTTTCCCTCTGTGTTCATCCCCTCCCCTCCGTATTTCTCTGTCTTTCTCCGGGTTCGATTCTTCCCCTCCGCGTCCCTCTGCGCTCCTCTGCGTTCTGAATCCAATGACCGAACGCGACGACCAACTCGCCAAGCGCCTCGCCGCCATCGAGGAGCGCCTCGCGCGCCTCGAAGAGCAACAACAGCGGCCCGCGCCATCCCAGCGCGCCGATCTCGTTGCCCCCGCGCAAGCCCCTGCGCCACCTCCACCTGCGCCCACGCGCCCGATTCCGCCCGCGCCCACATCCGCTCCTCCCCCCGCGCGAACGCCGCCAACACCCGCGCCGTCGCGCACCGAACCCGCCTCCGCATCACCACCACACCCCACCCCCACCATCCCCCGCGCCGACATCGCCTCCGCCCTCCGCCGCATGGATGATGTGCGCAAGCCGCCGCAACCACCACCACAACCCCGCAAACCCGCCGCCAGCAGCACACCCATCGACTTCGAAAAACTCATCGGCGGTCGCTGGTACGCCGTCGCCGGCGGCCTCGTCGTCATCATCGGCGTCGCCATGTTCTTCCAGTACGCCTGGCGCCAGGGTTGGCTCCAGCGCATCCCCGCCGGCGTGAAGTGCGGCGCGGGCGCAGTCTTCGGCGCCATCCTCCTCGCCGCGGCTGAGTTCCTCCGCCGCCGCGTCAACGCATGGGCCGCCGTCGGACTCAACGCCGCGGGACTCGGCGCCATCTATGTCTCCGCCTGGGCCGCGTGGGCCAGGTTCGACCTCGTCCCGCCGCCCGCCGCGTTCGTCATGCTCGCGGCATGCGCGGCACTCGGCGTCTTCATCGGCGCACGCGCCAAACTCGCCGCCGTCTCCATCATTTCACTCATCGGCGCCTATCTCGCGCCCTTCCTCATCGATCGCGATCCAACCCGCGCCTGGGTCATGCCGCCGTACTGGATGGCGCTCCTCGTCATCGCCCTCACCCTCTCCGCGTGGCGCGGCGGCGCGTTCACCGCCGTCCGATGGATCGCCTGGTGGGCCACGCTCTTCTTCGGCGCCATCTGGTCGCTCAGCATCGATGGAAAGCGCTTCCCCGAGGAGACCATCCTCTTCCTCGGCGCCGTCTGGCTCGCCGTGCACGTCGAGCACTGGCTGAGCGCCCGCCGCGAGGATCGCGCGCTCGCCCAGGCCATCGAAACCGGCGCCGCCCCGCGCTTTTCACTCGGTTCAACCGCCGAAGCCCTGCACACCGCGCGCTCCTGGGCGCCCATCCTCTCCAGCTTCGCGCTCAGCGCCTGGGCCGTGTGGCTCGGCGTGCTCGTCGTGCGCGCCTGGGGCCGCGTTCCCGATTGGCTCCCGCCCGCCGGCGGCGCCGGCGCCACCCTCCTCGCCGGCCTCGCCCTCGCCGGCAACCTCCGCGTCCTGCGCGATGCGCCCGACACCGCGGCGGAGCGCCTCGGCGCCGCACTCGCCATGCAGGCCGGCGCCCTCCTCATCGCCGCCGTGGCGCTCGGCCTCTCCGGCTCGGCCGAAGTCATCGCCTGGGTCGGCATGGGCGCCGCTGGAATCGCCGCGGGCCGCTGGATGGCCTCCCGCGCCGTGAACGTCTATGGCCTCATCCTGCTCACCATCGCCACCGCGCGCCTGCTCACCTACGACCTCTTCTTCGGAAACATGACCGCGGGCGCAGTTTCGCGCCTCGGGCTCAGTTTTTCGCAGTGGTCGCTCATGGCCGCGCTCACCGCCGCGGGCTGGATCGCCGCCGCAGCGATCTTCCTCCTCGCCGAGCCGAAGAAGCCGGAAGAACGCGCCGAAATCCAGGAAAACGCGCCGAAAACGCGAAAATCAGCGCACAACGCCGCACTCCGCCGCCGCCGCGCCCGCGAAGCCCTCATCGCAGCCATCGGCCGCACCGCCCTCGCCATCGGCCTTACACTCCTCGCCCTCGCCCCGCTCATCCCCGAGGCGCAGGACACGTCCCGCGCCGCCGTCGCCCTCACGCTCGCGCTCGCCCTTTTCGCCGCCGGAACATGGCTGAAGGGCGACGGCGTGCGCATGTACGCGTGTTTCGTGCTTTTCGGCGCCATGTGGCAGGTCGCGGCGCTCCAGTGGTGGGATCCGGGAGAATCACCCGCCGCGCTCCGCGGCCTCGGTCTCGTCTTCACACAGAAAACGCCATTTCTGCTCTACGCCGCGATTGTCTGCTTCATAATCGCCATATTCGCCTCGCCGCGCAACCACGATGGCCCGTGGCGACCCGCCGGAACGATCACCGCCGCGGTGGGCGCCATCACACTCATGGCGCTCTTTTTCCACGAAATGGCGCGAAATGAAGCGTTAATCATCGTCTGGGCGCTCATTTCCATCCTCACCGTCGCGGCGAGCGGCCTCCACCGCCGCCTCGCGCTCGAAAGGACCGGCGCCGGCCTCCTGATCGCGCCTCTTTCGCTCTGGCTCGTCGCGTTTCTGCTCGGAACAGATCAGGATGCGCGCGTCGCCCGCGCACGATCCTCCGAAACGCTCACACGCTGGTCCGAAACCGCGGATCCGCTCCTCCTCCACCGCGGCTTGTGGCTCGCGTTC
This sequence comes from uncultured Phycisphaeraceae bacterium, assembly GCA_964529265.1. Taxonomy (GTDB): domain Bacteria; phylum Planctomycetota; class Phycisphaerae; order Phycisphaerales; family UBA1924; genus CAZGVW01. The sequence continues at coordinate 3,771 of CAZGVW010000062.1, forward strand.
GGTCTGGCGGCGATTTGCGCGGTTTTCGGCGAGTTTCTCGCGCGGCGGCGCCTGCCAAGAGCCTCCGACGCCGCGCGCGCCGTGCGGTTCGCCGGCTGGACGGCCGCGGCGGCGATGATCTTCCTCGCCACCAGCCTTGAAGCCGCCCGCGTCGCCCGCGATCTCACCGACGACCCCGCCGCGCAATACGGCGCCATTTCGCTCTGGTGGGGTGTTTTTGCGATCATTCTGCTCATTTCCGGCTTCGCCCTGCGCCTCCGCGCCCCGCGCCGCGCCGGACTCACCCTCCTCGCCGCGGCCACCGGAAAAGCCCTCATCTACGACCTCCAGTCCGCCCCCCTCGGCTGGCGCGTCATCAGCGTCCTCGCCCTCGGCCTCCTCATGCTCGCCGTCGGCGTCATCTACGCCCGCCTCGCGGGCGCCGAAGAGCACAAACAGATCAAGGAGCGCGAAAACAGCGAAAACAGCGCCGAATGACGAAAAACACGTTCAAAACCAGCGACCCGCGCGCGCCCACACCCGCCCGCTTGACACCGCCCCGGCGGCGCCTACCCTTGTGATCCCCCACCGGCGGTCTACCCGGCCCGTGGGGCAGGTTGCGGGGTAGAGCAGTCTGGTAGCTCGTCGGGCTCATAACCCGGAGGTCGCAGGTTCAAATCCTGCCCCCGCTATTGACGAAAGGCTTGCGGCGCTTGCCGCAAGCCTTTGTCGCTTTTGGAGTTGCGGCGTATCTGTCTGCGCAGGATTGCCCGCTATCAACCAAAGCCGGTCGACTTGCCCCATGAACTCGACTGACTCGCGCGCTAGGATCCGTGAGGCCGGGAGTTGGAATGCTCGATCCGCCTAAGCTGCTTCCATGCGGAGTGCGGCAGCAATGACCAAGCGAGACATCCTTGCCCGGTTCGCCGACGAAATCCCGCACGATCGGACGCACATGTTCTGCTACTTCGCTGTGCGAGCGGCGAAAGGCGATATCCGCCCCTTCATCGCAAGCCTGGTGGCTGCACTGCACCAGATCGAAATAGCAGTGCCCGGCTACGCGGCTCGGGTGGTCCAGCGAATCGCTTCGATCCGAGGGATCGGCGAAGAGCCATACGAAGCGATTATTCAGATCCTAGCAGTACGTGGCATGTGGCGGGGTCCACGCCGCTGACGAGCAGGCTGGCGCGGCTCTGTTTGCTTCCGAACCGGGTTCCGCTGGCAAAAAGAACCCGGAGTTCGAGGTCCGTATTTCCGGGCACTGGCTGGGAGTGGAGGTAAAGTCGCCTAGGCTCATTGACTACTCTCGCCGAAGGGCTGCGACAGAAATGCAGCTTACGGCTCGGCTCCCCAAGCCCATCCAGCTGGGGGAGCCCCTCTTGCCGCGAGACAATCCTGTCAAGGACTTCCTCGCGTCGGCCCAGTCCAAGTTCGCTGCGTACCGAGAGTACCGTCCGGGGGCATTCCACCTGCTCGTAGTGGTCTGGGATGACTTCGTTCAGGAACCAATTGCTGCTCTACTCAATCCGAACAGCGGTCTTTTCACGGAGAAGAGCTTCTGTAGGGCGACGGGGGGTCAGCCTGAGCAATTCGACCTCGTGGACGGCGTCATTCTGATCCGTCATCAGCACCAGTTGATTCGGGCAACGCGCGAAGAGCCGCTGCTCGATGGACAGGCGCCATTCATCTTTCATGGCCCTCCGTTTCCACCGAAGGCACTCGTGCCAAACCCACATGGTCGGCCACTTCCCCATGCTGTCCGCACGGCGCTCGGGCTTGAACTGCAAGACGCGCTACTGGGGGCCGAATATCGGCCGCCCGACCTAATCTTCTGGCTCTAGTCACCTCGACCGCCCGGTCACGCTCTCGGCGTTGCGTTGATGTCCACGACGCGCGGAGATCGCCAGCAGCTTTGGCGCGTGGTGTCGCTGGGGGCCCGTCCGCCAGGCTGACTCGGGCACATCTATCGCTTCCGAATCCGCGCGGGGAATCCCCTGACAGCGGCCTGATCTCTGCGCGGACTTGCCCGCTCAGTCTGGCCGCCCGGCCCGCCGGGTCACGACGGGGTCTCTGACCGAAAGGAGCGCATGGCAGACATCGCAGCCGAGATCGAAGCCTTGGGCCGTAGGACGACGGGTGAGTCGCGGAGGGCTACAAGGCGATCCGCGGTCCCTCATTCGGACCCCCGCCACTCCAGTTCCATCTGAGAGGCGGCCGCTCGAGTGCGCCGGATCATGAATGACCCCAAGACCATGCGATCAATGGACATCTTCAGGAATGCCCGTATCGCGTGGACTGGCGTTTCGACCATCGGTTCACCCTTGTCGTTGAAAGACGTGTTGATCACGGCTGGGGGCATTCCGGCGCGCGAGCACGCTGTCAGGATCGCATAGAGAAGTGGCTCGCGCTCGACGGTTACCGTGTGAACGCGACTAGTGCCATCCACATGTAAAGCAGCAGGTACATCTCGTACCGCGCTCTCGCGCGCATGTCCAACGAGCAACATGTAGGGGCTCTCGCCGGGCAGATCAAAGTACCGCGTCGCGTCCTCGGCCCGCACTGACAGCGCGAAGGGTTGAAAGAACTCCCGATGCTTGACCCTCTCGTTGAGAACGTGCCGCATACCAGGGGTTCTCGGATCGGCGAGGATGCTTCGGTTCCCGAGGGCTCTGGGACCAAGTTCTGAACGCCCATTCCACAAAGCGACGATGCGCTGCTGCTTCAGTTGCTTGGCCACGTCGCGAGCGAGCGCCTCGTGGTCACTGAATGCGACCCACTCCACTTTGGCCCTGTGTTGGTTGAGAGCTTCCTCAGCTTCTTCCATCGAGTACTCCGGTCCGCGGAATGTGTCCCACTGCTTGACCCGCGGCACGCCGAAATCGTTGTGCAACCGGTACAGCAGCTTTCCGAGAGCCTGTCCATCATCACCGGCAGCGGGCTGAATGAAGACCTCGTCGAATCCGGACTCTCGCACTATGCGGCTGTTGGCGGCGACATTCAGTGCCACTCCACCAGCGAGACATAGACGGGGCAGCCCATATCGATCGCGCAGATCGATGCACTTCATGAGCATCGACTCCTCAAGGATGCGCTGAGCCGCCCACGCCAGATTCATATCGCGCAAGTTGATGCGATTGGCACCGCGTCTCATTGATCCCAGATTCTTGCGGTATAGGGGCAAGTGTTCGGAGGGATATCAAGCAGAATGGAACCGCTCTCGCCGGGCCTGGAGAGCATCGATTGCCCTGCGCGGGACAAGCCACCGATTTCGCTGACGCGGACAATCAGGCGTTGCCGCCTCGCCTTGGCTCAAGTGTTGGCCCCGGGAGGCAACATGCTTTGCTGTGCACAACGCGGCCGGTCCCCCGGGGCGATCGCGCGGGGCCGGTCGCCGCCCCACTATTTCGTAACGAGGCACCCGCCGCTCCGCCGCGCGGCCTACGGCGTCTCCGTCGCGCTCATCCACCCGCTGGCGAGCTTGGACTTCCACAGGAGAGCCCAGCGGCGCCACGCCTCGTCGCCGCGGAGGGCGATCTCCTCGAGCGCGGGGAGGTGTCCCGGTCCGCCCGGCCCGAGACCACCTCGAGCCTCGCCTTGCCCTGCAGGGCCGGTAGGAAGTTGTCGTAGACGGCGAGGGCCGCGTCGTACGCCTCGAGGGCATCGTCGGTCTTCCCGGCGCGCTCCAGCGTCATGGCGAGGTTCACGCGCGGCGCCGGATGCCCGGGCATCAGCTTGCGTGCCCACTCGAACTCGCCCGCCGCGCCGTAGAGGTCGCCGCGCTTGAGGAGGAGGATCCCGAGGTCGTTGTGGGCCGGGCCGTTGTAGAGGTCGAACGTGAGCGCCTCGCGGAGCAGCCGCTCCGCCTCCGCGTCGTCTTCCGACACGGCCTTCGTGGCCTGGGCCACCAGGCGGCGCGACCGCTCGGAATCGCGCCGCTCCTCGCCCATCGAGGCGTAGGGGCCCGCGCCGCGCGATGAGGCGCAGCCCACGGACGCCGACGCCGCGACGCCGAGGCCGGCGACAATGACAAGAGTTCGAACGGCGCGTGTCGTCGCGGGGAGGCTCATGAGGTGTGTCCGGGAGTTGTTGTCGTTGGGTCTTGGCCCCCGGCAGGCGCGACGTGCGCGCTCTCGAGCGTGAGGTGGGCGGTGAATCGCTCGGCGTCGGCCGAGGCGTCCTTGGAGGGGGCGTGCTCCAGGCGAATCGCGCGGGCCAGCCAGAGGGGCTCGGCGTCGCGCCACGCGACGAGGAAGCGCGCGAGGTCGGGCGGGCTGATCCGCTCGATGGTGATCGAGGCGGCCTGCGTGCGATAGGGCGAGTCGGCCGCCGGGGGGCGCGGGGCTTGCATGGAGATCCGGGCCAACGCCAAAGGGTCGAGACCGACGGCGTGCAGCTGCGCCTGAAGTCGCGCCACGAGGTCTGGCTCGGGCCGCGGTCGATCGTCCACGACGCTCCGTTGCGCCCGCAGCGCCTCGAGCCGCCGGACCGAGGCAATTACCGCGGCGTGCCGCGAGGCGGCGTCCGCTGCTTCCGACCTGGCGCGGTGAAGGGCGCGCCAGGACAGCGAGAGGCTCGCCGCCATCGCGGCGAGCAGGACGAGCGCGAGGGCGCTGCGCTCCCGGGTGGTCAAGGCTCGTCGCTTCATGGCATGGGCACTCCAGTCTCTCTGGTGGCGCCATCGCCAGACTTGCGCCGCAGCGCGAGCGTGAACGCGAACGCGTCGCGGCTGCGGCCCGTCGCCGCGGACTGCTCCTCCCAACCCACGAGCGAGGAGGCGAGCGCAAGGCGGAGGCGCTCCGCGTCCGCGGCGTCGCGGACCTGCCCGCGAACGACGAGCGTGTCCTGCTCGATCACCACCTGGTCGATGCGCGTGGGGACGTCGGAGGGGAAGCCGGCGAGGAGGTCGATGAGGGCGGCCGAGCGATCCTCTGGCAGGATCGCCTCGGCCACGACGTTGCGCGTCTTCTCGAGTCGCCGGACCTCGGCGGAGAGGCGGAGCAGGGGGTCGAGCGACGCCTCGGCGCCGCGCGGATCTCCCAGCGCCGAGGCGACGAGCGCAGTGGTCGCCACATTCGCGGCGGCAGCCTCGTCTTGAGCCCGGTCGCCAAACCGGCGCATGCCGACGCTCGCCAGAGCCGTCGACGCGACGAGGAGGCCGAGGATCGAGACGGCGGCGATCGTCCTCCGGCGCTTGGCCCGCCTCGGCTCGAACCGGCCCGTACGCAGCTCAAGGGCCCGCAGCAGTTTCGCCAGCTCTTGCTCTGTTACGCCGTCAAGGCGCCGAACGACCACGTCGGGGAACGCTGCGGGGCGGATCGATCGAACGGCGTCCTCTCCCTCGAGCTCGATCCATGACGCCAGCCGATCGCGCTCGACGGCGCAGGCGACGATTCGGCCGCGGGATTTCGCCTCGGTGAACCTGGTCTCGAGGGACTCGATGGGAGCTGGCGCGAAGGGCTCGAACGCGTAGCGGAGCGCCTCGTCCCGGCGCTGGGCCCGCGTGGCAGGGCGCTCGAGCACCGCCCACATGAGCCCCTCGGGCGGCGCCAGGAGATCGCGACCGCTGAGGACCGGCCCTGGCCACGCAGCAGCCGCGCCCTTATCGGACGCAGGTCGGCCATTCCTTTTAACAGCGTCCACCGCGTTCATGGCGCGAGCTCCAGGCGGCGATCCGCTCCCGCGAGCGAGACGATGATGTGCCGCGCGCCGACCTCGACGACCTGGACCGACCCGAGCGAGTCTCCCGGGGCCAACTCCGCGTAGGTCTGCATCTCAGCCTCGTACACGAAGGCGCGCCGCGCTTCGGGCGGGCCGAGGATCGCGACCAGCTCAAGCGCCAGCTTCGGGGGCGCAGGCGCGGGCGCCGTGGAGGATTGCTTCGGCTGGGGGAAGAGTTCGTCCCGCAGCGTCGCCGTGAGGGCTGCTTCGCTCACCAAGAGCGATGTATCCTCCATCTGCTTTTCGGAAGCGCCGCCCCCGACGAGCGATGTAGCGAAGGCCCGCGGCGCGGGCAGCGGGCGGAGCGCCGACCAAGCCGAGAGCGCGAGCGCGCCAAGCGCCAGCGTCCAGGCGCCGAGGCACGCCAGGAGACGCGACCTGTTCCTCGGGCCGATCGTCACGAGGCGATCCTCCTCTGCTCAACGATCCGCCACTCGCCGCCGAGCCCTGCGCCGTCCCTCTCAGCGGCGATCCACCATCGACGCAGCGCGCCGCCGTGGCGCACCGAGATCATGAAGCCGACGGCGTCGGACTGGTCGGTCAACGGGACGCGCTTCACGGCGCGGTCATGCGAAGGACCGCGGAGACGGTGGAGCAGTTCGGACGTCGCGGGAGCATCGGTCCGGCGCAAGGCCATGAGCCTGCGCACGGCGTCCGGAGGAGCGCCTGCGAGAGCGGCCTTGAGCAGTGGCGCCGGCGCGGTGTTCACGTTGAGGGCCCCCGAGCCGCGGACGGTGAGCCAGTCGGCGATGGAGACGGCGGCCTCGCCGTCGTCCTCGGCTGGGAACCCCCGCACGTCCGACCCCGGAGACGCCTTCACTGCTTCGCGCGCGAGTTGCTCGTAGGGAGGCGGAAGTTCGTGCTCTGGCAAGTCGAGCGTCTGCAGCGATTCGGGGAGGCCGAGCCGCGCGAAGGACTCCATCATGTCGATTCGAAGGCGCCCACTCAGGTCGATCGCCCGCACTTGGACTTCCAGCCGGTCCCGACTGGTGGAGAACACGAGCGGCCACCGCGGCGCATGGCCAGGATCAACGACGCTCCGGTTTGGGGCCAGGATCGCGAGGTCGTCCTGCGCGAGCCACTCAAGCAGCACGGGCGCGAGGTCGTTGACGAGCCGGGCCGACTCCGCGCCGTCCGCGAGGCTCCGCGCCTCTGCCAGGGCGCCGGCCGCCGAGCGAAGCGCCGCGGCGCCGAGCGACGTCATCGCCGCCAGGACCATCAGCGCAATGAGCATCGCGGCCCCGCGACGAGATGAACCGCGTGCGAGATGGTTCATCGCGGGACCTCCCACGTCAGCGACGCTCGCCCATCGCGATCACTCGTGACGGCGACCTCGAAGGATTCGGCGCCTTCCTCGTCGCCGGGAGTTGTCGAGTTCTCCACACGCACGATGTCGAACGCCTCGATCCGAATCGCGGCCCGCCTCGTCGTCCATTGCCCGGCGCCCACGGCTATGAGCCGTTCCTCGCGGAGCAGCGTGCGCGAAGCGGCGTCGAAACGCCATCTCACCCACCTCCAGCCGGGCTCGGCGCCGCCCGCCGCGTGCGTGGTGGTGAGTTCAAGCGTGTCCTGCTCTTCGTCGAAACTCGTCGGGAACTCCTGTGCGCGACGGCCATCGCCCTCGCCCGCCGTGCGCCAGGCTTCCTCGAGGTCGCGTCCGATCGCCGCGACGACGCGCTCGAGCGCGAGTCGATCGGGGGTTCCGAGCGAGACCGCGGCGTGAGCGCGGGCCAGCGCCCCGAGCCACGCCGACCCGGCGCCGATGAAGAGGCCCAGAAGGGCGAGCGCCGCCAGAAGCTCGAGGAGCGTGAGCCCGCGCCTCGATCGCACCGGAGTGATTGGGATAGCGCGACCGCTCATGGCGCTTCCTCCGGCTCTTCGGACGGGGTGCGTGAGATCTTTTTCCGGCGCAGCGCCTCCTCGAAGCCGCCTGCAGCCTCATCCAACGCCACCTCGACGACGATCTCGCGCCAGTTGAGTTCGATCGGGGCGGATGACTCCTCGCCCGGACCGTCCAGACTGGCCGCGGCGGCGAAGGGCCCTTCGGCTTGATCTTCTCGCACGCGCCAATGGCGCCCCGCGGCATCCGTCCAGAGCCAAGTCGATGTGCTCTCGACCGAGGCCTTTTCGGCGTGTGTCTCCTGCTCCCACTGCTCAAGGACGGCCATGGCGTCAAGGAGCAGGGAGGCACGGCGGGCCGCCGCCGTGGACTCACGGAGGATGGATACGCCGGCCGCGGACACGGCGCTCAAGATCACGAGGGCCGCGAGGAGCTCGACCAGCGTCAGCCCGCGCCGAGCGTGGTGATTCCAAGGGAAGCGATTCATCGCGTCTCCGCTCCCGGAACGGCGTCACCGCCCCTTCGCTCGACCACTTGCCCAGAGATCCCGAGCACATCAAGTTCGGCGAACGCCCCGTTCGGGCCGACGAGCCGCACGACAGCGTCCGCGCTGGCGCCTCCCTCGTCGAACGGCAGGGACGCGGTCGCGTCCTCGGCGACTTCGAGTTCCGCGCGCCAGCCGGTGGGAAGCTGGATGCGCCCTGTGCGGCCGTTGCGCGTTCGCGCCTCGAGCGCGCTCCCCAAGCTGAGCTCGACGCCGCCGCCCGAAACCTCGGCGAGGAGGCGGGCCCGCTGGTGCGCCTCGCGCACCGCGGAGATGGCGGCGAGTCTTTGTTGCCCCGCGCTCATGGGCCCGGCCACGCCGATCGTCGCGGCCACCGCCGCGCCGAGGATCACGACCACGAGCAGCGTCTCCAGCAGCGTCATCGCTGTCGCGCGATGACCGCCGGACCTCTGGACTGGGGCGAGTGGCGCAGGCATGGCTTAGCCCGCTCCGCCTTGGGCCGTTGACGCCGCCCCGCCGAGATCGTCGCTCGTCGTGTCCGCGGCCTCGCCGTCGCCGCCCAGCGCGCCGTCCGCGCCGTAGCAGATCACCTGGTAGGCGCTCTCCGGGCCCGGCGCCACGTAGGCGTACGGCCTTCCCCAGGGATCGACCAGCTTGTCGGCGCGGAGGTAGGGCTCGCCCCTGCCTTGCGGAACCCGCGTCAGCACCGTGAGGCCCTCTTCCATCGAGGGCAGGCGTCCGGTCTCGATGGCGTAGGTCTCGACGGCGCCGACCACCACGCCGATCCCGGTCTTGGCGAGCTCGCGCTTGGCGCGGCCCACCTGCCCGCGGAAGGAGAGCGTGAGCGTGGTGGCGATGATGCCCAGGATCGCAACGACGGCCAAGACCTCGACGAGCGTCATGGCGAGGCGCGAGGAGTCGCGCTCGGCGGCGCTCCGATCTTGCTTGCTCGCAGGGAGCGCGGCCAGGCGATTGATGGTGTGCGGTGTCATGATCGTTCTCACAGTGACGGCGCCAGGCGCAGCATGGGCTTGATCGCGGCGAAGACGATGAAGCCGATTGCCGCGGCCAGGAGGAGGATCGCCGCGGGCTCGAGCGCCGCGGCCAGGCGCTCGGTGGCGCGGCGGCTGGCTTCGAGCGAGCGCCGCCCCACCGCGGCCAGCGCCGCGGGCAACTCCCCGCTCTCCTGGCCCACTTCGAGCACCCGGCAGAAGACGGGGTCGAAGAGGCCGGTCTCCGAGAGGGGCGAGGCGATGGACCGGCCCTGCTCGAGCTGCCCGCGAAGGCGCTCCACCGCCCCGCGCAGGGCAGCGTTAGGGATCGTGGGCGCGGCGAGGCCGAGCGCGTCCCCCAAGGTGAGCCCGCCGCTGAGGAGGCGTTCGAGGAGCACGCTGAAGGCGCCGACCTGGGCCCTGGCCAGCGCGGGCCCGAGGAGGGGAGCGCGCAGCCGCCAGCGCGCCAGGCGCGGCGTGCGGAGCGCCCAGGTGATCGCTGCGATGAGGAGTGCAAGCGTTGCGATCGCGATCGGCCACTGGGTCGTGATCCACGCGCCGAAGGCGAGAAGCCAGACCGTCGAGCGAGGCAGCTGGGCGCCGGCGTCCTGCAGCGCGCCCGCGACCTGGGGCAGCGTCGTCGTGGTGAGGAAGATGGCCACGGCCAGGCCGAAGACGAGGAGCAGCGCGGGGTAGGCCAGGGCGCCCGCGATCCGGCCGCGCAGACGGTCGGCCTGGCCGTGGTGCTCGGCGAGATCCGAAAGGGCCCGCGCCGTCTCCCCGGTCTGCTCCGCGGAGCGCACGAGCGCCGTGTCCGCGGGGCTGAACCACTCCGGCCGCTCCGACATCGCGTCGGCCAGCGAGGCCCCGTGGCGGATGCGCTCCGCCATCTCGCGGCAGAGCGTGGCCGCGCGCGACGGGGCTCCGCGCTCGGCGCCCGCCAAGAGTTCAAGAGCCGAGGTCAGGGGTGTGCCCGTAGAAAGCAGCGTCGCGAGGCTCTCGTACAGTTCGACCAGCCGCGAGGCTCGGCGCGACCGCATCGAGCGATCGGCGAGCCGCGCGAGCGGCCTCCGCTCGCGCCGATCCTCGACCTCCACGACGCGTACGGGGGCCAGGCCCATGCGCCTCAGCGCCAGCCGCACCTGCTGGGCGGAGTCCGCGGCGAGTTCGCCCCGTCGCAGGGCCGCGCCCTCTGCCGCCGCCGTGTAGCGGTAGACGGCCATCAGCCCTCTCCTCGTGCGGCGCCGCTCGCCTCGCGCTCGTGCGAGTCGGCGTTGTCAGGCTCGTCCTCGTCGAACTCGTCGACGAGCGTGGCGCGGTCGACCTCGCTCCGCGTGGTCAGGCCCGACGTCACCGCGGCCAGTCCCGCCTCGCGCAGCGTCTGCATCCCGCCGGCCCGCGCGGCGTTGTGCAACGCCGAGGCCGTCGCGCCCTGCGCCACGAGGTCGCGGAGGCGCTGGTCCATGACGAGGAGTTCGAAGAGGCCGGTCCGTCCCCGGAACCCAGCGCCGCCGCAGGCGGCACACCCTTCAGCGTCGTCGACCGCCCGGCCGAGGCACGACCTGCAGGCCATGCGCACCAGGCGCTGGGCCAGGACCGCCGAGAGCGAGGCGTTCACGAGGTAGGGCTCGACCCCGAGGTCGACCAGCCGCGTGACGGCGCTCGCGGCATTGTTCGTGTGCAGCGTCGAGAAGACCAGGTGCCCCGTCAGGGCCGACTGCACGGCGATCCGCGCCGTCTCGGCGTCGCGGATCTCCCCCACCATGATGACGTCGGGATCCTGGCGCAGGATGTGGCGCAGGCCCGTGGCGAAGGTCACGCCCTTGCGGGGGTTCACCTGCGACTGGCTGATGCCCGGGAGTTCGTACTCGATCGGATCCTCCAGCGTCATCACGTTGCGCTCGATCGTGTCGAGGCGGCACAGGACGCTGTAGAGCGTCGTGGTCTTCCCCGAGCCGGTGGGGCCGGTGACCAGGACCATGCCGTAGGGGCGAACGCAGGCTGATTCGAAGCGTTTGCGCGTGGCCGCGGGCATGCCGAGGCGCTCGAGTTCGAAGAGCTCAACCGATCGCTTGTCGAGCAGTCGGATGACGAGGCGCTCGCCGCGCGCTGTGGGCAAGGTGCTGATGCGGAGGTCCACTTCCTTGCCGGCGATCGTCACCGCGGCACGGCCATCCTGGGGGAGGCGGCGCTCGGCGATATCCATCTGGCCCATCACCTTGACGCGGCTGACCAGGGGCAGGAGCAGGCGCTGGGGCAGCCGCCGCGCCTCAACCAGCGCGCCGTCGATCCGGAAGCGGACGACGAGGCCGTCGCCCTCGGGCTGGGCGTGCACGTCGCTGGCTCGGCGCGACAGGGCCTCGAAGAGCAGGCCGTTGACGAGGCGCACCACCGGTGCGCGGCCCGCCGTCTGGAGCAGGTCGCGCTCGTCCGCGGCAAGGAGCGCGGCGAGATCGCGCTCATCGAGGCCATCGCCGGCGTCGATCTCGCTGGCGCTTGACCGCGCCGAACTCGAGGCTCCGGCGCGAGCCTGCGCCATCTCGTCCAGCGCCGCGGCGATGGCCTCCGCGTCGCCGCGGACCGCGACCACCGGGCGGCCGAGTCGGGCGGCGATATTGTGGACGACAAGGTCATCCTCCTCGCGCCCGGAGACGACGAGCGTCTCCCTGCCATCCGAGTCAACGCCCTGACTGATCACGAGCCTTTCTCGGGCGAACTCGAGTGGGACCAGTGCGGCGAACTCGGCGCTTACGCGGTGGATGTCGATGCCGGCGCCGCCACGGGTCTTCGCCGCCCCGTTCTCCGCGATGATCGGCTTGGCTTCGAGATCGGGCACCGTGAAGGCCTCGTTCGATTGCCGGCGGTTGGGAGATTCCAGGAGTTCCTGGGTCTTGGGTGTTCCGGGGGGTTAT
>CAZGVW010000063.1:0-23643 GCA_964529265.1 uncultured Phycisphaeraceae bacterium
GTGACCGCGGCGTTGACGTAGTTCTCGACCACGGCGATCCGCCGGTTGGCGCGGCATCCGGTCAGTCAGGGGCGTCATCGAGCAGGTGAAATGGAACATCCCGGGGGACGATCGTGCTGCCGGGGATGTCGGGCGCGATCACCTCGGTGCGCCATGATGCGGGGTCGTTGCCGAGGCGGTAGCCGAGCCCGTAGAGGCTGGTCATGAGGGCCTGGTCGAAGAGCCTGCCGACGGGCTCGGGGAGGTCCACGTCTTCGGGGACGGCGATGTACCGGAACTCAACGGGCTCGCCTATGTCGCGCCCGATGAGTTCGGCGCCGAGTTGCATAATGCGGAGCGTGGAGCGGAGCGAATAGCTCAGCATCACGGCGGCGCTGCGCACGGCGACGGACGTCCACCCCTGCTCGGCGAGTTGCTTGGGCGGATCGATGTGGCCGTTGACGATCATCCACATGCGCAGCCTGGGCGTGGCGGCGCCGGGGTTGCGCTCCTTGAAGGCGCTCACGACCTGGCGCACGAGGTCGCGGTCGAGCCCGAGGAACGTGGCCATCGCGACGGCGCCGTCGGTGTACAGAACGCCGTCGATCTCGATGGGCGGGAAGGCGCCTGGGATCGAGGAGGAGGAGATGAGGGCGTTGTGGAAGGGGGAGATGTCACCGGAGCGCTGCGCCTCGATGGCGATCGGGCCCATGTCCCAGATGTGGAAGCGGCCGAGATCGAGATCGGTCGCGCCGATGAGGAGCATGCGGTGCTCGGCGTGCGCTTCGATGACTTCCGCGATGGCGTCGCTGTCCACCTCGGACTGAATCCGCTCCCGAAGCACCCGCGTATCGAACATCGACGTGCGCCAGGGGAGAAAGAACAGCAGGCCGCGGAGCGTGGCGAGCGAGTCATCCGCCTGCTTGAAGAGTTCCGAGACGCGGCGGATGGACTGGTCCGTTCCTGCGAGCGCGAATGGAGCGATGAGGGCGCCGGTGCTGACGCCGGTGACGATGTCGAACGTGGGGCGCATGTGCTCGGGGGACCGGGAATCACCCCAGCCCGCGAGCACACCCGCGCCGAAGGCGCCGTACTGCCCGCCGCTGGAGAGCAGCAATACGTCCATTTCGACCGGTCCATCGCGACCCTCGGCGTGGATCAGCTCGATGCGGCGCAGGAACCGCATGGCGAGGCGATCCCGCCGTTCGAGGGCAATGTGCTCGTGCTCGGCGACGCGGGTCTGAAGGGTCGCCTCATCGATCGTGCGCGGGGGCGCTGAACAGCCCGCCGCGGCGGTGACGAGCAGGACGGCGGCGGACCGCATTCGGCGCGAGATGTCGCGACAGGAGGCGCCGGTATGAAGGCGGTGGCGATGCATTCTGGTGCTGATGGGGCGGGGAGCGGCGTCCCGCTCGGTCTACTCGAAGGGCCGGGAGGCGAAGAGGTTGAGACCGAGGCGATCGGACAGGTATTTGGCCACACGCTGACCCTTCACGCTGTTGCCGGCGTCGTCGAGTCTCGGCGCAAATGTTCCGAGGCCGCCTTTGCCGGGGACGACGGTGAAGATGCCGCCGCTGACGCCGCTCTTGCCGGGGAGGCCGATCTCGAAGAGCCAGTCGCCGGAGAACTCGTAGAGCCCCGCGGTGGCGAGGACGGCGAGGACGCGCTTGCAGATGGCGGCGTCGATCACGCGCTGCTTTGTGACGGGGTTGACGCCGCCATCGGCGAGCGTGGCGCCCATCACCGCAAGGTCGTGGGCGGTCACGCTCAAGGAGCACTGCTTCGTATACACATCGGTGGCCGCCAGGCCGTCGAAATACATGCGGCCGTAGCCTTCGAGCAGTTTGGCGATGCCGCGGTTGCGCAGATTGGTGGCGGCTTCGGACTCGTAGACTTCCTCATCAAGAGCAAGGTCGCGCCCCGCAAAGCGGGAGAGGCCTTCCCTGATGAATCGCCACTTGGCGTCGGCGGTGTCGCCTGGGATGAGGCTTGTGGTGGCGATGGCGCCGGCGTTCACCATGGGGTTCATCGTGCGGTCGTTGTTCAGTTCGACGGCCATCACCGAGTTGAAGGGGAGGCCCGTGCTGTTCACGCCGATCTTCCTGCGCGCCTCTTCCGCCCCGATGGCCTGGCAGACGAGGGCAAAGACGAAGGGCTTGGAGACGCTCTGGATCGAAAACGCATGGTTGACATCGCCGGCCTCATGCACCGCGCCGTTGATGCCGACGACGCAGACGCCGAAGAGGTTCGCGGGCGTCTTCGCGAGAGCCGGAATGTAATCGGCGACGACGCCTTCATCCACATCCTTGAAGAGCGCGTGGGCCTCGGCGACCAGGGCATCGACGACGTCGTTCCGGGGCAGGGCGCCGGTGGAGATCACGGCCTGCGAGGCGGCGGGGTCGAAGGGGACGCCCGACAGCATCGCCAGGGTCCCGGGCGCGGGCGCCGGAGGGTTTCGTCGGTGGCGGCTTTCGTGCATCGGCAAGGATCTCCAACCAGAGCGTAGACACCGGTATGGCGCGAAGGCAGCCTGCACCGCGGCGGCGCCGCGAGGGTTGTGAGCGGCTGATGGCCGGACCGCGTCAGGTTCCAGCATACTTCCGATGCGCGCTCGCTAGAAGGCGATCCGGAACCGGAGCGTCAGCACGCCCACGAAATCGTCATCCGGCGCCCTGCTCGGATCGAAGATCGACTGGAAGCCGATCGAGAACTGCGAGTGGTCGGTCAACTGGAACCGATGGAAGACCTCGAAGACCTTCTCCGTGTCCAGTCCGTCCGCCGTCGGCTCGCTCACGCCGAACGCGGCGCCGGTCATGTTGAGCGCGCTCCCGAGCAGGCCGCGATACCCCATGCCGATCTGCCCGGACTGCTTGATGCCCGTCAGCGCTCCGTCATCGGCCCAGCCGTATCGCGCGAACATCTGCAGGCGCTCTCCGAGATCCTGCTCGCCGATGACCGTGAAGCCGCTGTCGCTGGGCAGGGAGAGCAGGTCGCGGGCGGGCATGTGCCAGATCAGCAGCGCGTAGCGTCCCCAGCCGAGTTCATCGATCTCCGGCGTGAAGCCGATCTCGCCGAAGCCGAAGAACTTCCCCTCGTCGATGAACTCGAGGTCATTGGTCGTCGATGTGCCGTAGGCGTTGGCCGCGCCTCCGGTGACGTAGAACTCATCGATCGGCCGGAATGAAGCCCCCGCGGACGTCACGTGGCCGGCCGGGTACGCCGTCGTGGAATCCCCGGAGAACGCCCGGTTCGAGAACGAGTTGTTGATGCTCTGCATGCGATGACCGCCGACGTAATCGGACACGTCCGACCGCCCGAACAGCAGCCGCAGACGGTCATCGAACAGTCGCTGCGTGTAATGGAGGTCGCGCACGGCCCAGCCCCGGTCATTGAACCCGCCGGTCGTGCGCTGAAGCGTGCCGATCTCGTCGGCCAGGAACTGCGGGGGATACCAGCCTATCTGATGCCTGTACTCGACGGTCGTGATCAGCCGTCCGACGTTCGGCGTGCCCCGCCCGACCAGCGTCCAGTCGGTCATGATGTCGAGGTCGCCGGAGAACGCCGTGCGGTCGCCGCCGCTTCCAGTCGCCTGCTGAAAGAGCGTCGTGTAGGCGACCGCGATGCGAAGGCCCGTTTCACTGTGCAGATCATCCAACCACGCCCGCATGAACTCGACTGCGGGCGTCAGGCCCGGCACATCGATCATGCCCTGCCGGACCGAGGCCGCCTCGTCGATCTCCGACAGTGGAGACTCCGGGGTCTCGCCGGGCGAGTACTCGTAGTTCTCGTCCTCTTCCACCTCGTCCGCTTCGGCCGGCGGCAGTGACTCGGCGGGCTCGCTCGGCGGGGGCGCAGGTTGCGGCGCCGCGGCCGGGGGAGTCTGCGCCGGCGTCGATTGGCCGGCGGCGGAGTCCGAGAGGAGCCCGGCCCACATCACCGCGAGCGACACAAGAATCACAGCCGGATGCGCCCCATGGGCCCGTGCGGCGCCGCGGCATCCTCCGAACTCCGGATTGCCCACGTCGATCTCAGTTGTACGGCGCATAGGCCTCCCTCACTGTCGCATGATCCGCCCCGGAGCGCAGCGCAAGTCCGAGCACGAGCCTCGCTTTCAAGCCGGAGAGGTATCCGGCCGGAATGAGCCCTCGCTTCACTAAATCGATCTCTCCGCCCGGATAGCCGTAAGTATTCGTGAAGACCGGCCCGGTCATGGCGCGAGTCGCGAGGACCACCGGAATCCGGGCCGCGATCTCACCGAGCAGCGGCGCCATGTCCGCGGGAACGTGTCCCGCCCCCATGCCCTCCACCACCACGCCACGGTAACCGAGGTCGGGCAGCGCCGAGAGGAACCGCCCCTCGTACCCCATCGCAATCTTGACGAGTGGAATCGGCGGCGGCCCGCCGAGGGCGATCGGATGGCAGGGCGTCCGGGCGACCCGCACGTGGAACCGCGGGCGTCCCTCCGCGACCACGCCCAGCGCTCCGGCCAGCGGGGAACTGAACGCCGATGGAAGCGTCGTGTGCGATTTCTGCACGAAGCGGGCCGCGTGGATGTCGTAGTTGAGCACGACCAGTGCGCCCTGCCCGCGGGCATCCGGGCTGGCCGCGACGCGCGCCGCCGCGAGCAGGTTTGCGGGGCCGTCCGCCCCAGGCGCTTCCGCGCCGCGCATCGCCCCCGTGACGACGACGGGCTTGTCGCCGCGGACCAGCAGGTCGAGAAGGAACGCGGATTCCTCGATCGTGTCCGTGCCCTGGATCACCACCGCGCCGTCAAACCCCTCAGCAAACGCGCGTTCGATCTCCGCGGCGACGTCAACGAGGTTCTGCAGCGACAGCGAAGGGCTGGGGAGGCGCAGAGGCGAGCGGGCCTGGATGTCCGCCACGCGGGCCAGATCGGGCACCGATGCGACCAGTTCCTCGGCGCCGAGCTTGGGCGCGATGCCGCCCGAGCCGCCCGGAACCATCGTGATCGTGCCCCCAAGGGAGAGAAACAGCAGCCTCGGCAGACCCATGGGTCGCTCCCTCATCCAGAATCAGGTCTTGACACCGCGCTCCGGCGGAATCTCGCCAGGCCGGTAATCCGGCAGCCACGAGCACGGAAGGATCGCAAACAGCGCCAGGCACGACATGACCAGGAAGCCGATCTTCAGCGCCCGCAGGCGCGCCATCTCGTTCAAACTGACCGCCTCCGCGGCCTGCTCGGGCGTCGCGGTCGTGCCCGCCAGGGTGCTCTCCAGACGGTCGTTGCTGACGAAGTTGATGTTCTCCAGATTGAACTGCGATTGAAGCTCCGGCGTGAGAATCGTGCTGCGCGAGATGTTGCCCAGAATAATCCCGCTCAGGAGCCCCACGAGCAACGCTCCGATCACCGCCGTGCCCACCGCCGCGGCCAGGTTCTGCGTCACGCCGCGGAGCGATCCGACGTCCCCCGCCAGTTCCCGCGGCGACGAGGTCACCAGCACGTTGAAGAGCAGTGTCACCAGCGCGCCCTGCCCGAGGCCGACGGTCACCAGGCCGACGATCACGGGGAACACGCTCCAATCGTTCCGGACCACAAAGGCGAGCCACAGCGCGCCCACGAACACGAACAGGAACCCGAACCGCGCGATCTGCCGCGGCGTGAACCGGTTGTACAGCCGCACGATCAGGATCGCCGTGAAGAAGACCGTGAGCATGAACGGCATCATCGCGATCGACGTGGCCATGCTCGAGCGGCCCTGGACGATCTGGATGTACAGCGGCACGGAGAAGTTGATCGCGCCCTCCATCGAAACGATGATGAAGAGCGCCACGACCGCCGCCCATTCCTTGGCCGAACCGACCACTTCGAGCGCCAGGAGCGGCGTCTTGCCCCCCGCGGCCCTCCGGTGCGACCAGATGAAGAACGCCATCACCCCCATCACGCCGAGCAGGATCATCGCCGGCGCCGGCGAGAGGCCCAGCACGTTGAACGGCGCGGCCTCCCGCGCCATCAGCACGCCCCATGCCCGGATGTTGTTGAACCCGAACGCGATGAGAATGATGCCCACCGCAGCCAGCACCACGCCGACGCCGTCGATCTTTACGTCCGAGCGGCCTTCGGTCGGCTTCAGCTTGAAACTCAGCAGCAGGATCGCCAGCGCGTGGACGATGAGGAGCCCAAACGCCAGCCGCCAGTTGATCGCCGCGACGAACCCGACGATCACGAACGCCAGCACGCCCGCGATGGCCCGGGCCGACCCCAGCCAGCCCACGGCCTTGGCCTGCTGCGTCCCCCGGTAGTGGTTGGCGATAAGGGCAACCAGCGTGGGGACCAGCGCGGCGCCGGCGAGCCCCGCCAGTCCCTGACCTGCGATCATGACCGCCGCGGTCGGGGCGAGGACCATCACCACCATCGCGCCCAGAAACAAGCCCACCGCGATCTGGAAGAACCGCTTCGTCCCGAGCCGCTGGCCGAGCTTTGCGCCCAGCATCACGAAGCCCGAGACGCCCAGGGAGTACATGACGATCGCCGTGCCGACTGTGGTCGGCGGAGTGTTGAAACTCTCGACCATGCCACCCATCGAGACGGGCAGGGCCGCGACGTTGAAGGACATGAGCATCTGGCCCATCGCGATGACGACCATCGGCAGCCAGGATTCGCGAGCCTCCGCGCCCGGGTTCAAGCCCTCTGCGTCACCGCGATTCATGGCTGTTGCTCCTGAAGCCGCCGCCCCATTAACCGGCGGAGCGTACCGCCGCGATTGTCTTCCTTGCAAGCAGGTCACCCCGCTCGCGCCGATCCAGTTCTCAACCGGATGACCTTGTCCCGTGTCGCCGCGGAAGCGCGGGCTTCGGCCCCGACCACCTTTGTTTATACTGCCCGCTAACCGCCAGACCTCCGCTGAACTCCGCCCGCAAGACACCAGAATGAACACCGAGCTGATCCTCGTCCTGGGTCTTCTGGCCACTGCGATCGTGATGTTCGGGCTGAACAGGCCGCGCATGGACGTGGTGGCCCTGCTCATGCTGACGTCGCTGCCCTTCACCGGCGTCATCACGATGGGCGAGGCGCTGACGGGATTCAGCGATTCGAACATCGTGCTCATCGCCGCGCTCTTCGTCATCGGTGAAGGGCTCGTGCGCACCGGCGTCGCGCGCGGCCTCGGCGACCTGCTCATCCGGAAAACGGGCAAGAGCGAGACCCGGCTCATCGCGCTGCTTATGCTCAGCGCCTGTGGCCTGGGCTCGTTCATGAGTTCGACCGCGGTCACCGCCATCTTCATCCCCGTGGTCATGCGCGTCGCGATGCGCACCGGCTCGGCGCCGGGCCAACTCATGATGCCGCTCAGCTTTGCGGCGCTCATCAGCGGCATGATGACCCTGGTCGCGACCGCGCCCAACCTCGTGGTCAGCGCCGAACTCGTGCGTCAGGGTGAGGCGGGATTCGGCTTCTTCACCATCACGCCCTTTGGAGTGCCGATTCTGATCCTGGGTATTCTGTACATGCTCGTGGCGCGGAAATGGCTGCCGGGCGGGAAGGCGGATGGCGCGGACGGCGCCGGCGCGAAAACGAGCCTCGCGGACTGGGTCCAGGAATATGACCTTGCCGGCCGCGAGCACCGGCTGCGGGTTCCCCCGGGCTCGGACCTCGTCGGGAAGACGCTTTCCGAGCTGGACCTCCGCGGCAGCGCCGGCGTGAACATTCTCGCCATTGATCGCGCCCGCCGCCGGTTCGGCAGGGACCTGATCCAGCCCACGACGCAGACTGTCCTGCAAGCCGAGGACATCATTCTGATCGACCTGCTGGAGCGCTGTCCCAGCGTGGAGGCCGTCCGGGAGCGCTTCGGCCTTGAAGCGCTGCCGCTGGCCGGCGCCTACTTCAACGATCGGTCGCAGGACATCGGGATGGCGGAAGTGATCGTGCCCGCGGAATCGTGGCTGGTCGGCAAGACGCTGCCGGAATCGGACTTCCGGACACGAACCGGCCTGACGGTCATCGGCCTGCGGCGCGGCGGTGAAGCCATCGGCAAGGAGATGCTTCGCGAAACGCTGCGCGTCGGCGACACGCTGCTTGTCGTGGGGCCCTGGAAGCACCTCAAGCGGGTGACGATCGACGATGCGGGGGTGTCGCTGGTGCGGCTGCCGATCGACATCGAGGAGGTGCTGCCCGCGCCCGGCAAGGCGCCGCTCGCGATCATGGCGCTCGGCCTGACTGTCGCGCTCATGGTCACGGGCCTCGTGCCCAACGTGCAGGCCGCGCTCATCGGCTGCATCCTGATGGGCGCAACGGGATGCATCGGGGTCGAGAGCGCCTACCGCGCGATCAACTGGAAGACCCTGGTGCTCATTGTCGGCATGATGCCCTTCTCGCTCGCTCTGCAGCGGACGGGCGGCATCGACCTGGCCGCCGGGGCGCTCACGGCCGTGACGGCCGGCGCCGGGCACCACGCTGTGCTCGCTGCGCTCTTCGCCTTCACGGCTGTGCTCAGCATGTTCATGTCGAACACCGCCACGGCGGTGCTGCTGGCGCCCGTCGCCATCGCGGTCGCGAAGGAGATGGAGGCCTCTCCGCTGCCCTTCGCCATGATGGTGGCGCTCGCGGCTTCGACGGCCTTCGTCACGCCGGTCTCCTCGCCCGTGAACACGCTGGTCGTCACACCGGGTGAGTACAAGTTCGGCGATTTCGTCCGCATCGGCGGACCATTCGCCCTGATCACGATGGCCATCTGCGTGTTTCTCGTCCCCATCATCCTCCCGCTCTGAGCCCGATTCACTCGATGCGCGCAACAGGATCGCCCCCATGAGCACATCTCCCAGCGAATCCAAGACCTTCATGCAGAAGTGTCTCGACGTCGTCGAAAAGGTGGGCAACAAAGTGCCGCACCCCGCGGTGATTTTCCTGCTGCTGCTCGTGGCGGTGGTGCTGCTGTCACACGTGCTGCACTGGACGGGGATGAGCGTCGAGTACGAGGTGCTGGTTCCCGCGGATGAGGCGCCCGAGTCATCACCCCTCACGGACATGATGCACACGTCCATGGGCGCCTATCCCGGCTACGCCGGGATCGATGAGGACAACGTCGTCATCGAGACCCGCACGGCGACGATCAGGAGCCTGCTCACCGCTGAGGGTGTGCGCTTCATGTACACGTCGCTCATCCCCAACTTCATGAGTTTCACGGCGGTCGGGCTCATCATTGTGGCGATGCTGGGCGTCGGAGTGTCGGAGGAATCGGGGCTCATCAAGGCCCTGATCCGCAAACTCGTGGTGATCGCGCCGCCCAAACTGCTCACCTACATCCTTGTCTTCGTGGGCATCCTCTCGAGCATCGCGGCGGACGCCGGCTACCTGGTGCTCATCCCGCTGGCCGGGGCCGCGTTCCTGAGCGTCGGGCGCCATCCGCTGGCCGGGCTGGCGGCGGGTTTTGCGGCGGTCGCCGGGGCATTCACCGTCAACATGCTCATCAAACCCCTCGACGCCGTCCTCGTCGAGTTCACGAACGACGCCATCCACCTGGTTGACCCCGACACCTCGATCGACCTCGCCTCGAACTTCTGGTTCTCCTGCGTTTCGGTGGTGTTTCTGACCGTCGTGATCTCCCTCATCACCGAACGGATCATCGAGCCGCGGCTGGGCAAGTATGAGGGCGAGACCCCGGTCGAAGGGGGCGCCACGCTGGGCCCCGAGGAGAAGCGCGGGCTGCGGTTCGCCGGCGTCGGCCTGCTTGGCGTCCTCGGGCTCTTTGCGCTGTTGACCATCCCCGCGGGCGCGCCGCTGCGCCATGAAGAAACCGGGGCCATCATCGGCAACACGCCCTTCATGAACGGCCTGATCGCGGCGATCGCCTCCATCTTCCTCGTTTCCGGCTTTGCCTACGGCATCGGCGCGGGCACGATGAAGAAGACCACGGACGTCATCAAGGCGATGGAGAAGGCCACCTCCAATCTCGGCAGCCTCATTTTCCTGCTCTTCATCATCGCGCAGTTCATCGCGTTCTTCAATTACTCGAACATGGCCGCGATTCTGGCCAAGTCCCTGTCTGACCTCCTCACTCAGGCGAACATCGGCCCGCTGTGGCTGCTCATCGGCTTCATCATCGTTGTCGCCGTTCTCGACCTGCTCATCACCGGCGCCATCGCGAAATGGGCGCTGTTTGCGCCGATCTTCGTGCCGCTGCTCATGCGTCTCGGCGTTGACCCCGAGGCGGTGCTCGCGGCCTATCGCATCGCCGATTCACCGATCAACACCATTACGCCGCTGAACGCCTACTTCGCCCTCGTGGTTGTGTTCTGCCAGAAGTACGACAAGCAGGCCGGCGTGGGCACCGTCGTCGCCCTGATGCTGCCCTACGTGGGCATCCTGCTGGTCCTGTGGACGATTCTCTTCATCGCGTGGCACATGTCGGGGCTTCCGTGGGGGATCTGACGCCTCCCGGAGCGCGTACGCCGACCCGAGCCCCCTGCCTGGAGCACCTTCATGAGCGCAATCAAGATTTCCATCGACGCCGATGCCGCGGTCGAGCGGTTGATGCGGTACATCGGCATCGAGGGCGTGAGCGGGAAGGAGAAGGCGATCGCGGAGGCGGTCGCCGCGGATCTGAAGTCGCTCGGCGTCCCGGCCGCCGCGATCCGGTACGACACCGCCCACAAGCGCATCAAGGAGCCGACGGAGACCGGCAATCTCTACGTGGATCTGCCCGGAACCCGCCCCGGTCCGCGGATGCTCTTATCGACCCACCTCGACGTCGTGCCCCTGTGCGCCGGCGCCAAGCCGAAGCGTGATGGCGGGCGGATCGTGCCGGCGGGGAAAACCGCGCTGGGCGGCGACAACCGCACCGGATGCGCCGTCCTGGTCACGCTCGCCGAGACGCTGCTCAAGAGCAAACTGCCGCATGGGCCGATCACGCTGCTCTTCACCGTGCGCGAGGAAAGCGGGCTGCAGGGCGCGCACAACATCGAGCCTGCCGATCTCAAGGGGGCGGCCATGGGCTTCAACGTTGACGGCAAACTCGCGCCCGAGCTGATCATCGGCGCCGTTGGGGCCGAGCGGTGGCACGCCGAGATCCACGGCCGCGCTGCGCATGCGGGTGTGGCGCCGGAGAAGGGCATCTCGTCCACCCTTGTCGCCTCAATCGGCATCGCCGAAGCGCATCGTGGAGGATGGTTCGGCAAAGTCGTGAAAGAGGAAGGCAAGGGCACGAGCAACGTCGGCGTATTCGGCGGCAAGGAAGGGAAGCCCGCCGGCGACGCCACCAACGTGGTGACCGACTGCGTTTTCCTCGAGGGCGAGACACGGAGCCCCGACGCCGCCTTCGCCGCCTCCATCACCAAGGCCTATCGCGAGGCCCTCACCAAGGCCGCGGCCGAGGTGAAGGCCGACGATGGCGGCACGGCGGAGGTGAAGTTCGAGGGGAAGCCCCAGTATCCCCCATTCAACCTCGCGGAGGATTCGCCCGCTGTTCAACACGCGAAGCGCGCGGCCGAGGCGCTGGGGATGAAGCCGACCACGGTCTTCTCTAATGGCGGGCTCGACGCCAACTGGCTCGCCAAACACGGCGTGCCAACGGTCACCATCGGCGCCGGACAGTACGAGATTCACACCGTGAAGGAGTACGTGGACATCGCCGAGTTCGAGAAGGGGTGCCGTCTGGCGGTGGCGCTGGCGACGCTTGAGCCGTAAGCGCCAAGCACTGCGATCTTCCGTGTCGTCACTTCTTCGGATTGGCTCGCCGCGTCGCTCTGCCGACCTGCAGCTGCCACGAGCCGAATCGTTCGGTGACCCACTTGTAGAGTGACGCGCCCAGCAGTGTGCCGATCGCGATCGAAGTGAAGACGAAGACGGCGAGCATCATCCCCTCGATGCCCTGTGCGCTGTCGCTCAGCATGCGCTTGACGCTGAGCAGCCCAAGGGCGCCGGGCACGAGCAGCCAGAAGCTGGGAAGGAACGTCACCATCGGCGGCGGGCCGTTGAAGCGAAGCTGGATCAGGTATCCCAGCGGAACCGCGACGAGAGCGCCGAAGAGTCCGCTGAACTGGTTGCCGACAAAGCCCGCCGAGAGCCGCTGGGCCGAAAAGGCCGCAAGGACCACCAGCAGAACCCACGGCAGGGCCTTCCTCGGCGCGGAAAAGTGCAGGAAGACGCCGATGCCGAAGATCGTCGCTCCCACCCACGGCGCCCACGGCCAGGAAGCGATCTGGACCGCGGCTTCCGGAGCGGCGTCGAGCTGGACGCCGGCAATCGCCGCACCCGCCGCGAGCCCGAAGGCCAGCAGCCCGAGTTGCACGAAGCCTGTGATCAGCCTGCTCGCCCCGCTCATCATGTCGCCGTAGGCAAGTTCGATCATGCCGAAGGTGAGCATGGCGCCCGGGAGAAAGGTGACCAGCGGCGGCGCCAGCACGTGCAACGGATCCACCGGGAGCCCGTACCTGACCGCGAAGAACACAAGCGCGGACACGACGGTGGCCGCGATGACGGGAAGCGGGACCGCGTGCAGCGGTCTCCTGCGAACCGATAACTTCATCAGCCCGACGATGGCGCCGAACGCGGCTGCGACCAGCACGGTCAGCAGCGCCGGATTCAACACAAGCGCAACACCGACCGTCAGGATGGTGTGCCCCACAAGGTCGCCGATGGCGCCGAACCGGGCGGGCTTCTTGTAGATCGCGCTGATCTGCGCTAGCCCTTCAGCCAGGGGAACTTCGCCCTGCTGGGCAGCGCTGCCGAGCTTGTACACCTCAGCCATCTGGTCGAGCCGGAGGGCCTGCAGCGGGCCCTCTGCGAGCGTGACTCGCTCTCCCTCCCCGTGGTGGAGGCTGATGAAGAGCGCTGTGGGAAAAGCGACGACGCGCGAGCGCCGCGCGCCGTAGGCCCCGGCCACGCGGCGCAGCTGCAACTCAACCTGCGCCGTCTGCTCGCCGCACGCGAGATACGCCTGGCCGAGCCTGTACAGGAACTCGAGCAGTTCATTCGAGTCGTGGGTCGGGGATTCCGTTGCGGTCATTCGCGGCCCCCCCCGGCCGCCCCGAGAGAGCGAGCCCATGGATCAACATCGACGGCGCCGATCATACACCCGCGCCCGTCGCGCCCGAGCCCCGGCCCGGCGCCTTGAGCCTGTAGAGCATCGCGTACAGCGTCGGCACGAGCAGCATCGTGATCAGCGAGCCGATGGCCAGGCCGAACATGATGACCACGGCCAGCGAAACCCAGAACACGTCGCCCAGCAGCGGGATCACCCCCAGCACCGTAGTGCCCGCGGCAAGGATCACCGGCCGCAATCGGGCGACGGCCGCGTTCACCAGCGCATCGTACTCGCCCTGCCCCTCGCGCTTGAGCGCGTTGACCTCGTCGAGCAGCACGATGGCGTTCTTCACCATCATTCCGCTGAGCGACATGGCGCCGAGGATCGCGACGAAGCCCAGGGGCTGTCGCGTCACCAGCAGACCGGCAACGACGCCGATCATGGCGAACGGGACCACGAGAAGGATAATGAGCGGCTGGCGGTAGTTGTTGAAGAGCCCGACGACGACCACCGCCATGATGATGAAGGCGGGAACGATGCCCGGGATGAGCGACATCTGCGCCTCGCGTGAAGAGCGTTCCTCCCCATGCCACTCCAGCGTGAAGCCGGGCGGCATCGCTATCGCGTTGATTGGCCCGCGCACGTCCTCGAGCAGGTCCGTCGCGAGGCCCAGCGGAACGCCCTGCGCGGCGATGGTGCGCTTGCGGTTGAAGCGAAAGATCGTGGGGTCGCGCCATCGAGTGTCCACCCCTGAGGTGACCTGCGACAGCGGCGCCGATCGGGTCGAGAGCAGCGGACGCACCTGCAGCACATCAAGGTTCTGGGCGACCAGCTCTCGATCCCGCTCCGAACTGCGAAGAAGGATGGGCAGGAGCTTATCGTCCTCGCGATACAGCCCCGCGATGGCGCCGTCGTGCGATCGGCGCAGCGCCGAAGCCACGTCGCCGCGCGATACGCCCGTCCACCGGGCGTTGGCCTGATCGAAATCCGCGACGATCCGCGGCGTGCGCTCCCTCCAGTTCACCCGGACCGTCTTGGCGTGCGGACTCTCATGTAATGCATCCGCCGCCTGCTCGCCGAGCGACCGCAGCACGCCGAGGTCCGCGAAGGCCGGGCCGTTGATCCGCGCCTCGATCGGCCACGACTTGAACGGACCGAGCCCGTACTTGCGCGTGATGACGACCGCACCCGACACGTTCTCATCGGCCCAGTCCTGCACGATCGGCAGGATTTGGTCGACGGCGCGGGGATTGGTGGTGTTGGCGATCAGCTGCGCGTACGACGAGTTCGGCGACTCCGGCTCCACGGGAAGGTAGAACCGCGGTGGTCCGCGGCCGATGAACGCGCTGACCGCCGTCACGTTGTCCAGGGCCGATACGTACTCCTCGATCTCGTGCAGCGCCGCCGAGGTCGCCTCGATGCGCGATCCCTCCGGCAGCCACACATCGACCATGAACTGAGCGCGGGCGGCGGCAGGAAAGAACATTCTGTCAACCCAGCGCAACGAAAAGAGGCTGACGGCAAGGACCCCGACGAAGAGCACCAGCACAATCGCTCGCGCGCTCAGCGCCATTTCGAGGATGCGCCGAAATCCGATGTACAGCCAGCCGGCGTATGGGTCCTTTCCGCCATCTTTCGGCGTGGGCAGCATGGCGACGCACATGAGCGGCGCCACGGTGACGGCGAAAAGCCACGAGATCAGCAGCGCGATGCCGGCCACCGAGAAAAGGGCCTGGCAGTACTCACCCGCGCTCTCCGTTGACGCGGCGATCGGGTAGAACGCCATCACCGCCACGACCGTGGCGCTCAGGAGCGGTATGGAGGGCTGCGAGGCGGCCTCGATCGCGGCGGCGACGCGGGCCTTCCCACGCTGCATGCGGATGAGCACGCCGTCCGCGACGACAATCGCGTTGTCCACCATCATGCCCATGGCCACGATGAGCGCGCCCAGCGACATCCGGTGCAGGTCTTCGTTGATCACATTCATGACGAGGAAAGTCGCCACGATGACCATGAGCAGGCCCGTCAGACCCACGACGATCGACGACCGGAGCCCCATCGAGATCCACAGCACGCCCAGCACGATCCCGATCGCCAGCGCCAGGCTCCACATGAACGAACTGATCGCGGCGCTGACCTGATCGGACTGCCAGGACACGCGCTCGATCTCGATGCCGACAGGCAGGTCGGCCCGGATCTCCTCGAGCCGGCGGTCGATGGCGCGGCCGAGGGTGACGATGTTCACGCCCGAGACGTTCGAAGCCGCGATCGCGATGGACGAATGCCCGTTGTGGCGCATCTTCTCTCGGGCGGGCGTGAGATAGCCGCGCTCGACGCTGGCGATATCGCGTGTCCGGATCAGCCGCCCTTCGTCCTGGGCCCCCGGCGCCCGGCCGCGAATAACCAGTTCGCCGATCTCCTCCGGCGACGAGAACTCCCCGGTGACCTCGAACCGCAGCCGCGCATCCAGCAGGTCGAGCCCCCCCGCCTCCACCACCGTGTTCTGCTGCGAGAGCGTGGCCTGCACATCCAGCAGCGAGAGTCCGAGCTGGGCGAGCCTCGCCTCTGAGACATCCAGATACACGCATTGCTGCCGCACACCCCACAGCTCCACTTTCGCCACGCCGGGGACAAGCGAGAGCTCCTTCTTGATCACGTCCGCGAATCGCTCGAGCTCGGCGTAGGTGAAACCGTCGGACTGGAGCGCAAAGAGGAAGCCGAACACGTCGCCGAAATCGTCGAAGACGTTGGCCGAGCCCGCGCCCGGGGGAAGCCCGCGCTCGGCGTCAGAGATGCGTTTGCGCAGCTCGTCCCACACCTGGGGCAGTTCGTGGGAGCGGATCTCGGGCTTGATGATGATCCTGACCGATGACAGCCCCGCGCTCGAGTAGGACTCGATCTCCTTGAGCTGCGGAAGCTCCTGCGCGGCGCGCTCGATGACGTCCGTGACCTCGAGCTCGACCTCCTCCGGAGATGCGCCGGGGTAGGCCGTCAGCACGACCGCCGTCTTCACGGTGAACTCGGGATCCTCGAGCTGGCCGAGCTGCAGGTACGACCCCACACCGGCGATCATCACGACCACCGTCGCGAACACCGTCAGCACGGAGCGCTCAAAGACTTTGGCGACAACGCTCATTCGCGCGGCTCTTCCATGCCCACGGTGTCCGACATGATGCGAACCCGCTGGCCGTCTCGAAGGAAGGCCGCTCCCGCCGTGGCGACCAAGTCGCCCTTCTCAAGCCCACGAACCCGCACGCCCGCCGGCGAGATCGCGCCCGTCTCGACGCCGCGACGCGAGACCACGCCGGTCCCCGAGTCGATCAACCACACGAATCGCCCGCCATCCACGCCCTCGACGATGGCGCTCGGAGGAAGGTCGTACCCACTCTCATCTTCATCCGGCGTGCGGATCTGAGCCACCCAGGCGCGTCCGGTCATGCCCGGAAGAATGCGGACCCCCTCCGGCTGATCCATGACGAGTGTGATCGGAAAAGTGCGGACCAGGTCGTCCGCCTCGCGGCCGATTTCAAAGACCTCCGCGACCACCTCCCGCCCGGGAAAGGCGTCAAACTCGCACCGGATCTCCTCCACATAGCCCACCAGCGCCATCATGCTCTCGGGCACGAACACGGTGAACCTGATCCGCTTGTCGTTCAGCATGCGAAGCACTGGCTGCCTCGCCTGCACATCCTCGAAATTCTCAGCGAATCGCGCCGAGACTTCCCCGGAGAACGGCGCCCGCAGCGTCGTGTCATCCAGATCGTCGCGGGCCGACTGCAGCTGCGAGTCGATCGATTCGACGGTCGCCGCCGCCACGTTCATCGCCTCGCGCACGCGCACCATCTCGATCTCCGAGACCGCGCCGCGCTCAAACGCTGTGGTCGCCCGATTGAACTCCTCCGTCGACCTTGCGAGGTCCGCGCGGGCGCTGGCCAGCGCCGCTTCGGCGCTGCGAACGCGCACCATGAAATCCCGCGGATCCAGTCGCGCAACGACCTCCGATTCCTCGACCTCGGATCCGACCCGCACCGGCAACTCCATGAGCGTGCCCGCGACACGGAACGAGAGAGCCGCGTGCTGAATCGCCTCCGCCCGGCCGGGGAACTGACGCCCCCTGAACACCGCGATGTCGCCGACACTCATCGCGCGCACTGGGCGGACATGCTCCTGGCTCACAGGACGCTCGCTGCATCCCGCTCCCGCCGCGGCAACCAGCAGCGCCGCGCCAACCGTGGCTCGGAGCCTCCTCGACCCGTGAAGCCGTTTCCGAACCAAACCGCCCGGCGGTGCGTTCGCGCTCATGGACGGGGATGATACCTACTCCCTGGGTCGTTCAGTCCGCGCCCCACAGAGACGCCCTCTGCTCGTCGCACCCGTCCCCCCTGGGAAACAGAAAGGCCCCGGCGCGAGCGCCGAGGCCGTGTCTGATTTTGACTCTCAGCGCCCGAGGGCGCTCCAATCACCAGCCGCCGCGGCCGCCGCCGGAGCGACCACCGCCACCGCCGCCGCCGTAGCCGCCGCGGCTGCCGCCGGAGCGACCACCGCCGCCGCCGAACGAGCCCTGCTCGCGCGGACGAGCCTCGTTGACGGTCAGAGCCCGGCCCTTGAGCGAATAGCCGTTCATCCGCTCGATCGCGGTGTTGGCCTCGTCATCGCTGGACATTTCGACGAACCCGAAGCCGCGGGACCGACCCGTCTCCCGATCCATGACGACTGACGCCGTGGCAACCTCACCGTGCTCGGTGAAGAGGTCGCGGAGTTCGCCATCGCTCATGCTGAAGGGGAGATTACCGACGTAGATCTTCTTCACGATCCAGATCCTCGCCCGAGACACTTGATGCTTCGAACCATTGACGAGACTCGGGCGATTCGCGTCGGTCCTGAAACGCGGCCGCCGCACGATCGGGCGGCCGAAGTGGAACAAGTATAACCTCCAAAGCGACTTCCGCCAGTGGTTTGCGCCTCCCGCGCCGGGGGATGCGCCGCGGAGGCGATCCGGGTGGTTTCGGACCGCTTCCAGCCCCGTTTCCCCCATGTGGATACCCCCTTCCATGCTGACGCTTGCCCAGGACACCCCCGGGTTCGAGCCTTTCGGCAAGATGCACGCCCTCTCCGCGGGGGCTTGCGCCCTGGTCATGGCGGCGCTGATCTTCGCCGGCTGGAGGCTTCGCCGGAAGCATCCTCGCGGGGAGGAACGGCTGCGGTTCGCCTGGGCCGGCAGCGTCATGGCGTGGCAGGTGTTCGCGACCATCTGGTGGGTCCTGCCGCGGAACTGGAACATCGAGATCAGCCTGCCGCTCCATGTCTGCGATGTCGCCGCGGTCATCGCCGGGCCCGCGCTGCTCCTGCGCACAAAATGGCCCCGGCACATCCTGTACTTCTGGGGCCTCGGGCTCTCGACGCAGGCGTTCTTCACGCCGGTGCTCCGCGAGGGGCCGGTAGACATGCGCTTTTGGCTCTTCTGGGTCGGCCACACGCAGATCGTGGGATCGGCGCTCTACGACCTCATCGTCCGCGGCTACCGGCCGACGTGGCGATCGTTTCTGGCGATCACCGGCATTTCGCTGCTGTACGCGGCGATCATGGTTCCCTTCAACGTGGCGCTCGGCGTCAACTACGGCTACGTCGGAAACACGCTGCCCGAAAACCGCACGATGCTCGATTCGCTCGGCCCCTGGCCGCAGCGGCTCATCGCGCTGTGGGTGCTGGCGGAGATGGCGTTTGCGGCACTGTGGGCCATCTGGCCGACGGGGCGGCTGATCGGCCGCCTGTTTCGCGGCGCCGGAAGCCGCGATCAGGACTCGCCGACCGCGCCGCCATAGAAGGAGCGCCCAAGGCCGATCGTGAACACAAAGCAGCCGAAGAGCGCGTGCTCGATGGACGCCATGAGCGTGGAGCGGGTGCGCGCATAGGTCATGGCGAACAGCGCGCCGCCGATGAGCGTCATCGCCACCGCCAGCCAGTTGCGAAAAATGATGTGCATGAATCCGAAGGCGATCGCGCTCGCGGCGATCATTGCCCCCTCGGAGCGGAACACGCCGCGATACCGGTGGAAGAGGAACGTGCGGTAGATCACCTCCTGGGGATAGACGGAGAACACCGGGTAGGCGACCATGATCACCGCCCAGAGGCCGGGATCTCGCTTCACGAGGCCGAAGAGCCGCTCCGGCGCGAGCGCCGCGACCAGGATTCCGATCCCGAGCGCGAGCAATGCGAACTGCGCGAGCATCCATCTCGTCCGACCTGTGCGCATGTGGGCGTTCCACAGCTGCGCGCGGTCGAATGAGCGATCGAGCAGGAGCATGGCGAGGGTGACCGCTGCGCACACGAGCAGAATGGGAATGAGGACGCCCCGCGGCGGGATCTGCGTGAGCGCGAACGGAATGCCGCCGAAGAGCAGGGCGAACTCGACCAGCCGCGGCCACGAGAAGGGACGATCGCCCTCGACGCCCTCTTCAGGAGTGTCCACCGTCATCGGCCCCCTCTCGCCGGAACCACACCCTCGGCCCAGCACATGACGTACCAGAGCGCAGCGTCCGGGCGCGAAGACCATTCCGAATAGGCGCGAAGGCTCTCATCGATGGATGCTTCATCGAGCAGCCGCTCGGCAAGAATGATCTCGCGCGAGCCGCGCAGCACGCCCTCGAAGTTCGCCCGAACGATGGGCCACAGCGGCGAACCGGCGCATCCTCCGAAGAACACACTCGTCGTTCGCGAGGGCGCCACACCCGCTTCGTGCAGCAACCCCGTCAGACGACGACCGATGAAGGCATCGTTGCCGGCTCGCTCGTAGGTCTTCATGTAGGCATCCCAAAGACCCTGCACAGGCGCCGAAGCCGGCCACATGAAGAGTTGTGCGTGATCGTCATCGGCGAGCACCACGCGGCCGCCCGGCTTCACGGCCCGCGCCATCTGCCGCACAACGGACAGCGGATCGCGCACGTGCTCGAGCACGAACCGGGCGTGCGCGACGTCAAACGTCGCCCACTCATCCGCCCGGAGCGGAAACGCGCGCGCATCGCCCTGCCGCCAATCGACCAGGCCATCCTCCCCCGCAGCCTTCGCCTGCCGCATCGCCTCGGCCCGCTGGCGATCATCGCGTTCGAACCCGATCACGCGCCCGCCCGCCCCCGCCGCACGCGCCATCGCCCGCGTGAACTGACCCAGCCCGCAGCCGACATCGAGCACCGAGTCACCCTGTCGCAACTGGAGTTCGGACAAACACCGCTCGTTGAGCCAGTCGTTGAGTGCGCTCAGGCGGCGCTGCTCGTCCTCCGTCGTCCCATGCACGTACTGATCGAGTTCCTGCGAGGTCATATCAGTCTCCGGGCGCGCATGAGGCGCGGGGCCGGATGGTATACCCCGTCCAGGCCGCTGCGGAGGCGCCTCATGGCGGCGCGCGAAACACGTAAACCCCGAACCCCAGCGTCGCCCGCCCCCATCGCTCGTAGGCCTCCCGCCGCATCACGGCCCACGCACGCATTTCCGCGGCTTCGGCATCGCCGGGATTCGCCGCGGCAAAGGATTCGATCGACCCTAGATATGCCCCCTCGTACGCGTCCCACTCCGCCTCCGTCGCCGTCACCGACCCGACAAGCGACAGCCCCAGCCGCTCCCCCGCGGCAATGTTGCCGGCGTGGTCCTCCATCTCGTCTTCCGAGGCGCCGAGGCTGGCCAGGTACTGCGGATCGGGCTGCTGACGCCAGAAACCCTCCCCGAGCGCCATCGCGCCCCCCGGCCGCGCGCACCGCCGCAGCACGGCCAGCGCGCCGTCGCGCCCGCCGAACGCGCCGGAGGCGCCGATGCACAACGCCGCGTCGAAGCCCGCGGCGTCCTCCCGCCTTGCGTACTCCGCTGCGTCGCCCTCCACGACAACCACACCGCCCGGCCCGTCCCAGGCCTGCGCCCTCCGGCGCGCCTCCTCCGCGAACCTCGGCGAGATTTCGACTCCCGTGCAGTTCGCGCTCCGCCGCGCCGCCAGCCTGAACAACAGTTCGCACTTGCCCGCGCCGAAATCGATCACGCGGGCGCCGCGTTCGAGAGACAGCCACTCGATCACGCGGTCAACCGCTCCGCCCGAAAGCGGGTTGCAGATCGAGAGCGTCCGGTGGCCGATCCATGAGACACGGGCACGGTCCATGCATTGCTTGTAGCAGGGCCCAGGCCGCCCTGCTTCAGACCGCCGCGACAATGGTATAAGGGCAAGCATGCGCTGGTGGCTGATCCCGATCGCCCTCTATCTCGTCATGAGCCTCGTCACGCTCGCCGCCTACGGCGTTGACAAGCGCGCCGCGCGCCTCGGTCGCCGCCGCATTCCGGAGCGCACACTCCACCTCCTCGAACTCCTCGGCGGCTGGCCCGGCGCCCTCCTCGGCATGCGCGTCGTGCGGCACAAGGGGAACAAGACGTCCTACGTCATCGTCTTCTGGCTGATCGTTCTCCTCCATGCCGCGGGATGGGGCTTCTTCCTGTGGGCGAGACACACACAGGGTTGAACCGCGCAGAAAAAACGGCCGTGACGCGGTGGGGCGCGACCGGCCGTGCGAGAGAGTCCGCATGCCTCTCCGAAGGGACGCCCGGCCTCAGCGCCGAGCCTTGCCGACAGCCTCCTGCGCCTTGCCGACCGTTTTCTCGACCTTGCCCTCAATCTGCTTGCCCCTGTCGTCCGTCGCCTTGCCGTACGCCTCCTTCGCGACGCCCTTCGCCTGTTTCACCTTGCCTTTGACTTCCTGCTCCGTCGGGATCGTGTCCTTGCGGGCCATGGATGCGCTCCTTTGCGTATTCAATCTCGAGTCCCGGCGCGAGAGTTCGCGCCGCGCCCTCATCCGCTTCTGACACTACCGCTCCCGCCTGAACCCTCCCTGAAACCTGAATGAATCGCTCCTCACGACGTGGTTGCGCCACGCCGAATCCCCCGCCTGTGGTAGGCTTCCGCGCCATGAGCGCCGCCGAGCGTGAACCAGCCGCGGGAATGCAGCGTGGCGTCCGCATCGTCCGCTGGGTCGGCCTCGCCGCGGGCCCGGTCGCCGCCGCGGCGATGTACATGCTCATCCCTGACGCCGCCCTCGACCACCGCGGCCGCGCCACGGCCGCCGTCGCCGCCCTCATGGCCGTCTGGTGGCTCTCGGAGGCCATCCCGCTCAGCGCCACAGCGCTCCTGCCGATCGCGCTCTTCCCCCTGCTC
Organism: uncultured Phycisphaeraceae bacterium; assembly: GCA_964529265.1. GTDB lineage: Bacteria > Planctomycetota > Phycisphaerae > Phycisphaerales > UBA1924 > CAZGVW01. The sequence goes on from CAZGVW010000063.1 coordinate 22,141, forward strand.
GGCGTGCTGAAGGTCGGCCAGGCCACAGCGCCCTACGCATCCGACCTCATCTTCCTCTTCCTCGGCGGGTTCATCGTGGGCCTCGCGATGCAGCGCTGGGGGCTGCACAAGCGCATTGCGCTCATCACGATCTCCCTCGTCGGCACGAAGCCGAAGCGCCTCGTCGCCGGCTTCATGCTCGCGACGGCCATCATGAGCATGTGGGTCTCCAACACGGCCACCGCCGTGATGATGATGCCCATCGGCATGAGCGTGATCGATCTCGTCTTCTCGCGCCTCGGCAAGACCTTCGACGCCAACATGCCGCGCGACGCCTCAGGCCCCAACTTCGCCATGTGCCTCATGCTCGGCATCGCCTACGGCGCATCGATCGGCGGCATCGCGACGCTCATCGGCACGCCGCCGAACCTCGTCCTCGCCGGCTTCGTCAAGAAGACCTACGGCCAGGAAATTGCCTTCGCGCAGTGGATGCGCCTCGGCGTGCCCTTCGTCGCCCTGTTCCTGCCGCTCGCATGGCTGTATCTCACGACCTTCGCGTTCCCCATTCGTCTGAAGGCCATCCCCGGCGGCAGCGACCTCATCCGCGGCGAACTGGCCGCGCTCGGGCCCATGAAGCGCGGCGAGTGGGTCGTGTTCATCGTGTTCCTGTGCGCCGCCGCGGCGTGGATCCTGCGACCCGCCCTGGCCCGCTGGCTCGGCCTCGGCGACGGCCTCACGGACACCGGCATCGCCATCATCGCCGCGCTCTCGCTCTTCCTGATCCCGGTTGACCTCAAGTCGCGCACCTTCACCATGGATTGGGAGACCGCGGAGCGCCTCCCCTGGGGCATCCTCATCCTGTTCGGCGGCGGCCTCAGCCTCGCGAAGGCGATGCAGGAATCGGGCGTGGATGTCGCCATCGGCCGCGCCTTCGCCGGCGTCGGCGCCCTGCCGGATGTGGCGCTCATCGCCATCATCGCCCTCGCCGTCATCTTCCTCACCGAACTCACGAGCAACACCGCCGTCACGACGTCGCTCATGCCCGTCCTCGCCGCGGCCGCCGTGGGGCTCGATATCCACCCCTACCTGCTGCTCATCCCCGCGGCCATCGCGGCCTCCTGCGCCTTCATGCTGCCCGTGGCCACGCCGCCGAACGCCATTGTGTTCTCCAGCGGCTACGTCACGCTCCCGCAGATGGCAAGGGCCGGTTTCTGGCTGAATCTGATCGGCGCTGCGCTCGTGACGCTCATGCTGTGGCTGCTCGGCGGGTGGCTGCTTGGCGAGGACTTGAGCGTTGTGCCCGAGTGGGCGGCGGCGCGGCTGGCGGAGTAAGCGGGGAAGCCTTGGGTGCTGCACAGCCGCGCCTTCGGCCTCGCTACTGCCCCAGTTCCGGCCACAGGTCCTTCAGATCATCCGAGCATTGCCGCCGGATCCCGTTGGCGTCCAGTACTTCCGTCGTCGCCGCGATGGCCTCATCGCGGCGGAAGACGAGGCGATCAGACCATCGCTCCGCGAACTCGATCT
>CAZGVW010000064.1:0-8950 GCA_964529265.1 uncultured Phycisphaeraceae bacterium
AGAACGTCGCTGATCGGCTGCACCTTGAACGAGATCGACGCCGTCAAGGTGGTGCTGCCTGAATTGCGCCGTCAGCCCGTCGACGAGATCCTCATCGTCGATGGCGGATCGACCGACGGGACGATCGAATGGTGCGGCGCGAACGGCTTCCGCGTCATCGACCATCGGGCCGGCGGCTACGGCAGTTCGATCCGGGCCGGCGTCCAGGCGGCGAGTGGCGACGTGATCATCGAGTTCCCGCCTGACGGCAACTCCCTTCCTGATCGGATTCCGGCGCTGCTCGACACGATCCGTCAGGGTCACGACTTCGTCATCGTGTCGCGCTACAAGGACGGCGCCCGCAGCCTCGACGATGACTTCATGACCGCTATTGGCAACAAGCTTTTCACGCTCATGACCAACCGGTTGTTCGGCACGGCCTACACCGACGTGCTGGTGGGATACCGCGCCTACCGGCGCACGGTGTTCGAGCAGATCGCCTGGGATGCGTCGGGACTGAGCTGGCCGCTTCAGAGCGCCGTCCGGTTCGCGCAGCTGCCGGGGATCCGAATCGGCGAGATCGGGGGCGACGAGCCACCCCGGATCGGCGGCCAGCGGAAGATGCGAATCTTCGCGACCGGCTGGGAGATTCTCACCTTGCTCGTGCGGGAGTACCGCCGCATGAAGCGGGCGGCGCGGTAGGTCAGGCAGGACCAGACCCATGAGGCGCGCGTTGGCGCTGTTTGCGCTCGCCATGGCCGGCCAGGCGTGTGCGCTGCTCCTCATCGATGTTCGTCCGTACGCGGTCTTTCAGCATTACGTCTCCTGGCCGGTGCTGCTGAGCAACCCGCCCCTGGCGGCCTGGGGCGTTCTGGCGCACGCCGTCATCGTGGGCGCGCTCGCATGGCGGTGGCGGACCCGGCTGCGTGCGCTTCTGACTGGAGTGTTCCCGGGTCGAGCCTTGCTGTGGCTCGCGGCCGGCACCGGCGCCGCGCTTGTCGTGCCGGCGGTGAGTGTCGCTCACGTTGCGGGCGAGCTGTTGACGGCAGGGCTCGTCAGCGTCATTGCCGCCCTGACGCTGCTGCTCGGCGCCCTTGCGATTTCAGATCAGACGCTCGGAAGGGCGACGTCCTGGATCGGCGCGCGACTGACGTTGCGATCGCCGGACGCGACCGAGCGCCGATGGGACCGACAACTGCCGTTCGTCGTCGCCGCATCGGTGACGATCGCCGCGGCGGTGTCGAACGTGGTCGTGCTCGAGCGGCTGCCGCACATCGACGACAGCGTGTCGAATCTCTTTCAGGCCAAGTACTTCTCCCTTGGGCAGTTGTACTTGCCGGCGCCGCCAGACGCCGAGTCGTTCCGGATGGATCTCACGGTCGTGCGCGACGGCAAGTGGTTTGGCTATGCCTTTCCGGGCTGGCCCGCCGTGCTGGCCATCGGCGTCGCGACAGGCGTCCCCTGGCTGATCAATCCGCTGCTGGGAGGTGTGCTGGTTCTGCTCGGACATGCGTGGCTCCTGCGCAGGTGGGGCCGCGGCACCGCGAACGTCGCAATCCTGTTGCTGACTTCCTCCCCCTGGCTCATCTTCACGTCCGCAGAATTCATGAGCCATCCGCTCACGGCGGTGCTGGTCATCGGCGCGCTGCTCGCGTTCGACCGGGCCACGGAGAACGGCGCGCGCGCACGTTGGGCCGTACTCGCCGGGCTGGCGACAGGGGCATGCGCGTTGACACGGACATTCGACGCGATCCTGCTGGTGTCGGCACTGGGATGCATCGCTCTCGTCGATCGCAAGTTGACGCGCGCCTGGCGGCCCATCGCCATTGCGGCAATGGTCGCGGCCGCCGTAGGAGCGCTCAACCTGCCGTACAACCACGTCGTCACGGGCCAGGCCACGTACCCCGCCCATGTCGCCTGGGCCGACGGCCGCTACGGGCCGGGGGTGGACGTGATCGGGTTTGGACCGAAGGTGGGCATCGATCGATGGCCCAACCTCGATCCACTTCCGGGCCACGGACCTGCGGACGTTGCGCTGAACCTGAACAAGAACCTGTTCATGACGAACGCGGACCTTTTCGGGTGGGCCACCGGATCGCTCGTGTTCGTCTGGCTGGCGATCGGGTTCGGCGGTTGGTCCCGCCGCAACGCGCCGTTGCTGATTCTGCCGGCGACGTTCGCGGCGGGCTACAGCTTGTTCTGGTTCAGTGGCGGACCCGACCTCGGCGCGCGCTATTGGTACCCACTGCTGGTACCGCTGGCGGCCTTTGCGGCGCGAGGCATCGGCACGTTCGCCGACCGGACGGAGCAACGCGGCGCCATGGCGCACGCTCGGGCGCGCGTGGCCGCGGCCATCCTGGTGGCAAGTCTTGGTGCCCTGGCGACGACGCTGCCCTGGCGCGCGGGTTCGAAGTACTACCGGTATCGCGGGATCAGCGGAGAGGTTCGCGCCCTCGCCGCGTCCGCCGGAATCCAAGAGGCACTGGTCTTCGTGCGTGTCGACGAGCGTGCCGACTACCAGTCTGCCTTCAGCCTGAATCCACGTTCCCTCGAGGAACCCGGGACGATTTACGCCCTGGATGCGGGGCCCGCGCACCGCGCGGCGCTGATGGGGCGGTTCCCCGGACGCCCTGTCTGGGTGATCGGGCGCACGGCGCCCGGCGCCGATGGGGCGCGGCCGTGGGACGTGCTCGAGCGGCCCGGAGCCGCGGGTACGGTCCAGAAGTAACGTCGAGGCGATCAGCGTGTGCGGCGGACCGGGCGAACGTACTCGCGGGCGATCATCTTCAACAGCTCCAGACCCGTATAGATGTTGTGCGCCTTGCGGACGCCGCCGATCCGCTTCGGCTCGTTCGCGCCGACTTCGGCCACGCGATACCCGTACTTGACGAACTGGATGGACCCTTGCGTGGGAAACGTCAGCCCGTCCTCATCGACCTGCATGGTGCGGAAGGCCGAGATGCGATACGCGCGAAATCCCATCATCGCGTCGGTGTACGAGGCATGAAACAGCACGTTGACGAGCTTGGTGAAACACCAGTTGCCGAACCTCGTGATGAGCGTGTCGTCGTCGCTCCGGGCGCCGTCGAGGTAACGCGAACCCACCACCAGGTCGTAGCCGTCAGACACCTTGTCGATCAATCGAGGAATCGCAGCGGGGTCGGAATTGCCGTCCGCCATGAACTCGATGACGTACTCACTGCGGGCAATCTCCATGACTTCGCGCATGGCCGCACCATAGCCGCGCCGGCGTTGCCTCAAGACCCGGAACCCGTGAGCCTCGCACCACTCGATAGTCCCGTCGGTCGAGCCGCCATCGACGACGATGATCTCGTCGACCCAGGCGGGGTCGATGCGGGGCAGGACGACTTGAACAGCCTCGATTTCGTTCAGCGCCAGTATCGCCAGTGTCGTGGAGGGACGAGTGGGCATCGCGAAGCGGGACGTCAGTGGCGCGCGGCGATGGCCACCTGTGGCCCAACCGCGGTGACCGTGAAGCCTGTATAGCGATTGTCCGCGCCCGGGCGCACGCTATAGGCGCGCGGGTCGGGCACGACGTAGAAGCTCGACCACGATCGGACCTCCTGCCACGTCGCCTGACGCGGCCCGTCGAAGAACCTCCGGTAGGCCCGAGCCAGATCGCGGGAGACGATCCGCATGGGACTCGGATGCGGGACGTCGTCGATTTCGAAGTCGAGCAGCACGAGGCGCGATCGCAGGTCAGGCGCGTACCGCCACATCACGTCGAGCCCGTGCGCGACCTCGAACACCACGGGATCGTTGCCGGGAAGCTCCCGGAGCACGGTGATCATCGCGTCGGTCTGCTGGTCCTGCCAGCGTGCCTGGTTCGCGTGTCGCCGCAGGACATTCGTGCTCGTGACGATCAAGGCAGCCATGATCACCACCGCTCCCCATCGCGGAAGCCGCGCCACGCCCCAGGCGACCGCCGGCGCCAGCGCGGCAATGGCCGCGATCGCGTATCGGGGCGTCAGCGCCGGCTGAATCAGCAGAGAGAGGACGACCAGCGCCGGGACCAGCACGCTCAGGGTTGTCAGGAGAATCAGCGCGGATGGCGGCGCCGCGGCCGGTGGTGTCGCAGCCCGACCCCCGGTGAGCATCCATCTCACGCACAGCACGCCCCAGATCAGGAGAAACACGGCGGCGAGGTATTCCGGAACCAGGACGTAGCCGGCCGTATCTGCGGCGCGGGACCACGAGAACTCGGGCTCCCAGGTCTTGATCGTCACCGCCGCGCGTTGCGGTCCGAGGGCCAGCCACCATAGCCCAGGCAGCACGACCGGTCCGGCCAGCGCCGGCCACAGTGCGCGCCATCGTCGAAACACAACTGCGCTCGCAGCGAGCACGATGGCCCACACGACAACGCCAAACAGATGGATGGCGCAGAGTGCGAGGGCGGCAAGCGCGAGTCCGACACCGGTTCGCCGCTCGTTCGGTCGCGTCTGGCGGCGATCGATCGCAAGGCAGAACCATACGGCCGCCGCCAGGAACGGCCCGTGGAACCGGGCGTCGAAGGCGTGGGTCAGGACCAGAGGATGCGCCCAGACTGCGAGAGCTCCAGCGAACGCGGCAGCGGGGGCTACGGCGCGACGGAGGAGCACGTACACCCCGACCATCGCGAGGACGATGAAGCCGAGAGAGCCAGACCTAAGGAACACCTCCGACGGGTCGCCGAACGGGATGCTCAGCAACCGCATCAGGAGCGCGTAGGTCGGCATGCTGTCCATGCCCCCATGGATGGCCCGCAGCGCGTGGGCCAGGCTTGGATCGGCGACGATCGCGTACGTGTACAGCTCGTCGACCCAGAAGTTCCTGGACAAGAGAGAGAACCCGTCGATGGCAATGAGTTGAAGAGCCATCAGAGCGACCACTGCTGACGTCGCCAGGATGCCTTCGCGGAATGTCACGGGCGCTCTGCCTTGACTGGCGTCGCCGGGATCAACAGGGCGCGACATCGGTCCGCGTACGCTACCTCAACTTCCACGAACGGCGCCAGAAAGGGAGACGTCAGCCAGGACGTGACCCGATCTCGATCGGGGCTGGGCTCACGGTGACCGTTCGTGCGGTGGGTGTACACTCCGACTCACCGCGCCGATGGCTTACGAATCTGCCACTGTGAATTCGCTGCGCCCGTTCGACTTCGTGCGCATCTCGTTGTGGGCTGGCGGCCTCACCGGCCTCGTTGAAGTATCGCTGCTGGCCGTCAAGAAGTACTACCTGGGGTACATGATCAAGGTCGGGGTCGACGCGGTCTGGCTGGCGCCGCTGGCAGACGCCGCGCTGTTCGCGGTCCCAGGGGTCGTCGCCGCGCTGGTTTGGGCGTGGCGTCCCAGCCGGTGGGTGCTGCAGGTCACGCTGGCGAGCGTCGTGTTTCTATCGGCGCTCGCCGTGCTGCTGCTGGAGAGCCAGGTCGCGTTGTACGCGAAGCTGATCGTGGCGGCTGGCGTTGCCGTCCAGGCCGCGCGTGTCCTGGCGCGGCGTGCGGTTGCGGTCCAGCGAATCGTTCGGCGGACCCTTCCGTGGCTCGCCGTGAGCGTCCTGCTGCTGGCCGCCGGCGCCTACTGGTGGCAGTCGTCGAGCCACAAGCAGGCCGTGGCTGGACTCCCACCTGCGCCTGCGCGCGCACCCAACGTCCTTCTGATTGTTCTCGATACCGTTCGGGCCAGGAGCCTGAGCCTCTATGGCTACCAGCGGCCGACGACGCCGAATCTCGACCGGTGGGCGCCGGGCGCCGTCGTCTTCGATCGCGCGGTTGCGCCGTCCTCGTGGACGTTCCCTTCGCACGCGACGATGTTCACCGGCCGCTGGCCTCACGAGCTGTCCGCCGACTGGCACACGCCGCTGGACGCGCGATACCCGACGCTCGCCGAGGTCCTGCGCAATCGGGGCTACCTGACCGCGGGCTTTTCCGCCAACCTGTTCTACTGCACGTCGGAGTTCGGTCTGGCCAGGGGATTCGTGTACTACGAGGACTACCCGGTGTCGGTGAGCCAGGCGCTGGTGAGCACGGCGATCGGACGCGAGCTCATTTCATTCTCGCTCAACGAGGACTTCGCGTTCCGGTTTCGCGGGTGGATCGGCTACGACGAAATTCCGGGCCGGAAGAGCGCCGCCGAGATCAACGACAACTTCCTGCGCTGGCTCGCGCGCCAGGACGGCGACCGGCCGTTCTTCGCGTTCCTGAACTATCTCGACGCCCATCAGCCGTTCCTGCCACCGCCGCCATTCGACGCGACGTTTCGCGAAGCCGGGTCGCGTGGGGATCCCCGGCACTGGTGGAACCGGCAATGGTCTCCACAGGATTTGAAGACCGAGACGGACTCCTACGACGGGGCCATCGCGTACATCGACCACCAGATCGGACGGCTGCTCGACGACCTCCGGCGACGGGCCGTGCTCGACGACACGGTGGTCATCATCACGTCAGACCATGGCGAGCATCTCGGCGAGCGCGGCTTCATGCGCCATGGAAACACGCTGTATCCGGAGGTGCTGCACGTTCCGCTCATGATTCTGCTCCCCGAGGGCCTGAAGGCCGGCGTCAGAGTCGCCGATCCCGTGTCCCTCCGTGACATCCCGGCCACGGTGCTGTCGGTGGTCAAAGCCGAATGCGAGGGGTGCATGCCGGGCGAATCGCTCGCGAGCCACTGGGCGCCGGAGGGGACGCCGGCGAGCCGCCCGGCCGGGTCGCCGGCATTCGCGGAGTTGAAGCAGGGTATTCGGATTCCGGATCGGTATCCCAACGCGAAGGGCGACCTCTATTCCCTCTTCGCCCACGGCATGCACTACATCGTCAACAGCAGTGGGCACGAGGAGCTGTACGACTTCCCCGCGGACCCGGCGGAGGCGCAGAACCTTGCCGGAACACCCGGTCAGACAGCCCTCCTCGAACAGCTCAGAGCGCGGCTGTCGATCCTGCGGCAGGCCTCCGTTCGTACGACAAGTGGCGCCAACGGTCGCTGACTAAAGTCAGCCCATCAGTGGACTTTCCTGTTCCGCTTGAAACGGCCGCTGGCCGATCCGGACGCGGCCGTGTTCGGATGACTCGTCGCATCTGATGGCATGCGTGTTGCTGCCGCAGGCGCCAGGAAAAACACCGTGATTCCATTCGATCGACTGCCGGAAATGGCGCGCAAACTGCGCGCCGAGTGGGAATCGGCCACGCCGTTCCCGTACGTCGTCATCGATGACTTCCTCGCGCCGGATCAGGCCGAACGCGCCGTGGAGGGGTTCGACGGGACGACCGATGGCTGGATCTTCCACAATCACTACAACGAGCGGAAGTACTGCCACAGCAAGAAGCCGCACATGCATCCGGCCATGCTGGAACTGTTCGCAGATCTCGAATCGCCGCGGTGGCTGAAGTTCCTCGAAGAGGTCAGCGGCGTCAAGCAGTTGATCGCCGACGAAACGCTCGACGGCAGCTCGGGCCTGCACAAGAGTCTGCCGGGCTGCTTCCTGAAGATCCACCGCGAGTCGGTCGGCCACAACGGCCACGACGACTGGAAGCGTCAGATCAACCTGCTTCTGTACCTGAACAAGGACTGGAAGGCCGAGTGGGATGGCGAGTTGCAGATCATCGATCACAAGACGATGAGCTCCGTGAAGGAGATCACCCCGTACTTCAATCGAATGGTGTTGTTTCGCACGAATCCGATCGCGTTCCACGGCAACCCGAAAGTCCTGAAGTGTCCCGAGGGAGTGGAGCGGAAGTCGCTGGCGGCGTACTACTTCACGCAGGAGAAGCAGAAGATCGGGATCAAGCCGGTGCTCTACAAACCGGAGGCGACCGACGGCGCCGGCCGGCGCGCGATGATTGCCTTGAACAACCTCGCGTTGCGTGTGTACTTTCCAATCAGGAAGTACACGCCCATCAACGATGAGTTTGTCGAAAAGGTCATGCGGCGCGTCGGCCTGACGCGCGATTGAGCACGCATCGGCTGGACGAAGCCGGCGGCCCACCGACGTCAACGGTTCGAGGCCCGCTCGACATCCTCTCGAACGCTCGATCGACACCATGAACGTGATCCTCCGGCGCCGCGTCCTGGGTCCGGGTCTCCTCGCGATGGTGGCGCTCGGGTTCGTGCTCGTGCCGCTGCTGCGCGGCGAGTTCTTCTTCTACTGGGACAACGCGCAGCAGCACTATCCGCAAACCGTCTTCCTGCACGACGCGCTTCGCGCAGGTCACATCCCGCATTGGTGGCCGGAAGTGGGGTCCGGCGCGCCGACCGTTGGCGAAGGACAGTCTGCACACTTCCATCCCATCCGGCTCCTGCTGACGTGGATGTGCAGGCCGCCTGCGTCGTTCATGCTCGAAGTGGGCGTGTACTTCGCGATTGCAGGCGTGTCGATGTTCTTCTTTCTGCGCGAGTTCCGGCTGCACAGGGCGGCGTGCGTGGTCGGCGGCCTGTGCATGATGCTCAACAGCTTCTCGGTTGTCTTCATCCGGAACATCGCGCTGCACCGGTCGGCGTGTCTGCTGCCCGTCGCGATGCTGTGTGTGGAGCGTTTTGTTCAGCGCGGGACCTACGGATCCCTCCTTGCCGCCGCCATCGTGTTCGGCGTTCAGCTTCTCTCGGGTCACCCCACCTTCACGGTCATTACCGTCATCGCGACGACGACGCACCTGGCGGCGCGATTGTGGCAGCGGTCGCGGCAATCCGGGCACTCACCGGCCCGCGCGGCCTCGATGGTCCTCATGGGTGCGGCGCACTGGGGCGTTGCGCCTGCAGCCGGGGCCGGCATCGCCGCCATTCAGTTCCTCCCGCAGCTCCTGCATGTCGAGCAGTCTCTGCGGCAAGGCGGACTCAATCCTGAGTACGCGACGGCGCTGGCCGCACAGCTCCGCTATCTGCCCCAGCTGATACTGCCGTACGCCTTTCTCCAGGGCGACTGGCTGCCTGTTCCGGACCAGTGGGGCAGCATCCTGAATTACACCCCCTCGTCTGGCATC
>CAZGVW010000065.1:0-4421 GCA_964529265.1 uncultured Phycisphaeraceae bacterium
GCGACATGACGGGGTTGCCGCGACCTTACGGCGCTTGGCTCGGAGCCTGCCGATTCGGCACGGTGATCGTGGCCTTTGGGGTGATCAGCGCGTCCGGCTTGGCGGGACAGTTCCAGACGTTTCGGGCGCGGACCGATCTGATCCAGCTCGACGTGTCGGTGATCGACCGCGACGGCCGGCCGGTCCGCAACCTGACTGCCGACGATTTCAGGATCCTGGAAGACGGCGCGCCGCGGCCCATCGCGGCGTTCGCTTCGGTTGACCTGACGGCGCCGGCGGGCACGGCCGCGACGTCGTTCCCCAAGGTCCCTCTGGATGTCCAGAGCAACAACCTGGACGACCAGCGGCTCATCGTCCCGTATCTCGATGCCTTCGCGCTCGACCTGGCGGGCCTGCGCACGGCGAAGCAGATCGGACACGCCATCGTCGATCGGCTTGGCCCGTCGGATCTCACCGCCGTCGTGCTGGCCGGACTCGACGATCAGGCGCAGGACCTGACGACCGACCGCGGCCGGCTGCACGCCGCCGTTGACCAGCTGAACTGGTCGTCCAGTCCCGATCGGCTGGTGATCGGGTTGCGCCTGGTCATCGATCAACTGGCGCGCGTCTCCAACCGGCGCAAGATCGTGTTCCTGGTGAGCCGCGGCGTGCCGTTCGACGCCGACCTCCTGCAGCCGATGCTCGTCACGTTCGGCGGAGGAGACGCCCAAGGCAAGATGTCCGACCTCTACTATCGAATGCAGGGAATCCTGCTCGCGGCCGAGCGCGCCAACGTCAACATCTATGCCGTCGATCCGAGCGGACTCGCCGCGCCGGTGTCCGGCCGCGACATCAATCCTGGCCGGCAGTTCCGCGATTTCCTGCAGATCATCTCGCATGAGACGGGCGGCCGCGCCGTCATCGACACGAATGCGCCGGAGCGCCGGGTTGCCACGCTACTCGCCGAGAACGACGCGTACTATCTGCTCGGGTTTCGGCCCGGCGGACCGATGGACGGGCGATTCCGGCGGCTGATGGTCCAGGTCACCCGGCCTGGCGTGCAGGTGCGCGCGCGCAGTGGCTACTTCGCCGTCGCTGATCCGGCTCGACGTGTCCGTGCTAGATCGCGATCGCCAACCGGTTCGCGACCTCACGGCCGGCGACTTCACGGTGCTGGAGAACGGCTCGCGCCAGCAGATCGAGTCGTTCGCGGCCGTCGATCTTCCTCAGCCGACGGGGTCACCCGTTCAGCCCCCGATTGAATCGCCGGCCGCCGCGCCGTTGTCGGATCGCCGCATCCTCGTGCTCGTGCTCGACGACGCGATGGTGCCCGCCAATCCGCAGATGGTGGCCAGCGTGAAGGACATCGCGCGGCGCACGATCGAGCAGCTCGGTCACGGCGATTTGGCTGCGGTCGTGTTCACGCGCAATCAGAAAGGAAAGCTCGGCCTATCGTGGGATCGCGAGCGGCTGCTCAAACAGGTCGACGCGTTTCAGTCGGCGGGACATGTCCCCGGCAGCGACGCCATTCCCGAGATCCCCTTCTTCACGGCCTCGCTCGAATACGCTCGCGCGCGTCGCCGACTGGCTCGCCGTCGTCCCGCAGCGCCGTAAGGCGCTCGTGTGGGTCAGCGTCGGCGTGCCCCTCGAGATGCGGGAGGTGGGGACCCCCGGCGGCGCCCACGCCGTGATGTTCGACCGCCTGAAGATCGCGCTGGACCGGGCGCAGCAGGCGCACCTCAACGTCTACGCCATCGATCCCGGAGGGCTGGATGGGCTGCGGTTCCATATCGAGGTGCGGCAGCGGGTGGTCATCCTGAACGACGACAACACTCCGGAGGTACAGGCCGGGTACTACCGCGACATGCCGCGGACGATAGCCGATAACACGGGCGGTCGCGCCTTCATGAACACGAACGAGTTCACCACCGGCGTGACGCAGATCCTGCGGGAGACCGGCGCGTTCTATCTACTGGGGTACCAGTCGTCGAATCGGGCCGCCGATGGACGGTTCAGGCGGATCAGCGTCCGGGTCAATCGGCCGAACGTCACCGTCCGCACTCGCGCCGGCTACTATGCGCCGGAACGCGTTCGGTCGGTGGCATCATCGAAGTATCGTCACGTTCACCGACGGATACCGTGATCGCAATCCCGCATCGAGTGTGACCAGCTCGGCGTCGGCCGCCTGGGCGAAGGCGGCCAGGTAGTCATCGGTCCACAGCAGATGGCTTCGGTCGTCGCGTTTCGAGAAGGCGATCCAGAGCGGCGCCAATCCGCGCGGCTCGGGCGCGAACCTGATCCGCGGATCCGCCTGCAGCGCCAACAGAAGATCCCACGCCTGGCGCCTGGTCAACGCGTCGTCGCCGGTCACGGCACGACTCGTCACCAGCCGCAGGAATGCGAGCTCGGTGACGCGACAGAAGAGCAGGTCGTCCGCTTCGGCATCCACCCACTGCCTGGCAATCGGATGATGGACGTGACGCGCCCAGGCGGCCGCCAGCCAGACGTTGACGTCGAGCAGCTTCATCGCCGACTGCGGGACCGGCGGCGCGGGCCGCGCCTCATCCGGGCGGCCGAGACGTCAGCGTCCGCCAGCGCCCGCTCCAAGTCCTGGTTGGTGACGCGCACGGGAGGACCGGCACGACTGCCGAAGAGCGGCAGTTGGACCCGGCTCCTCGAACCGGGCTGCGGCGAGACCTGCAGCTCGGCGGCCAGGGCGCGGGTCAACAGTGCCTTGAGGGATTCACCCCGCTCGGCGGAGCGTGACTTCGCCGCCCTGAGCAGATCTGCCGGCAACTCGATCGTCGTGCGCACAAAAGCATATTAGCATCAGGCCCCGTGCTTCAGCCCGTCGGCGCCCGCCGAGCCGGCTTGCTTGAACGAACCAGTTGAATAGACTAGTTGAATGCCGACGACCGAGATCGGCGCGTTCGAGGCCAAGACCCGCCTCTCCGAGCTGCTCGAACAGGTCGGGCAGGGGCGGACGTTCGTGATCACGCGGCGCGGACGGCCGATTGCCGAGTTGCGCCCGGTCGCGCCGCACGAGAAGGGACGATTCGCGTTCGGCTGCGATCGCGGCCGGATCGGGCTGCGCGACGACTTCGACGCGCCCCTCCCCGAGTTCGCCGACGATTCCGAGTGAGGCTCCTGCTCGACACCAACGCGTTCCTGTGGTTTGCCGGCGGCGATCGGCGGCTGACTCGGACCGCCCGCCGCGCCATCGAGGCGCGGGACGCCGAGCTGCTGCTGAGCGCGGCATCCGTGTGGGAGATGGCGATCAAGGCTCGTCTGGGCCGGCTGACGCTGCCGGCCTCGGTGGAGGCGTACGTCGCCGCCAAGCGCGACGCCGGCGTCGGGCTGCTGCCGGTCGACTGGTCGCACGCGGCGGCCGTCGAGTCGCTGCCGCTGCATCACCGCGATCCGTTCGACCGCCTGCTCATCGCCCAGGCGCGCGCCGACCGTCTGCCGGTCGTGACCGCCGACGCCGTGTTCGCCAGATACGGGATCGAGGTGATCTGGTAGGGCGCGACCGGCTCACGCGTCCTTCAACAACTTCGCGAGATCGACGCGGGTCGCGTTGATCGCCGGCCGCAGGCTCACCGCCAGCGCCAGCACCAGGATCAACGCAGCGACCGACACCAAAGTCGGGATATCGAGCGGCTGCACCTGGAACAGGAACGACTGGATCGTGCTGGCGCCGACCCCTGCGAGGCCGAGCCCGACGATGAGGCCGATGCCGACGAGGGCGGCGGACTCGCGCAGCACGCTCGATCCCAGCTGGCGCCGCGTGGCGCCGAGGGCGGCGCGGATGCCCATCTCGCGCTTCCGGATCACCGTCATCGACTCGGCGAGCACGTAGGTGCCGAGCAGCGTCAGGATCGCCGCGATGACGCCGAGCGCGCCCATGACGGTGGCGCCGAACTGCTGCGCCGACATCTGCCTCTTGAGCTGATCGTTGATGGTCAGCAGCGTCGGCGCGGTCACCGCCGGGTCGATCTGTTTGATGGTGCTGAGGACTTCGCGATTGACCGCGGCTGGATCGCCGCTGGTGCGGAAGGTGAGGCGCCGGCCCGTGCCCGGCGACGCCTGGGCGAACGGCATGTACATCACCAGTGGTTCAGTCACGGTGAAGCTCGTGATGACATCCGGCACCACGCCGATGACGGCGATCTCATCCGCCGGCTGCCCGCGACGGCTGCCGTAGTCGCGGATGCGGATCCCGAGCGCATCGCCGCCCTCAGCGAGCAGCCGTCCGAACGACTCGCTCACGATCGCGACGCGCGGAGCCATGGCGCCGTCGGCCCTCGTGAAGTCGCGGCCTCGCAGCACATGCTGGCCGACCGTTGTGAAGTAGCGCTCGTCGACATAGATGTGGTTCACCATCGACGGAAAGCTTCTGGCGACGCCGTTCACATAGGTCGTGCCGCCGGCGGACATCCCGC
>CAZGVW010000066.1:0-5911 GCA_964529265.1 uncultured Phycisphaeraceae bacterium
CGCCATGTTTGGGTCGCATCTCTCGATTGCCGGGAACATGGCCAATGCGCTGCGCGAGGCGGAGGCGCTGGGGCTCGACACCGTGCAGGTGTTCACGAAGAACCAGCGTCAGTGGCGCGTGGCGCCGCTCGATCCGGCGCACGAGGCGGAGTGGCTTTCGGAGATGGATCGCCTCGGATGGCGCGGGCGGACGGTGGCGCACGCGAGTTATCTCATCAACCTCGCGAGTCCGGATGATGCGCTGTGGGAGAAATCCATCGCGCTCATGCGCGAGGAGATTGAGCGCTGCGCGCGGCTTGGGATCCCGTTTCTCGTGCACCATCCCGGGGCGCACATGGGGCAGGGTGTGGAGACGGGGCTGCGGCGGATCGCGCGCGCGTATGAGCGCTTGCTGCGCGAGACGAAGGGCTGCGACGTGGTCTCGTGCCTCGAGGACACGGCGGGCGGGGGCTCGACGCTCGGGCGCGAAATCGGGGAACTGTCGGCGCTGGCCGCGATGATTCACGAAGAGGCGGGCCCGGAGGCGGAGGGGCGCATCGGGTTTTGTCTGGATACGTGCCACCTGCTCGCGGCGGGGTATGACCTGGAGTCGGAGGCGGGCGCCCGGGCGACGCTCGAGGAGTTCGATCGCCTGTGCGGGCTCGGGCGACTGCGGGTCGTTCACCTGAATGACTCGAAGGGCGCCCGCGCCAGCCGCGTGGACCGGCATGCCCACGTCGGCGAGGGGCACGTGAGCCTGGTGGCGTTTGGAGTTTTCGTGAACCATCCGGCCCTGGCGAGCGTTCCGAAAATCATGGAAACGCCGAAGGGGAAAACGCCGAAAGGTACTGCGTTCGACACGCTGAACCTGCGGCGGCTGAGGAAGTTGTTGACGCCCCCGCCCCCGGAAGTTGAAGCCGCGGCGGCGCCGCCTGAGAAGGCGCGGGGACGTGCGCAGAATCGGCGCGATTCAGCCCCCGCCCCCGGAAGCCCCGGAAGCCCCGGCCCCGGAAGTTCCGCCCCTGGTCGCAGCCGCGGGGGAGTGCGGGGGAAGAAAGCGTCGGGGGGCAGGCGATCCGCGGCGTCTTGAGTGTGCAGGGAGATGGCGGGCGAGCGGTCGAAGCGAGCAGGAGTCTTCCGGAGCGGGTTCACGATGATGGTGAAGGGATCACGAACGAGACATCGCTGGTTGTGCGCCGCCGCGGCTGTGGGGCTTGGGTGCGGGGCGTCGATGGCGCTCTCGGGCTGCCGGCAGGGGCCGTCTCGCACGCAGTTGGCGCATGCGCGGGCGAACGAGCACGTGGCGCAGGCGGAGAACCTGCTCACGGAGGGGCGTCTGGAGGAGGCGATCGCGTACTTCGAGCAGGCGATCGCGGTGAACCCGACGCTGGTGACGGCGCACATCGGCCTGGCGGATGCGCAGCGCGAGCGCGGCGATTACCAGTCGGCCGCGACGGGCTACCAGCGGGCCGCGGAGATCGAACCGGGCAACTTCGATGCGCAGTACCGCCACGGGCTGATGCTCCAGCTGCTCGATCGGCTGACGGAAGCGGTGCGGGCGTATCTGCGGGCGCTGGCCATTCGCCCGACGGATTTCGACGCCAACATGAACCTGGCGACGACGTATCTGCAGCTGGATGAGCCGAGGCAATCGCTGCCTTATGCGCGGCGCGCGGTGCAGATCGATCGCAAGAGCGGCCCGGCCCGCGTGAACCTGGGCGCGGTGTACGCCGCGATGGGTCGCCACAACGAGGCGGTGCTGGAGTTCCAGGCCGCGGCGGAGCTGATGGACCTCACGCCGCCGCTGCTGCTCAACCTGGCCGACAGCCTGGGCAAGGCGGGGCGCTACCAGGAGATGGTGAACACGCTGGAGCGCCTGCAGCGCATGGAGGCGTCGGCCGCGGCGCACGAGCGCATGGGCTTCGCGCAGTTCAAACTGGGCGACTACACCGGGGCGATGCGCTCGTTCCGCAAGGCGCTCGAGATCGATCCGGATTACTACCCCGCGCTGAACGGCGTGGGCGTGTGCGAACTGAACCGCTACCTGCTGAGCGATCGCCAGGACGTGCAGGCGCGCACGGAGGCCATCCGCGCTCTGCGGCGCAGCGTGCAGATCAACCGCGACCAGCCGCGGATCGTGGAGTTGATCAGTCGGTACGGGTGAGGCTCGTTCGCGCCGGCGCCTCAGCGCCCTCGCCGGCCCCCGCCTATCCTTCCCTCCACCATGCCCGATCCCGCGCTCCTCGAAACCTTCCCCAACCCCGCCGCCACGCCGTACATCATCGAGCACGTGGCCGAGGAGTTCACCTCCCTCTGCCCCAAGACCGGCCACCCGGATTTCGGCGCCGTCACGCTGCGATATCAGCCCGCGCCCGGGCCCGCGGGCCGCTGCGTCGAACTCAAATCCCTCAAACTCTACTACCAGTCCTTCCGCAACGAGGGCATCTTCTACGAAGCCGTCACCAACGTCATCCGCGATCATCTCGTCGCCGCGATGAAGCCGGCGTGGCTCGAAATCGTCACCGAATGGCGCGGCCGCGGCGGCATTCGCTCCACCATCACCGCCGCGCACGGGGAGGCGCCCGCATGGCGCCGCGATCGCTCGTGAGGATCCCGCGGCTTTCAATCGCGATGCCCCTCCGCGCCGCCGCGCTCGCCCTCGCGATCCTCGCCCCCGCCTCCTGCTCCCGACCCTCCGCGCCCGCCGCCGCCACCGTCAACCTCGCGCCGAAGTTCCGCCCCGGCGAGACCACGACCTTCGAGCACGAGCAGCGCGTCATCCAGTCGCTCGAAGTCCAGTTCGTCGGCGCCGAAACGCTCATCGGCGACGTCACCCGCCGCTTCACCATGCGCGTGCTCGAAGTCCGGCCCGATGGCGGCGCCCGCGTCGAAATGCGCCTCACCCGCCTCGCCGTTCACGTCGAGCCTCCCCGTGTCGCCGTCTGGGATTTCGACAGCAACCGCCCCGATTCGGAAAACCCCTCCGATGCTCGCGCGCGCCTTCTTCGCCGCATGCTCGAGATCCCCATCCTCCTCTCCCTCGACCGAACCGGCGCCGTCGAATCCCTCGGCGGCGACGAGGCCGTGACTGAAGCCCTTGCCGCGGAGCCCGCCGCCCGCGACATGCACAGCCTCTTTCACGAATCATGGTGGCGCAGCGTCGCGCACGACGTCTGGGGCGTCGGCGAAGGCGCATCCGCGCGCGAAATCGGCTCCGAATGGACGTACACCGCGCCCGCCACCGTCGGCGGCATGTTGAACGGCGCCGTCACGATGCACTGCCGCCTCGCCGGCGTCGAAACCGCCGTCGCCGGAGTCGAATGCGAAGGCGCCATCGCGCCCGGCGATCTCGAACCCCTCATCCCCGGCTCGACGCCCGAGGTCAGGGAGCAGTCCTCCCGAAAACGCATCCTCTGGGACGTCGCGGAAGGACGCCTCCAGGAGCAGGAATGGGCCGATTCCATCACCATCGCCCAATCTGGCGACCTCGGCGCCGCCAAGGTCCTCTCCACCATCGGCAGCCTCAAACGCATCGAGCCGGACCCCGCAAAGCCGCCTGAGAAGCAGTAGCCGGGTCCTCCCCCCGGGAGGCCCATCCCCCAGCGCGAACCCGGCCGCGGCTACGCCGGTACCATGTTTCGCCCGCCGCCGGGTGGCGAAGAACAGGCATGAGGGGCCGGCGGCGTTCCGGGATTCCCGAAGATCAGGCCCTCGCGCCAGCCCCGCCCGGACGATCAGAGAGACGAATCAAGGAGAAGCAGCCTTGGCAGCACGATTGTTCATCGCCCTTGTGTCCGTGTTGGCGGTCAGCCTTGTCGCGCCCGCTCTCGCCGCCGAACCCGGGCAAACAGCCCCCGCCGCCGGCCACGTCCCCTGCGAGTTCCCCGCCGCGGATCGCGTCGTCGTCGTCGGCAGCGTCTACGGCGACCACGAGAAGTTCATCGACGTCCTCCAGGTCGCAGGCCTCATCGACGAGAACCAGCGCTGGATCGGTGGCGACGCCCATCTCGTCCAGCTCGGCAACCTTTTCGGCGCCGAGGGCGCGCTCGATGAGAGCATCCGCCTCATGATGCGCCTCGAAAAGGAAGCCGCGTCCGCCGGCGGCATGGTGCATGCGCTCCACGGCAAGACCGAGCACATGATCCTGGGCGGCGATCTCTCACGCCTCTTCGGCGCCGATCAGACCGCCTACATCCCCCTCGCCGGCGCCGACGCCGAAGACCGCCGCAAGGCCCTCATCGCACTCCTCTATTCTCGCTACGCCATGCTCGCCGAGAACGAGCCCAAGCGCGATGAGGCCCTTCGCCTCTACCGCATGTACCTCGACCATCAGGTCAAACTCGGCGGCGCCGAGTTCCTCGACACCATCGCCCCCAGCACGGAAATGGGCGACTGGCTTCGCTCGCGCAACGTCGTCGTCCGCATCGGCGACTATGTCTACTCCTTCGGCGGCATCAGCGAGGATTTCTGCGAGCGATCCCTCCCCGACATCAACGCCGAGTACCAGGCGCGGATTCAGAATCCGGAATGGCTCTGGCGCTCCGTCGACATGCACGATAAGGGGCCCCTCTGGTGGAGCGAACTCAGCGCCCGCCGCGATGCGGATACCCGCGGACGCGTGGAGTGGATCCACTACCACCTCAAGGCCGCGGGGCAGGTCGTCGGCCACTCTCCCGTCCCCCGCTGCGAACGCCGCAACCGCGTCTACCACGTCGATAGCGGTGTCGCCGGCTCAGGCGGAGCGCCCCTCGCGGCCCTCGAGATCACACCGGGCCATGTCGCCGTCATCTCCAGAACCCGCCGCATCGACCTCGGCGCGCCGCCCCCGGCGCCCCAGGCCGAGCCCAAGCGCCCGCCCGCGCCCGCCATCCACGAGCAACGCGGCATGGACGTCACAGACCCCAAGAGATAACCCGATCGCAACAGTGCGCAGCCCCCGCAGCACTCACGCCCGCGCCAGCGAGCCCGAGCGCCGCGTGAACTCCATGTACCGCTGCAGGTTCCGCCCCGGGCAGATGTTCGGCGCCAGCTCCCGGTGCGTCTTCACCTGCGACAGCGGCACGCCGTACTGATGCATCTGCTCCGCCACGAACCGGTCCAGCGACGCCAGCTGCGCATCCGACGGCGATGACAGTTCGAAGTTCCCCAGGCACAGGACGCCCAGGTTCCCCGGATTCTGATCCTTCACGTGCGCGCCCTGCCACTGCAGCGGCCGCCCCTGCCACACACGACCCTGCGGATCGATCACGTAGTGGTAGCCGATGTCGCCCCACCCGCGCCCCGAAACGTGCGATTCACGAATCGTCGCCAGCCGGTCCATCACGTCGCTCTCGCTGAAGAGCGACACCGGCGGCATCCCGTCGTGATGCACCGTGATCCGCCGCACCGGCAGCATCACGTCCATCCGGCTCGGAATCGGCGCCGCATTCGTCCATGCTGACCGCGGAATCACGTTGCTCGCGATCGGCGGCTGCGCCGAAGGCGTCGAAGGCATGCTCCGCGGCCGCGCCGGCTCATACTTCGTCGGCCGCCGCGCAGTCCGCTCCGAAGGCCACTTCGGCCCCGGCAGACTCGCGCTGTTCCGCCGCCCCGAAGCGCACCCGCCCAGAACAGCCGCCGCGCCCAGCGCCAGCCCGGCGCTCAGCCCCACACGAAGCATCGCCCGCCGCGAATGCGGCGAATCCGCCCCCGCCCCCGGAATGAACATCCCCGGACCGGCGCCCTCCGGCCCGATCTCCGGCCGCATCGCCCGCGGCAAAGGCATCCCGCCCCCGCCCATCAGGCCCCGCGGATCTCCACCTGTCTCGTGATGCGCGTTCATTGCGCCTGTTCCATCGGCCTCCCGCCGCGTGAATCTATACCAAAGGGGGCCGCCCCCGGGGGGGGTGGGCCGGGCCCCCCCGGGTGGGGGGGGGGGGGGGCCCCCCCGGGC
>CAZGVW010000067.1:0-4354 GCA_964529265.1 uncultured Phycisphaeraceae bacterium
TCGCTTTCAAGATCCCGCAGAGCGACATGCGCATCGCTGCGCAGGAGGATGCGCCACTCGCTCTCCCCGACGCCCGGCTCAAAGAGCGCATCGGACGCTGGTCGGAGCGGCATCAAGTTCGAATCGCCCGTCACAAAGAGCCGAGAAAACCTGAACTCAGGCGCCATCGCCGTCCAGCCCGCCTCCCCGCGCGCGACGCACACGCCGTCGCGAAGAACTTCGACGCACACGCCCACCGTCGGGCGCCCCAGCCGCGCGAGGCACTTGCCCAGGGGCTGCGTGGCGTCAACGAACAGGCCGGAAAGATCGAGGAGCGCCGTGCGGTCAGTGACCTCCACGCGCAGCGACGGGTGCAACTCCGTGCGCAGGAGACCGGCAATCTCCTCGGACTGCACCGGCGTCATGATCTCGTCAACTGAAGCGACAATCTGGATCGGGACGGAGCGGCCGCCCGCCCAGAGCGTCATCGCTTCCACAGCGTTCATGTAACGGTCGCGGTGGGTCTGCTCAAGCGAGAGCAGAAGCGAGAGCGATGTCGATCCGCTCGACGGCGCGGGGATCTCGCGCTGCATGTCCAGCCAGGAAGCGTCCCCAAGTTGAAAGGCCCAGCCTGCGCCCCCCGCGGACCAGTTCACTTGCGTAGACGGCGTGTGCGCAGCGTGCGCAAGCAATCGGCGGCTGTTCATCCCGATCATCCACCACGGCGGGTCCGCTTCGATCCAGATCGGGGCGCCCTCCGGCCAGACCGGACGGGTCCGCACGACCCGGGCCGCCTCATCCGGATAGCGATTCATGAATCGCCGGAGCATCAGACGCTCGCCCAGCGCCGAAGTGCGATCTGACTGCTGACGACTCCTCCACGTCTTCCACAGCCAGGCCGCCTCGGCCGAACCGGCCTCCCGCCAGCCCTTCGGCAGCGGCGCAAGCGCGGCAAGCGCGAGGTCTGGAATGAGCGCCTCGGCCCCATTGGCTCTTACGGCAGGAAGCGCGCCCACCGGCCGCGCAGCGAAAAGACACAACGCGCCAAGCGCCGCCCACCGCCATCGTCGCTTCGTCTTGAAGAGTTTCCTCTCGCTCTTCGCTTCTTTGCCACACTCGGGACACCGCAGGCCGCTCCCGGGGGCGCCGGTCATGTCATACCAGCACTTCGGACAGCGGCGCAGACGAACGACGCGGCGGCGGAACCCGCGGGTGGCGGCGCGATCCCAGAACATCGCCCATGCAAACAGCGCCACCCCCGCCGCGGCGAGCGACCAGCCCAGGATCAGGAGGAGTGTGGAGGTGTTCACCGCGCCGCGCCCTCCGCGCCGCCATCGCCCGCTTCCGGCAGCGGATGAATGACCTCGCCCCGCGAATTGTGCACGGCGACGGGAAACTCCAGTTCAAACTGCCAGGCTGTCTTCGCGTCAACATCGAAGAGTGAGAGCGCGCGGTCGGTGCGGATGCGGATCGTCCATGTGTCGCCCGGAGGCGGTTCGTATTCGAAGTGATGCTCCACGGGTGTCAGCGGCCAGTCGCCGAGGTGGTAGTCCATGGGCCATGCAGGCTCGTCGCTCGGCACAATGATGGTCCCGCGGGCCAGCGTGCGCCCGTCCAGACACGCCTCGATGCGGAGCGCGCAGCACATCCCCTCCGGCTTGGCCACGGGAAACGCGACCGGCGGCTTCTCCGGGGCTCGGAACGTGCGGAAGCCTCCGCCGCGATCGCGGGCGTGGATGAGAATGGGAACGAGCGAGCGGCAGTACTCCTCCATCTCCGGCCACGGCGCGCCCGGCAGACCGGCCTCGGGCGATGCGGTCGTCGTGACCGGCAGTTCAATGTCGCCCTCCCACAGGACAAACGGCGGTTCAACGCGCGTCGGATGCGTTTCGAGGGCTGCATGCAGCGCGATTCGATCGGCGGCGCGCTCCATGGGAGGAAGGCGGAGATGGTACTGCAGCATCCAGTCCGCGAACTGCTCGCCAACAGTCGACTGCTGGTTGCCGAAGTGTGAAGAGGCGACCTCCTCACCTTGTGGGCTGACCGGCGTGATCCGCAGAAGCCACGGCTCCGGCAGGTGCTGGAACGGTCGGATCGACAGGAACCCCGGCTCGCCCTCGATCCACACCGGCCGCGTTCTGATGCTGGCGCCCGCGAACTTCGCTCCAAGCGCTTTCCGCTGCGCATGTGTGAACTTCGCGCTTCGAGCGAGCGGGAGATACTGCTGCGCCCATTGCCTGCTCCCGACGGGCCGATCCGAGTCCCCACTGCGGATGCGCCATGCGAGCAGGCTCCGGTCAACAACAGTCAGGCCTTCCTCCGCGCGCTGGCGCTCATGCAGCATCCTCATCAATGTTTCGCCGAGCGAGAGGGGCGCGGCGCCGCGAGGGACCCTGAGCGCCGCGCCCTGCGGCATCTCCAGCCACGGGGCGGCGAGGATGATGGCGGCGGTGGGGACGGCGCCGGTCCAGCCTTCGGCCTGGATGCGATTGATGTGGAAGGCGGGGTAGGAGGCGAGGGCGAGGAGGGCCGCCGCGGCGGCCCAGCGCCATTTTCGGCGCGTTTTGAGCAGTTTGTTCTCGTTTTTCGCGTCGCGGCCGCATTCGGGGCAGCGGAGGCCGTCAATGGCGGCCATGTCATACCAGCAGCGCGGGCAGCGGCGGAGACGCGCAGCGCGGCGGCGGAATCCGCGGCGGGCGGCGCGATCCCAGAGCATCGCCCAGGCGAAAAGGAGCGCGCCCGCGGCCGCGAGGAGCCAGGCCAGGATGGTGAAGAGCGTGGTGGTGCTCATGGCGGGGCGGGGGTGGGGGCGGTTGGGGCGTTCTGGACGGGGGTGGCGGGGCTTCCGGGGGGTTCTGGGGATGGGTCGGGGGCGCTTAAGAGCGTTCCGGCGCGATTTCGCACCGAAATTCGCATTTCGTGATCGAAACTCCAAAAACTCGTCGCGGTGACGTCGGCGAGCGCGACGGCGGGGTCGGAACGGAAGCGGAGGGTCCAGTTCTGGGCTTTCTTGGGGTTGACGAAGCGCTCAATATCTTCGCGGGATGCGTGAAAGGGCCGCATGCGGAGGTATTCCTGAGCGAGCGGCAGGAGCGGGTGCGCCTCCGCGTACAGGATTTGTTCCGCCACGGGGTTTCCGTCCACGAGAATCTCGCAGCGCAAGGCGACAGACATGCCGCGTGGGCGACCGGGGATCACCGTGCGCGGCGCGGTGAAGCCCGTGGCGCCGCCGCGCGGGGCCGGAACATCGTGCTGCAGAGCGAGGCTTGAGGTATCGAAGACGAACTTGCGCTCGATATCGTGGAAACACTGCTCCAGTTCGGGCCAGGAGCGGGCGGGGAGGGCTTCTTCGATCGAAGAACACACTTCAATGGGCGCGGAGATGCGTCCTTCCCAGATGGTGCTGCCGAGGTCGGCGACATCGCCGATTCGCGCATCAAACTCGATGCGGGTTGTGCCGGGGGCGGTGGGATCGAGTGCGAGGACATGGGTGTTGGGGGGATAGAGCACTTCCCCGAGCATGTAAGCGGAAGTCTTCCGGTCCAAGGCTGAATTCCCACTGGGCTCAATCGGCCTGAGCAGGACGAGGCTCTCTCCGGCAAGGTGGCTCGCGCCGCGGGTCGAGACGTAGATCGGGTGGCCTGCAACCTGCCTGCGGCGAACGACGAAGGTGGGCGCGAAGATGCGGTCCAGGTCCGCGGCCGGAGTTCCGAAGCCCATCTGGCTGACCGGAATCCATCCATAGCGCCAACTCCAGGCTTCGCTCCCGACAGGGATTCCGATATCGCCGTGGAGATACTTGCGCACGAGGAGCGCGCGATGGAGTCGCCAGAGTGGCTCGCCGGGGCGCGAGAACCGTGCGCCGAGTTCCTCGGTCCAGAGCCAGCCTTCCGGCTTCGGGGCGTTCGGCGATTGGAGAGGGATCACCTCCATCCACGGCATGGCGAGGATGAGGGCGATGGTGGGTGGGGCGGCGCGCCAGCCGCGGGCGCGGATGGCGGGGGCGCGGGCGGTGGGGATGGAGGCGATGAGGAGGACGATGGCGAGGAGCGCGAGGCGCGGGCGGCGGCGGGTTTTGTGGAGTTGGCGCTCGGTGCGGGCTTCGCGGCCGCATTCGGGGCAGCGGAGGGAATCGATGGCGGACATGTCGTACCAGCAGCGTGGGCAGCGGCGCCCCCGGAAGCCCCGCCCCCGGAAGTTCGGCCCCTGGAAGTTCCGGCCCACGGAACCGCGCCCCAGGAAGGGGCCTGCATACGTCGCGTTGAGGGGGCGGGCGCGGAGGAAGATGGCGCGGAGGCGGTGGGTGAAGTGGTCGCCGAGGAGGGCGCAGAGGAGGAGCGCTGCGCCGAAGATGGCGAGAGCGAAGCCGAGGATG